>DATMSE010000063.1:0-22550 GCA_035565575.1 Xanthobacteraceae bacterium
ATGCCGATCGACACGCGAACGATGTCGGGACCCGCTCCGGCCTGGGTCTTGGCGTCGTCGGCGAGCTGGCTATGCGTCGTCGAGGCCGGATGGATCACCAGCGAGCGCGTATCGCCGATATTGGCGAGATGCGAGAACAGCTTCAGGTTCGACACCAGGTTGACGCCGGCGTCATAGCCGCCCTTGAGGCTGAAGGTGAAGACGGCGCCTGCGCCCTTCGGTGCATATTTGCGCGTCAGGTTATAGTAGCGGCTGCTGGGCAGGCCGGAATAGTTCACCGCCGCGACCGCCGGATGCGTGGAGAGAAACTCCGCAACCGCCTTGGCATTGTCGGAGTGCCGCTGCACGCGCAGCGGCAGAGTCTCGATGCCGGTGAGGATCATGAAGGCATTGAACGGCGACAGCGCGGGGCCGAGATCGCGCAGGCCGATGACGCGGCAGGCGATGGCGAAGGCGAAGTTGCCGAAGGTCTCGTGCAGCTTGATGCCGTGATACTCGGGACGCGGCGCGCTGAGGATCGGATACCGGTCGTCACGCGACCAGTCGAAGGTACCGGCATCGACGATGATTCCCGCGATCGAGTTGCCGTGGCCGCCGAGGAACTTCGTCGCCGAATGCAGCACGATGTCCGCGCCATGATCGATCGGGCGGATCAGGTACGGCGTCGCCAGCGTGTTGTCGACGATCAGCGGCACGTTAGCCTTGCGGGCGATGGCGGAGACCGCCTCGATGTCGGTGATCGAGCCGCCGGGATTGGCGATCGACTCGATGAAGATCGCCTTGGTGCGCGGCGACAGCGCGCGCTCGAAGCTGGCGATATCATCGGCGTCGGCCCACACCACGTTCCAGCCGAAGCTTTTGAACGTATGCGTGAACTGGTTGATCGTGCCGCCATAGGCCTGGCGCGCGGCGATGAATTCATCGCCCGGTTGCAGCAGCGACTGGAAGGTGACCACCTGCGCCGCGTGGCCGGACGCCACGGCCAGCGCAGCGGTGCCGCCTTCGAGCGCGGCGACGCGCTCTTCCAGCACGGCGTTGGTGTGGTTGCCGATGCGCGTATAGATGTTGCCGAACGCCTGCAGGCCGAACAGCGAGGCCGCGTGATCGGCGTCGTTGAAGACGAACGATGTCGTCTGGTAGATCGGCGTCGCACGTGAGCCGGTGGTCGGATCCGGCTGCGCGCCGGCATGAATCGCGAGCGTGGCAAATCCGGGAAGGCGGTCGGTCATTCTGTGGTCCTGTTGCTTGAAGAGGTTCAGCGGACCGGCATGCTGCTGATCCGGCCGCGCGGCGTCAAGTCGAGCCGCAATAACTGCGCCATTATGCTGCGCATAGCACAGCATGGAGAACGGATTGATGCCGAATTCGGGATTCAAGCATTATTGTTCTTGTTATCTTTGGGCTGCGCGGCGCGATCGGCGGCCGAGGTATGGCCGCCGCCGAAACTGACTCGGTTGAGCGACAGCCGCATGCCCTGCGTCGGGATCGGCGCGCGCTTCGAGCTCAGCGTGCGCGAGTTGACGCCCATCCATGAAATCTCCGACGACAGCCGGCCGTATTCGATCTTCGGGCAGCGATTCATCACCACTTTCAGCCCGGCGGCCTCGGCGAGCGCGCAGGCCTCGTCATTGCGCACGCCGAGCTGCATCCAGATCACCTTCGGCAGCGGGTTCAGCGTCAGCGCATCCTTGACGACCTGCAGCGCCACCTCCGAGTTGCGGAAGATGTCCACCATGTCGACCGGCCGGTCGATATCCTTCAACGAGGCGACGAACGGCCTGCCTTCGAGCGATTTGCCGACCTGGCCCGGATTGACCGGGATCATGTCGTAGCCGCGCTGCGCCAGATACTTGAACGCGAAGTAACTCGGCCGCACGTTCAGGGGCGAGGCGCCGACCATCGCGATGGTCTTCACGTTGTTCAGGATGCCGCGGATGTAATTGTCGTCGTAGGTATCGTGGTTCATGGGTCACGCGATCATGTCATGAAGTCGTCATTGCGGAATATCGCGGCGAAATCATCCGGCTGGTTCATCGTAGCCTGCTGGATGGCTTTCCGATGCCGGCAATCACGACGGATGTCTGTTATGCCGCCGATGCTGCGGCGAGGGCGTTTCTAGCGGTCCTGCCATGTCGGTACGCGCTTTTCAACGAAGGCACAAATGCCTTCTTCGGCATCGCGCGCCATCATGTTCTCGGTCATCACCTCGGAGGCGAAGCGATAGGCGTCGGCGAGACTCATCTCGGCCTGGCGATAGAAGGCCTCCTTGCCGATCCTGATGGTATGCGCCGATTTGCGCGCGATCTGCTGCGCCAGTGCGATGGCGGCTTCCCGTTCGCTGCCATGGGCGACGACGCGATTGACGAGGCCGATCTCACGCGCGCGCGCCGCATTCACCGGCTCGCCGGTCAGCAGCATCTCCATCGCCTGCTTGCGCGGCACGTTGCGCGACAGCGCCACCATCGGCGTCGAGCAGAACAGGCCGATATCGACGCCGGGTGTTGCGAAGCTCGCCTGGTCGGAGGCGATGGCGAGATCGCAGCTCGCGACCAGTTGGCAGCCGGCGGCGGTGGCGATGCCCTGCACCGCGGCGACCACCGGCTTCGGCAATTGCACGATGCTTTGCATCATCGCGCTGCAGGCATTCATGATGGATGCGAAGAACGCGCGGCCGCCGTCGGCATCGGCGCGGCGCGCGGTCAGTTCCTTGAGATCGTGCCCGGAGGAAAACGCCTTGCCGGCGGCCGCGATCACCACCGCGCGCACCGCGTTGTCCTGCCGCAGTTCGTCGATGGCCGCGTGCAGGTCGGCGATCAGGGCCTGCGACAGGCAATTGCGCGCCTCGGGGCGGTTCAGCGTCAGCACCGCGACATCGCCGACCTGTTCGCGGAGCAGGATCGGAGCAGGGGAGAGCGGGGCGCGAAGGGCTGGGGCGGTCATTATGCGATCCATCATCTGTGCAGAAGCGTCATCGTACTGTAACAGAGGGCAGCCCGTGGTTGGATTCAAACATCTGCACCCGTTCCGGCTGAGCCGTTGCAGATGTAGGGACCCGGCAGCCACGCGCAAAGATCGATGCGATGAAGCCCGGGATGTGGCATTGGCTTTGCGACCCTCGCACGCGAATGTCAAATCCGCGCTCCACGCGTGAGAGCAGGTGAGGAGAGCATGGCCGTTGCGAAGATGAGCGTCGCCGAACTGGAAGCGTTCCTGCAAAAGGAGTTTCCGCAGGCGGTCGGCATGGGAGACGTCTCGATCGAGAGCGCCGACGGCGCGACGTGCCTCGTGCGCCAGCAATATAGCGAGCGCATGCTGCGTCCCGGCGGCACCGTGTCCGGGCCGACGCTGATGTTCCTCGCGGACCTGGCGATGTATGTGGTGCTGCTGTCCGCCATCGGCCCGGTTGGCCTCGCGGTGACCACCAATCTCAACATCAATTTCCTGCGCAAGGGCCAGCCGGGCCAGGATGTGCTCGCCGCGGCGCGGCTGCTCAAGCTCGGCAAGCGGCTGGCGGTGGGCGAGGTGACGCTGCTGTCGGGCTCGTCGCCCGACCCGATTGCCCATGTCACATCGACCTATTCCATTCCAAATGCAGGTTGAATTTCGAGGTAATTAAATACCATATTTGCAAGTAATTGAATTCATGAATGAATTTATGACGGTAGGGCATTGACGGCGCGCCGCCCGCCATCTAAAAGCTCGCCACGTCCCGCAGCACCCGGCGCGGGTCCAATCCCTTTCAGGAATGCCTCACATGAAGACGTTTTCGGCAAAGCCCGCCGAAGTCACCAAGAAGTGGGTCGTGATCGACGCCAATGGTCTGGTCGTCGGTCGCCTGGCCTCGCTGGTGGCGATGCGGCTGCGCGGCAAGCACCTCCCGACCTATACCCCGCATGTCGATTGCGGCGATCATGTCATCGTCATCAATGCCGCCAAGGTGGTGCTGACGGGACGCAAGCGCGACCAGAAGGTGTACTATCACCACACCGGTTTCATCGGCGGCATCAAGGAGCGCAGCGCCAAGTCGATCCTCGAGGGGCGCTTCCCCGAACGCGTGGTGGAGAAGGCTGTCGAGCGCATGATCCCGCGCGGTCCGCTCGGCCGCATGCAGATGGGCAACCTGCGCGTTTATGCCGGTGCCGAGCATCCGCATGAAGCGCAGCAGCCGGAAGCGATCGACGTCGGCGCCATGAACCGCAAGAACAAGAGGGCCGCATAACCATGTCCGATACCATGCAGTCTCTCGACCAGTTGGCGGCGCTCAAGACGGCCGCTCCCGAGGCGCCCAAGCACGTCAAGAAGGTCGACAAGTACGGCCGCGCTTACGCCACCGGCAAGCGCAAGGACGCGGTGGCCCGCGTCTGGATCAAGCCGGGCGCCGGCAAGATCATCGTCAACACCCGCGAGGTGGAAACCTACTTCGCGCGTCCGGTGCTGCGCATGCTGATCCAGCAGCCGCTGGTCGCCGCGGCGCGGACCGGTCAGTACGACGTCGTCTGCACCGTCACCGGCGGCGGCTTGTCGGGACAGGCCGGCGCGGTGCGTCACGGCCTCTCCAAGGCGCTGACCCATTTCGAGCCGGAATTGCGCGGCGTGCTCAAGAAGGGCGGCTTCCTGACCCGCGACTCCCGCGTGGTCGAGCGCAAGAAGTACGGCAAGGCGAAGGCCCGCCGTTCCTTCCAGTTCTCCAAGCGCTAACCGTGGTTGGGCGGGCTGCGGCCCGCGGGCGATGGCAATATTTTACGAAAGGGCGCCTTTGCGGGCGCCCTTTTTATTGTGGGTGTCATGATACTTTTCATTTGAAGTGATTTTCGTTGAAAAGTTGCCTGTGCATACAAACGGATTGCAAATTCGCACCGCCTAGATTCGGCGGCGGCTGAGGATTTTGGATTTCCCGACGCACCCCGGCCCGCCGAATTGCCGGTACCGACACAATGTCGCTCGACACCTCAACGCTCTATCTCGTGGCGACCCTGGTCGCCGCGCTTCTCGGCATCATGCTGCTGTTCTTCGGACGGCAGGAGAACATTTCGGCCTTGCGATGGTGGGGCGCGGCCTATGTGCTCGGCGCCGCATCCGTTGCCGCCTGGGCGCTGACCGGCCCGATGATCGGCCAGACGCTGTCGGCTCTCGCCAATGCGGCCGGCTTCGTCGCCTGCGGCATGGTCTGGGGCGCCGCGCGGGTGTTTCACGGCCGCTCGCCGAACTGGCCCGGCGTCGTCGCCGGCGGCCTCGTCTGGGCGGCGGTGATGCTGCTGCTGTCGCCGTCGACGCCCGCGATGCGGATGACGATCGGCGCGGGCATCGTCGCGATCTACGCGGTCCTGACCGCGAGCGAACTGCTGACCGAGCGCCGCAAGATGATGAAACGGCGCTGGCCCTCGTTCGTGGTGCCGGTGATGCACGGCTTCGTGCTGATGCTGCCGATCCTCCTCGGCGACTATTTCGGCGGCGACGATCTCGCATTCGCGGACAGCGTCTGGGCGGCCGCCTTCGCCATCGAACTCGTGCTTTACGCGGTCGGGACCGTCTTCGTGATTTTCATGCTGGTGTCGGAACGCACCGTGCGCGCCCACAAGACGGCCGCGGCGATCGATCCCTTGACCGGCGTCTTCAACCGGCGCGGCTTTGCCGAGGCGACCGCGCGCATGATCGCGCGCGAAGCCGATGCCGGCCGTCCGGTCACGGTGATGATCCTTGATATCGATCATTTCAAGTCGATCAATGACCGCTTTGGTCATCAGGCGGGCGACGAGGTGCTTTGCCGTTTCGCCGCCATCGTCACCAATACGCTGCGCATCACCGACCTGTGCGGACGGATCGGCGGCGAGGAGTTCGCGGTGTTGCTGCCGTGTACGATGGACGAGGCGCTGCTGGCGGCCGAGCGCGTGCGCGAAGCCTTCGCCGCGAGCGGAATCGTCATCGGCGATGCTCCGGTGGAAACCACTGTCAGCATCGGCGTCGCGGGTGGGCCGGCCGGCACCGAACTCGACGTTCTGCTCGCCGCCGCCGACACCGCGCTGTACCGGGCCAAGCGCGGCGGGCGCAATCGCGTGCAGGCGGCGTCGGAAGAGCCGGTTTCGCTGGAGCAGGGCCGGCTGGCGGCGGCCGTCCAGAGCGGCCATTCCGCACATCCCGAAGCGGCGCTCGAGGCGAATTTGCGCGAGGCGCGCGCGTGACATCGCCGGCAGTGTCGTCCTAACCAGCCGTTTACCATTGCGCCGATATCATTGCCGGCATGACCCCGGCACGCCCCGAGACTCCGAACGCCGCCCTGATGTCGCTGGAAGCCGCCGCGACCTCGGCGCGAAGCGTTTTCGCCTGCATGTTTTCGTCATCGGACGAATATGAGTCCGCGCTGATCACCGAACGGCGTGCGCAGGGACGTTACACGCAGCCGCGGCGGCGCTGGCCGGTGCTGGCATTCGCAGCTTTGATGCTCGTCGTCGCCGGCAGCGTCATTTGGCTGTCCTAGCCGATCCGGCTTCAATCCTCGCCCATATTGCGATAGATCGATGGCTTCAACAAAAAGGCCATCGCTATGATCACTGAAATCGCCCAGATCGAAATCAAGCCCGGCTCGGAAGCCGACTTCGAAGCCGCCGTCGGCAAGGCGCGCGCCGAGTTCGGCAAGTCGAAAGGCTTTCACGGTTTCGAATTGCATCGCTCGATCGAAAAGCCGCAGCGTTACCGGCTGATGGTGAAGTGGGCGACGCTGGAAAATCACACCGTGGATTTCCGTGGCTCCGAGCAGTTCACCGCCTGGCGTGCCCTGGTCGGGCCGTATTTCGCTTCGCCTCCCGAGGTCGAGCACACCGAAACGGTGGTGACCGCGAACGGTTGAGAGCTGTCACCGGCACGAAGCGTCATCCTGAGGTGCGAGAAGCGAGCCTCGAAGGACGGATGGATCGGGGCCGTCGCCCTTCGAGGGCCGCGACGCGGCCGCCTCAGGGTGACGGTTCTCAGTTCAATCCCGATAGATCAGGCTATGGCCGTTTGATCCGGCCACAGGTGGTTCAGCACCACCTTGATGATGGCGATCAGCGGCAAGGCCAGCGCCAGACCCCATAGTCCGAACAGCACGCCCAGAAAGATCTGTGCCGCGAACAGCGTCGCCGGCGGAATGCTGATGGCGTGGCGCTGGATCAGCGGCGTCAGCACGTTGCCTTCGAGGAATTGCACGGTGAGATAGAGCCCGAAGGCGCTGATGATCGCGGTAAGGCCGGAGCCGAGACTCGCCAGGATGATCAGGCATCCGGCAAGAATGGCGCCGACATTGGGAATGAACGTCAGAAGTCCGGTGAGGAAGCCCAGCACCAGCGCACCGGGAATGCCGATCACCGTGAGCCCGATCCATGTCAGCAGGAACAGGGTCGTCATGGTTGCTATCTGGCCGAGCAGCCAGCGTCGCAGCGTGTCGCTGATATGATCGATCAGCTTGGCGGCTTCATGCAGGTGCTGCCGCGGCACGAAGCGCAGGATGCCGTCGCGATAGAGTTTTGGCTGGGCCGCGAACAGCAGCCCGAGGAAGATCACCACGAAGAAATTGCCGATGCCTTCGAAAAAGCCGGCGACGATGCGGAAGGTCTGGCTGACGATGGCGCCGGTGCCTGATGCAATTGTCCCAGCGTCGGGCAGCTTCGGCGTGCGCGAGGGCTGCGGCGCCGTGCCTTCGGCGGCGCCAGGGGCGTTCAGGTTGAGGAAGCTGGTGTCGATGCCACGCTCTTCCATGAAGTTCTTCACGGTTCCGAGCTGCGAGCGAATGGTCGAACTCAGCGCCGTCACCTGCTGCGCGATGGTGGCGCCGCCGAGCACCGCGACGCCCGAAAGGAGACCGGTGAACAGGATGCAAACGATCACCAGCCGCACGGTGTGATTGCCGCCGATCACGCGGCGCAGCAGGCCGGTCATGGCATTGAGGAACACGCCGAACAGGATGCCGGCGAACAGCAGGAACAGCGTCGCCGCCGAATACCACGCCAATGCCAGCAATGCCCCGAAGGACACGATGCCGATCCCACCCACGGCGATGGAGCGGGCGAGACTCGGACGTGTGGCAGGGGGCGTTTCGATCATGGCGCTCAAGGTCGGTCCCTCTCGCTGTGCGGCGCGAGCAGTCTTTCGTCGATTCGATGCCTGATCAAGCGCCAGCGCGCAACAGCGCCGGGCTCAGGCGCGAGGACGGCGGCTGTTTGCACCCGCGCCCCGTCGCGCTGCTGCGCCGGCAGGGCTGCGGCCACCGCCAGCTTTCGGAGCGGGGGTGGCATGTTGCCAGGCCTCGAGGATCAATCCGCGCAGGTCTGTGACGGACAGACGATCGATCCGCGCGATCAGGTTGGCGGTCTTTCCCCACATGAAGGTGACGAACACGTCCGGATCGGCCGCGAACAGGAATTCCTTTCGCTCCTCCGGCAGGTGGAGGAAGAGGCCGTCGGGCCGCATCACCGCGAAGATGCGCTTCTTGGTGCGGTAGGCCGGCCGGCCCCAGTGATCGACCTCGGTGACACCGTCGAGCTTGAGAGCGATGCGGCGGACATCGGCTGGTGAGGACATCGCCTGCGTTTCCCGGATTCGCTAGGGGAGCAGATTTGACATTCGCTACCTACCTTGCCGCGCTTTCAGCCTAGTCGGAAACCGCCGTGGTTGTCGCGGTTGAAATGCTCCCTTCAATGGAAAAGGGCGCCCGACGGGGCGCCCTTCTGATGACGGATGCTGCGCCGGATGATCCGGCCGGTCATTTGTTACAGCGAATAGTAGAGCTCGAACTCGACCGGATGCGGGGTCATTTCGAAGCGCTCGACTTCCGACATCTTCAGCTCGATGAAGCTGTCGATGAAGTCGTCGTCGAACACGCCGCCGGCCTTCAGGAAGGCGCGGTCCTTGTCGAGGCTCTCCAGCGCCTCGCGCAGCGAGCCGCACACCGTCGGGATCTGCTTCAGCTCTTCGCGCGGCAGGTCGTAGAGGTCCTTGTCCATCGCCGGACCCGGATCGATCTTGTTCTTGATGCCGTCGAGGCCGGCCATCAGCATCGCCGCGAAGGCGAGATACGGATTGGCCATCGGATCGGGGAAGCGGACTTCCACGCGCTTCGCCTTCGGCGAGGTGGTGTAGGGGATGCGGCACGAGGCGGAGCGGTTGCGGGCCGAATAGGCCAGCAGCACCGGCGCTTCATAACCCGGCACCAGACGCTTGTAGGAGTTGGTGGACGGGTTGGTGAAGGCGTTGATCGCCTTGGCGTGCTTGATGATGCCGCCGATATAGTGGAGGCAGGTTTCCGACAGGTCGGCATACTTGTTGCCGGCGAAGGTCGGCTTGCCGTCCTTCCAGATCGACTGGTGCACGTGCATGCCCGAGCCGTTGTCGCCATAGACCGGCTTCGGCATGAAGGTTGCGGTCTTGCCGTAGATGTGCGCGACCTGATGGATGCAGTATTTGTAGACCTGCATCTGGTCGGCCATGTAGGTCAGCGTGTCGAACTTCATGCCGAGTTCGTGCTGCGCCGACGCCACCTCGTGGTGATGCTTCTCGACCTTGACGCCCATGCGCGCCATCGCGCCGAGCATCTCCGAGCGCATGTCCTGCAGCGAGTCCTGCGGCGGCACCGGGAAGTAGCCGCCCTTGGTGCGGATGCGGTGGCCGAGGTTGCCGCCTTCATACTGTGTGTCGGAATTGGTCGGCAATTCGGCGGCATCGAGCCGGAAGCCGGTGTTGTAGGGCGTGGCGCTGTAGCGCACGTCGTCGAAGATGAAGAACTCGGCTTCGGGGCCGACATAGACGGTGTCGCCGACGCCCATCGACTTCACCATGGCTTCGGCCTTCTTGGCGATGCCGCGCGGGTCGCGGTTGTAGGGCTCGCCGGTGGTCGGCTCCAGCACGTCGCAGGTGATGACCATGGTGGTCTCGGCGAAGAACGGATCGATGCAGGCGGTGGCCGGATCGGGCATCAGCGTCATGTCGGACTCGTTGATCGCCTTCCAGCCGGCGATCGAGGAGCCGTCGAACATGGTGCCTTCGGCGAAAATATCCTCGTCGATCATCGAGACGTCGAAGGTGACGTGCTGCCACTTGCCGCGCGGATCGGTGAAACGCAAATCGACATACTTGACGTCATTGTCCTTGATCGACTTCAGGACTTCCTGGGCGGTGGTCATGGATTCCTCTTCATGATGGTCAAACGGTGGGGAGCTGCGGACGCAGCCGATAGGCAGGACGTAAAGATCAGATGGCGTCGAGGCCGGACTCGCCGGTCCGGATGCGGATGGCCTCCTCGATGTTGGACACGAAAATTTTGCCGTCGCCGATGCGGCCGGTCTGGGCCGCGTGGCGGATCGCCTCGATGGCCTTCTCGACCAGGTCGTCGCCGATGACGATCTCGATCTTCACCTTGGGAAGAAAGTCGACGATGTACTCCGCGCCGCGATAAAGCTCCGCGTGCCCTTTCTGCCGGCCGAAGCCCTTCGCTTCGGTCACGGTGATGCCCTGCAAGCCGATCTCCTGAAGTGCTTCCTTCACTTCGTCGAGCTTGAATGGCTTGATGATGGCTTCGATCTTCTTCACTGAATCTCTCCCGGCACTTCACTTCAGACTGGAGGCGTTGCGTTTGCGGCTATCGCCGCCGGCCGTTCCGGCGCATCGTCCTGGCATGATCCGTGCTGCGTCGCTTGCCGGGCACCGGCCCGGCGAGGCTTAATCCGATGCCGATCAGTTACCAGAATCCAATAGGGTGTTCCATGTGGGCTCTGTCGCATTCTGCAGCAGGCATGGGTCTATAAATGGGCAACGTGCACATTTTTCGGGCAGTCGTTGGTTTTGCCGGCAGGACCGGATCCGCGCGCTGCCCGCCTTTGAGGCGATGACAGGCGGCGGTGATGCCATGCAGGTTCTGACCACGACAGAAATGAGCAAGGCCGATCAGCTCGCCATCGCGGGCGGCACCAGCGGCTTCGCCCTGATGCTGAGCGCCGGGCGCGCGGTCGCCGAGGCCGCGGCCGACCTGGTCGAGGAGGGGCCGATCGTCGTCGTGGCCGGCGGCGGCAACAACGGCGGGGACGGCTTTGTCGCGGCGGCCGAACTGGTGGCCCGCGGCCGTCAGGTGGCGGTGGTGCTGTTCGGCGCGCGCGAGGCGCTGACCGGCGATGCGGCGCTGGCGGCGCGGCATTGGAGCGGACCGGTGCTGCCGGGCGAGGCGGCGTCGGTCGGTCAGCCTGCGCTGATCATCGACGCGCTGTTCGGCGCCGGCCTGAACCGCATCGTCAGGGACGGCGCGCGGGACCTGATCGAGGCGATCAATGCTTCCGGCGCACCGGTCGTTAGCGTCGATCTGCCGAGCGGCATCAACGGCAATACCGGCGCGGTGATGGGAGCGGCGGTGCAGGCCAGCGAAACCGTGACGTTCTTCCGCCGCAAGCCCGGCCACCTGCTGATGCCGGGGCGCGCGCATTGCGGGCGGGTGCGGGTGGCGGATATCGGCATCGAGGCCGGCGTGCTCGACGCCATTGCCCCGACAACCTTCGAGAACGTGCCGGAGCTCTGGCAGGGCGTTTTCCCGGTGCCCGGCTTCGACGGGCACAAATACGCCCGCGGCCATGCGCTGGTGCTGTCCGGCGACATCGCTTCGACCGGCGCGGCGCGGCTGGCGGCGCGGGGCGCGCTGCGGGGCGGCGCCGGGCTGGTCACCGTGCTGTCGCCGCGCACGGCGCTCGCGGTCAATGCCGCGGCGCTGAGCGCGATCATGGTGCGGCCGATGGATACCGTGGCCGAGCTCGGCGAGATGCTGGCGGACCACCGGCTCGGCACGTTCATTCTGGGTCCCGGCGCCGGCATCGGGTTGCACACCCACGGCGTCGTGCGGACGGTGCTGGCGGCGGGCCGCCACGCCGTGCTCGATGCCGATGCGCTGACCAGCTTCGCCGGGCGTCCGGACGAGTTGTTCGACGCCACCCGCGCAGCGGCCGGGGCGGGCGTCGTGCTGACCCCGCATCAGGGCGAATTTTCTCGCCTGTTCAGTGAGATGGACAACAAACATCCCTTCAAGTCGAAGCTTGAGCGGGTGCGCGCCGCCGCGGCTCGAAGCGGTGCGGTGGTGCTGCTCAAGGGGCCCGATACGGTGGTCGCCGCGCCGGACGGCCGGGCGGCGATTGCCGCCAATGCGCCGCCGTGGCTGGCGACGGCGGGGTCGGGCGATGTGCTGTCCGGCCTGATCGGCGCCATGCTAGCGCAGGGCGTGCCGGCCTTCGAGGCGGCCTGCATCGGGGTCTGGATGCATGGCGAAGCGGGCCGCGAGGCGGGCCCCGGGCTGATCGCGGAGGATTTGCCGGAGGTGCTGCCGGCGGTGTTCCGGCGCCTCTTCGACGCGTTTGACGTGGACTACTAATCGCCGCCAGACAAGGCGACGTCCTGCCGACAGTTCTTACTCGACCACGTAATGGCGGATGAGCCGCGGTGCGCTCCAGTCCGTCGCCATCGATTCCATCAGCCACGGCCCCGCCGTCTCGGCTTTGAAGGCGACCCGCTGGGTCTGCCCCGGTCCCACCACGAGGGTATCGAGCCAGAACGGCTTCCAGCCGTCGTCGAGGCGATCGAGCAGGCGCATGTGATGGCCGTGCAGATGGAAGGTCACCGCCGTCGCGGCCCGGTTGGCCAGCGCGATCACCACGGCCCGGTTGCGCCTCACCCGAAAGGCGGGCGCGGCGGAGGCGTTGAACGTCAGCGGGGGGACCCAGCCACCGGCCGGTCCGGCGGCGCGGTCGAGAACGAGATCAGCGCGAAGCGCGGTCTTGAGGTCGATCCGGTCGGGGAGCCCGTTCGACGGCAGCGCCGGCGGGGGCGGCAGCGGCGCGGTGCGAGCCGGGTCGCCGGAGGTCGCGAACTCACCGATCGGCTGGACCGCGGCGCCGTCGAAGAGCAGCACCCGGGACGTTGCGCCGGCCGCGCCGGCATCGATCAAGGCATCGATCCGGGTACCCGGCGCCAGGATGAGCTGGCCCTCGCGCGCTGCGAACGGCTCGGCGGGCTGCCCGTCGATGGCCATCACGCGCACATCGTGATTTTCAATTTTAAGGGAAATTGCAGCGCGTTGGCAGCCATTGATGAAGCGAATTCTGAGGCGCTGACGGGGCCGCAGCGTGATCGCGCGGGACGGCTCGCCGTTGAGCGTATAGAGCGGCGCGGCCTCCGGCGCGGCAACGCCCGGCGCGGCCGTGCCGCCGTCACTGCGCAGCCGCGCGTCCTCGATCAGCCACGTTTCGTCGAGATCGGCGGCAAGGCCATCGTCAGTGCCGACGTTCACGGCCAGCGCGCCGGCTGCCCGCGTCTGGCCGTCGCCAAGCAGTCGCGCCTCGCACAGCAGCGTTCCGGCGTGCGGCAGCGTGACGGCGACCTGATCGGTCGCCCCGGGGGCCACCGGGGCGCGGGCGAGCAGCGGTTCTGCCGCCGGCTGTCCATCCAGGCCATGCCAGTTGAGGGCCGCCGGCACCGGCAGCTCGTTGCGGAAACTGACGGCGAGGGTGTCGCCACGCCGGAGCGTCGGCATGCCTTGCCCATCAGCCGGCTCAAGCGCCCAGAATTCCGATGGCAGGCTGCCCGGCTTCAGCACGCGGGTCGCCGGGCGAGCCCGAAGCTGGAGCGCCGTCGCGCGGCCGCCCGTCGCCGGCTGCGCGCCTGCGCCCGCCGGCGTCAACAGGGTTCCGGCAAGCCCGGCGAGCAGGGTGCGGCGATCGATGGCGGAAGGCGTCGGCACGTCGGTTGTCATCGCGCATGCGGACCATTTTCGGAGGCGAGAGTCCAGTACGGAAGTGTGGCCCCGCGCGGGACCGCTTGGGAAGCGCCGTCGCCCCGCCACGCTGTCGGGCGGCGAGGGCCTCGCGCGGCGTCACAGCGGCGCAGGAGGGCCATTTTTTTGCTGCGCGCCAGTGTGCGCATGTTATAAGCCCGCCGCAACGATCGCGGTGAGTTCGCCAGCGCTGGCGGACTGACGGCGGTCGCTTTCACTTTGTTGAAGCATGGGAAGCGGCCGAGGACGCGTTGGCGTCTTCCTCATCATGCGACGACATTGCGGCCGGATTGGATTTCAGGCGCGGGCGTGGCGGAATTGGTAGACGCGCTGGATTTAGGTTCCAGTGACGAAAGTTGTGGGGGTTCGAGTCCCTCCGCCCGCACCAAGCATGATCCGAGGTTCGCCGCGAACGATTTTCCGGAGGACGTGTTTCCGTAAGGATCGGTCCGCCGAACCACCGATGCGAGGCGTTCTGCCGCGCGTCGCCAGATTGAAACGACCGGCCATCGGCCGGCCAAGCGGGAAGAAGATTGACGCCATGCAGGTGAACGAAACCGTCGCCGACGGATTGAAGCACGAGTTCCAGGTCAGCATTCCGGCCGCCGATATCGGCGCCAAGGCGGATGCTCAGCTTGCCGATCTCAAGGGCAAGGTTCGCCTGAACGGTTTCCGTCCCGGCAAGGTGCCGACCGCTCACCTGAAGAAGCTCTATGGCCGCTCGGTGATGGCCGAGACGGTCGAAAAGACCATTCAGGAAACCAACAGCCAGATCTTCACCGAGCGCGGCTTCAAGCTCGCCACCGAGCCGAAGGTGACGCTGCCGACCGAGGAAAAGACGGTCGAGGACATCCTCAACGGCAATGCCGACCTGACCTACACCGTCGCCATTGAGGTGGTGCCGGCGATCACGCTCGCCGACTTCAAGAGCTTCACCGTCGAGAAGCCGGTGACGGAGGTCAGCGACGCCGATGTCGACGAAGCCGTGAAGCGCATCGCCGACCAGAACCGCGACTATGCCGACAAGGGCGAGGGCGCCAAGGCTGAATCCGGCGACCGCGTCACCATCTCGTTCAAGGGCACCATCGGCGGCACCCCGTTCGAAGGCGGCACCGGCGAGGGCATTCAGGTCGCGATCGGCTCGAACACCTTCATTCCGGGCTTCGAGGATCAGCTGATCGGCATCGCCAAGGACGAGACCCGCACACTCAAGGTGCCGTTCCCGAAGAACTACGCGAACGCCGAGCTGGCCGGCAAGGATGCCGAGTTCGAGACCACCGCGACGCTGATCGAGGCCCCGAAGGACAAGGCGATTGACGAGGAGTTCGCCAAGTCGCTGGGCATGGAATCGCTGGACAAGCTGAAGGAAGCGGTCCGCGAGCGCCTCACCGCCGAATACGCCGCCGCCTCGCGTCAGAAGGTCAAGCGCGCGCTGCTCGATCGTCTCGACGAGACCCACAAGTTCGAGGCGCCGCAGTCGCTGGTCGATCAGGAGTTCGACCTGATGTGGAACTCGATCAAGGCCGAGATGGAGTCCGCCGGCAAGACCTTCGCCGACGAGGACACCACCGAAGAGGCGGCGAAGGCCGAGTACCGCAAGATCGCCGACCGTCGCGTGCGGCTTGGCCTCGTGCTCTCGGAGATCGGCGAGAAGAACAAGATCACGGTGTCCGACGATGAGGTCAGCCGCGCGGTGATCGAGCGGGCGCGCCAGATGCCCGGCCGCGAGAAGGAAGTCTGGGATTTTTATCGCAGCAATCCCAGCGCCTTGGCTCAGCTTCGTGCACCGATCTATGAAGACAAGGTGGTCGACTTCCTGCTCGAGCTCGCCACCGTCAACGAGAAGAAGGTATCGCGCGAGGACCTCTACAAGGACGAGGACGCCGACAAGCCGGCAGCCTGATCGAAGGGCGTTCGACTCCGTCGCATACCGGGCCCGACCAGCAATGCGGGCTAGGCAAATAAAGTAGCGTCGTCATGCCCGGGCTTGTCCCGGGCATCCACGTTTTTAGGGCTGCTCGACAAGGAAGACGTGGATGGCCGGGGCAAGTCCGGCCATGACGGAATTCGGACGTAGTGCCTTACTGTCCCGTCTTTGACGTCTACGACGTCTACAAATTACGCTGGCCGCGCGTGGATCAGGGATTCGAGACGCAGCGACAGCATCGGCTTGCTGCCGTCGGTGACGACGGCGCGGATCGTCATAAGGGCGTCATTCCGCTCGGGCCGTATCGCGATCGATTCGATCTCGGCCTCCCCGGTCAGCACCGTGCCGGGCCGTACCGGCCGCTGCAGGTCGATCTCGAACCGCTTGCCGGCGATCCCGGCCACCTTCGACCACATCGCCTCGGCGATCAGCCGCTGGTATACCGCCATGGTGTGCAGTCCGCTGGCGATCAGGCCGCCGAACGGGCCCTTCGCCGCCGCCTCCGGATCGATGTGGATGTAGAGCGGATCATAGCGGGTCGCGAATTCGATGATCTCGGCTTCCTCCATCCGGTAGGTGCCGAATGGGAAGCGCTGGCCGACGGCGAGGTCCTGGGCGTAGAGCATTGGAGAGCGTTCCTTTTGCGATCGCCTATGCTGGCAGCTTCCGGTGGGCAAGGCCATGACCTCGCAGGTAATGGGTTGGCCGCCGGCGGCGAGCCAGCGCGATCCGGCGGCTTGATCGGTCGTTAAGGTTGCCGGACGAAACCCGCGCGGCGGGACGTTCCGCCGCTATGCCCTCGTCCCCGAATCGGCTTGAACTAGACCGTCGATTCTCGGCGGAGGCAGGGTCTTGTCGCCGTCGGATCGGCGTATATCTGTACGCCGCTTACCAGTCTGCCTTCCGGGGTGATCATGCGCGGCGGCGGGGGCCTGTCGGTCCAGCCGCGCCGTGCGCCGAACGCTCCGCTTCAACCTTCAGGTGATAAATGCGCGATCCGGTGGAAACCTATATGAACCTCGTTCCGATGGTGGTCGAGCAGACCAACCGCGGTGAACGGGCCTACGACATCTTCTCGCGCCTCCTGAAAGAGCGCATCATCTTCGTGACCGGTCCGGTCGAGGATGGCATGTCGACGCTGATTGTTGCCCAGCTCCTGTTCCTCGAAGCCGAGAATCCGAAGAAGGAGATCTCGATGTACATCAACTCGCCAGGCGGGGTGGTGACATCGGGCCTTGCGATCTACGACACCATGCAGTTCATTCGCCCGCCGGTGGCCACCTTGTGCACCGGTCAGGCCGCCTCGATGGGATCGCTGCTGCTGGCCGCGGGCGAGAAGGACATGCGCCACGCGCTGCCGAACGCCCGCATCATGGTGCATCAGCCGTCCGGCGGGTTCCAGGGCCAGGCGACCGACATTATGCTGCATGCCCAGGAAATCCTGAACCTGAAGAAGCGCTTGAACGAAATCTACGTCAAGCACACCGGACAGACCTACAAGGCGATCGAGGACGCGCTGGAGCGCGACAAGTTCCTCACCTCCGAGATGGCCAAGGAATTCGGCCTGATCGACAAGGTGATCGAGAAGCGCGCCGACGAGCCGGCGCTGGCGGCCAAGCCGGCCTGATCCGAAACGGTCGCATCCCGGTGCCACGGCACCACGGCGACGGTGACCGGCATCACATCCGGTCATCACATCTCGGTCACCGTTTCGCCACAAGAATCCCGGCCGTGCCGATGGCATCACATCGCGACAGATTGGCGCCGGCAGGGGTCGCTTTGACGCCGCAAATCACGCTATTGTCACGGCATGAGACGAATGGCCGATTAGCGAAATCTTGATAGTCGGCTGTCAGCATGGTTGGCTCAGGTCGGTGGGCCAATATACTGAGGGATTAAGCTGGTCGCGATTCGTCGCGGCTCACGAAGTACGAAGGGTCTTTTTGGTACGGATATTGCTCCTATCTAAGTTTTTGGCGGTTGCGCCGAATTGGAGCGATCTTGATCATGAGATCGAAGGTTAGACGGAGATAGGAATGAGCAAGGTCGGTACTAGCGACTCGAAGAACACTCTCTATTGCTCGTTCTGCGGCAAAAGCCAGCACGAAGTTCGCAAGCTGATCGCCGGTCCCACCGTTTTCATCTGCGACGAATGCGTTGAACTCTGCATGGATATCATCCGTGAGGAGAACAAGTCCTCGCTGGTGAAGTCGCGCGACGGGATTCCGACGCCGAAGGAAATCTGCAAGGTGCTCGATGACTACGTCATCGGCCAGCATCATGCGAAGAAGGTGCTCTCGGTCGCGGTGCACAACCACTACAAGCGGTTGAACCATCAGACCAAGCACAACGACGTCGAATTGGCGAAGTCCAACATCCTGCTGATCGGTCCGACCGGCTCGGGCAAGACGCTGCTGGCGCAGACGCTGGCGCGCATTCTCGACGTGCCGTTCACGATGGCGGATGCGACCACGCTGACCGAGGCCGGTTACGTCGGTGAAGACGTCGAGAACATCATTCTCAAGCTCTTGCAGGCGGCCGACTACAATGTGGAGCGGGCGCAGCGCGGCATCGTCTACATCGACGAGATCGACAAGATCTCGCGCAAGTCGGACAACCCGTCCATCACCCGCGATGTGTCGGGCGAGGGCGTGCAGCAGGCGCTGCTGAAGATCATGGAAGGGACGGTGGCCGGCGTTCCGCCGCAGGGCGGCCGCAAGCATCCGCAGCAGGAATTCCTGCAGGTGGACACCACCAACATCCTCTTCATCTGCGGCGGTGCCTTTGCGGGCCTCGAGAAGATCATCTCCGCGCGCGGCCGCACCACCTCGATCGGCTTCGCCGCGCAGGTGATGGCTCCGGAAGATCGCCGGACCGGCGAGATCTTCCGCGAAGTCGAGCCGGAAGACCTGTTGAAGTACGGTCTCATTCCGGAGTTCGTCGGCCGTCTGCCGGTCGTCGCGACGCTGGAAGACCTCGACGAGGCTTCGCTGAAGAAGATCCTGACCGATCCGAAGAACGCGCTGGTGAAGCAGTATCAGCGGCTGTTCGAGATGGAGAACATCGAGCTCACCTTCGCCGACGAGGCGCTGGGCGCGGTGGCGCGCAAGGCCATCGAACGCAAGACCGGCGCCCGTGGCCTGCGGTCGATCCTCGAGAGCATTCTGCTCGAAACCATGTTCGACCTGCCGGGCCTCGAAGGCGTCGAGGAAGTGGTGATCTCCCGCGAAGTCGTGGAAGGCACCGCACGGCCGCTGTATATTTACGCGGATCGCTCCGATCGGGCCGGGGAGACCAGCGCGACCGCCTGACGATGCGTCAGGCGTGCGTCTCGCGCGCATCAAGACAACACGGCCGCCGCTGCAACGGCGGCCGTTTCTGCATCGCCGGGTTGCGCAAAATAGTGCTGTGCGTAGAACCTTTTGGCTGACTTGACACCATGCCGGGCGATAGCCACCTAATGCTCTCGATGAAGCCAAGTCTCGCTGGATTCGTCATCATTCGTTTCTGACAGGCGGCGGCGTTTTCGCCAGTCATCGGAAACATTTCGGCACCTTGTGGCGGTTGCGCACAGACGCGGACTGCGAGCAAGGGGGCACAACAAAGGAAATGGGCCATGTCGACCTCAAAACCTCGGCCAACTATCGTTCACGGCGAAAGCCATCTTTATCCGGTGCTGCCGCTGCGGGACATCGTCGTTTTCCCGCACATGATCGTGCCGCTGTTTGTCGGCCGCGAGAAATCGATCAAGGCGCTCGAACAAGTCATGAAGAATGACGGGCTGATCATGCTCGCGACGCAGAAGAATGCGTCGGACGATGATCCAAGCCCGGAATCGATCTACGAGATCGGAACGCTCGCCAGCGTATTGCAATTGCTGAAGCTGCCCGACGGCACGGTCAAGGTGCTGGTCGAGGGGCTGACGCGTGCGCGTGTCGAGCAGTATTCGGATCGCGCCGATTATTATGAAGCCAGCGCCGTCGCGCTTGCCGATACCGATGCCGTGAGCGTCGAGGCGGAAGCGCTCGCGCGTTCGGTAGTGTCGGACTTCGAGAGCTATGTGAAGCTCAACAAGAAGATCTCCGCCGAAGTCGTCGCGGTGGTGCAGTCGAAGACCGACTTCGCCGAACTGTCCGACACCGTCGCCTCGCATCTCGCGGTCAAGATCGCGGACCGCCAGGCGCTTTTGGAAACGCTCTCGGTCACTGCGCGCCTCGAGAAGGTGCTCGGCTTGATGGAAAGCGAAATCTCGGTCTTGCAGGTCGAGAAGCGCATCCGCTCGCGCGTCAAGCGCCAGATGGAGAAGACCCAGCGCGAGTACTATCTCAACGAGCAGATGAAGGCGATCCAGAAGGAACTCGGCGACGACGAAGGTCGCGACGAGCTGGCCGATCTGGAAGAGCGTATCGCCAAGACCAAGCTGTCGAAGGACGCGCGGGAGAAGGCGCAGCACGAATTGAAGAAGCTGCGCCAGATGTCGCCGATGTCGGCGGAAGCCACGGTCGTGCGCAACTACCTCGACTGGCTGCTCTCGATTCCGTGGAACAAGAAGTCGAAGGTCAAGAAGGACCTCGGCGCCGCGCAGGCGACGCTGGACGACGATCACTACGGGCTTGAGAAGGTCAAGGACCGCATCATCGAGTATCTTGCCGTTCAGAGCCGCGCGAACAAGCTGACCGGCCCGATCCTGTGTCTCGTCGGCCCTCCGGGCGTCGGCAAGACCTCGCTCGGCAAGTCGATCGCGAAGGCGACCGGACGCGAGTTCGTGCGCGTGTCGCTCGGTGGCGTGCGTGACGAGGCGGAGATCCGCGGGCATCGCCGGACCTATATCGGTTCGATGCCGGGCAAGATCATCCAGTCGATGCGCAAGGCGAAGACGTCGAACCCGCTGTTCCTGCTCGACGAGATCGACAAGATGGGCGCCGATTTTCGCGGCGATCCGTCATCGGCCTTGCTCGAGGTGCTTGATCCCGAGCAGAACGCGACGTTCAACGATCACTACCTCGAGGTCGATTACGATCTCTCCAACGTGATGTTCATCACCACCGCGAATACGCTGAATATTCCCGGACCGCTGATGGACCGCATGGAGATCATCCGTATCGCCGGCTATACCGAGAACGAGAAGGTCGAGATCGCCCGCAAGCATCTCATCCCGAATGCGCTCTCCAAGCATGGCCTCGACTCCAAGGAGTGGTCGATCGACGATGACGCGCTGCTGCTGCTGATCCGCCGCTACACCCGCGAAGCGGGCGTGCGTAATCTGGAACGCGAAATTTCGACACTCGCCCGCAAGGCGGTGAAGGAATTGACGCTCTCCAAGAAGAAGTCGGTGAAGGTGACGGCGAAGTCGCTGGAAGACTTCCTCGGCGTGCCGAAGTTCCGCTACGGCGAGATCGAGAAGGACGATCAGGTCGGTGTCGTCACGGGACTTGCGTGGACCGATGTCGGCGGCGAGCTGCTGACCATCGAGAGCGTCATGATGCCCGGCAAGGGCCGGATGACGGTGACCGGCAACCTGCGCGATGTGATGAAGGAATCGATCTCGGCGGCGGCATCCTATGTCCGCTCGCGGGCGATTACTTACGGCATCGAGCCGCCGCTGTTCGAGCGTCGTGACATTCACGTCCACGTGCCGGAAGGCGCGACGCCGAAGGACGGTCCGTCCGCTGGCGTGGCGATGGCCACCACCATCGTCTCGGTGCTGACCGGCATTCCGATCCGGCACGATGTCGCCATGACCGGCGAGATCACCTTGCGCGGCCGCGTCTTGCCGATCGGCGGCTTGAAGGAAAAGCTGTTGGCGGCGGGCCGGGGCGGCATCAAGACGGTGCTGATCCCGGAAGACAACGCCAAGGATCTCACCGAGATTCGCGACGCCATCAAAGGCGGGCTGGAAATCATTCCGGTCTCGCGGATGGACGAGGTGATCGCGAAGGCTCTGGTGCGGCAGCCTCAACCCATCGAGTGGGAAGAAGATACCAAGGTGCCGACCAAGCCGGAGGCGGGTGACGAAGCTTCTGGCGGACTGACCGCGCACTGAGCATCGCGGGCCATCTCGCAAATAATCAACGGCGCCCTTCGGGGCGCCGTTTTATTGTGGACCTTGCTGCTTTCGACGCATGATGCCGCGCAATGTGTAGGAGCATGCGATGAACATTGATGGGCAATGTCACTGCGGACTGATTTCTTTCACGGCGACGATCGATCCGGCACGGGTGTCGATCTGCCACTGCACCGACTGCCAGACACTGACCGGATCGCCGTTTCGTGTGACTGTGCTGACCGCGCGCGACAACATCCGGCTCACCGGTGCGGGGCCCAAAATCTACGTCAAGGTTGGCGACAGCGGCGGCAGGCGGCGCCAGCACTTCTGTTCGCAATGCGGAACGCCGGTATTTACCAGCGGCGACCACGATGTCAGCGAGTGGGGCATCCGCTGGGGCTGCATCCGCCAGCGCGGCGACCTCACACCGGCGCGACAGATCTGGCGCCGTTCGGCAGTATCGTGGCTCGGTGATGTCGACCGGCTTCCGGCACGCGCGACGGATTGACGTGTTGCGCTTGCGTCCACCACGGGCGAAAGGCTAAAGAGGGCAGGCGGGCGGCTAGCTCAGCTGGTTAGAGCATCTCGTTTACACCGAGAGGGTCTGCGGTTCGAATCCGTAGCCGCCCACCACAAAATCAATATGTTAAGTCGGATCAGATAGCCAGCTTACACGATCCGGCACACTTTCGGCACAGAAACTACACCTCCGAAGCGTTCTTTTGGTAGTCCGGCGAGTGCTTACCGTAGGTCGATTCAAGCACTCGCATGGACATTCCAAGGTGGCCTGAAGCTTCCCAAGGGTC
>DATMSE010000064.1:0-2650 GCA_035565575.1 Xanthobacteraceae bacterium
GCACCTAGTTTCCGGCCCGTTCGCACCCGCCGTCAGGCGCGGGTCAGGATGCAGTTGTAGCTCAGTTGGTTAGAGCGCCTGTCTGTGGAACAGGAGGTCGGTGGTTCGAGCCCACCCAACTGTACCATTTCCATCCATCGCTGCTGTCAGCGCGATCCGCGCGTGCCGTCCGACTGATCGATCTGGATGAGGATCCTGACGAAATCCGCCATGCTTGAGCGGTCTTCATCGAGAACCGCCGTCGTCTCGATGCTGCTGTCGCCGGTTTTAGCCCGGCCGCGGGTCCAACGACCCAACCACGCGAATACTCTCATGGGACGCTCCCCAACTCTTCCGCGATGGGTCAAGCAGGAAGCAAATTGATTAAAACTTTCCTGACCCTGGCGACGGGGAACCAGTATTCGCATCTCCGCCGGCAGCGCATGCGAAGCGATATTCGCCCCGAATGTGTTTGAGATAGAACTGACCTATCGAAGGCGCGGCGAGCAGCGCGTTGAAGGTCATCTTGGGCATGTCGCAGAGCTGCCGATACCTCGCTCGGACCTCGATCACCGCGACGCGTCGGGCGTCGTCGTAGCAGGCGCGGCTGATCATGGTGCTGCGGGTGATGTCGGTGCACACGTAAGGCGCAAGGTCAACGCGGCCGATATCCGCAACCTCGACCACGTCGGCATTGGCGAAAGTCGCGTTGCCGAGAACGGTGAAGAGGAGAATCAGCATTTTCTCCGGGATCATCGCTGCACCGTGCGTTGCATCGGCTATTTGATGCACCGAACCGGACTTTGTGCAACAACATCCTGCAGAATGCATGACAGCATCGCTGCAACGCGAAGCCGTAGCAACGCTCGCGTCTAACCTCCGGCGCCGGCCTGCTTGCGATAACGCAGATGAAAGGCGCAGCTGCACCCGGGCGGATGCGACGACACGTCGGCGTCGGTCACATCATTGGCGGGCGGCGGAGCGGCGGCGCCCGCGATGTTCTTCACCGGCGTCTCACGCGCTGGGATGTAATTGAGGATCGGCGCCAGCCAGCGCTCCATCTCCTCGACCGGACGGCCCTTGCGCGCGGCATAGTCCTCGACCTGATCGCGCTCGATCTTGCCGACGCCGAAGTAATAGCTTTCGGGATGGCTGTAGTAGAGCCCGGACACGGATGAGCCGGGCCACATCGCAAAACTCTCGGTCAACTCGACGCCGGTGGCTCGCGTCGCATCCAGCAGCTTGAACAGCGTGGCCTTCTCGGTGTGATCGGGCTGTGCCGGATAGCCGGGGGCGGGGCGAATGCCCTTGTACTCTTCCTTGATGAGCTGCTCGTTATCGAGCGCCTCGTCCGGCGCGTAGCCCCAGAACTCCTTGCGCACGCGCTGGTGCATCCGCTCGGCGAAGGCCTCCGCCAAACGATCCGCCAAGGCTTTCACAAGGATCGAGGAATAGTCGTCGTTGGCGTTCTTGAAGCGCAGCGCGATTTCGTCCTCGCCAAGCCCGGCGGTCACCACGAAACCGCCGATATAATCGGCGATGCCGCTCTCCTTCGGCGCGATGAAGTCCGACAGCGCGGCATTGCGGCGGCCCTCGCGCTTCTCGAGTTGCTGGCGCAGCGTGTGATAGGTCGCGATCGGCGTGGTCCGGCTTTCGTCGCTGTACACAACCACGTCGTCGCCGACGCTGTTGGCGGGCCAGAAGCCGATCACGCCCGACGCCTTGAACCACTTCTCCTTGACGATCTTCTCCAGCATCTTGCGCGCGTCGTCGTAGAGCGAACGCGCGGTTTCGCCCACAACCTTGTCATCGAGGATAGCAGGAAAACGCCCAGTCAATTCCCAGACCTGGAAGAACGGCGTCCAGTCGATCACCTCGACCAACTCTTCCAATGGATAGTCGGTGAACACCTTGGTGCCAAGGAAGGTCGGCGTGGTGGGACGATACGTGCTCCAGTCGATCGGCACCGCGTTGGCACGCGCGGCGGCGAGCGTGATGCGCTTCTTGTCCTGCTGCGCGCGGAAATGCGCGGCGGAGATTTTTGCGTATTCGGCGCGCACCTCGGACGCGTACGCCTCGCGCCGCTCGGGCGACATCAGCGAAGCGACGACGCCGACCGCGCGGCTGGCGTCGTTGACATGCACCACCGGCCCGCTCTGGTAATTGGGGTCGATCTTCACGGCGGTATGGACGCGGCTGGTGGTGGCGCCGCCGATCAGCAACGGCAGCTTCAGGCCCTGCCGCTCCAGTTCAGCGGCGAAATAGCCCATCTCGTCCAGCGACGGCGTGATCAGGCCGGAGAGCCCCACGATATCGGCGTTCTCGGCGCGCGCGGTCTCGATGATCTTGGCAGCCGGCACCATCACGCCAAGATCGATGACCTCGTAATTGTTGCATTGGAGCACGATGCCGACGATGTTCTTGCCGATGTCATGGACGTCGCCCTTCACGGTGGCGAGCACGATCTTGCCCGCCGAGCTTTTGCCGTCGCCAGCGATGCCGGCGGCCTGGTTGCGCGCCTTTTCCTCTTCCATGAATGGCATCAGGTACGCGACCGCCTGTTTCATCACGCGCGCGGACTTCACCACTTGCGGCAAAAACATCTTGCCGTCGCCGAACAGGTCGCCGACGACATTCATGCCGGCCATCAGCGGCCCCTCGATCACCGACA
>DATMSE010000065.1:0-37898 GCA_035565575.1 Xanthobacteraceae bacterium
GCCCCCGACATGGGCACCAACGAGCAGGTGATGGCGTGGTTCATGGATACGTATTCCATGTATCAGGGCCGCACCGTGACCGAGATCGTAACCGGCAAGCCGGTCAGTTCGGGCGGGACGTTGGGGCGGCGCGAGGCCACCGGGCGCGGCGTCGCATACCTCGCCCGGCGCGTGCTGACCGATCTCGGAATCGATCTGGCCAAGGCGACGGCGGTGGTGCAGGGTTTCGGCAATGTCGGCTCCCATGCCGCGCTGGAATTGCACCGCTATGGGATGAAGATCGTCGCGGTGAGCGACCACACCGGCGCGCTTTACGATGCCGCCGGGCTGGATATTCCGGCGCTGGCCCGCCATGCGGCCGTGCGCGGCAGCATCGCCGGCTATTCCAATGAGTTGCAGCACGATCCGAACGAGGTGCTGACGCTGCCTTGCGACGTGCTGGTGCCGTCGGCGATGGAGCGGGTGATCGATGCCGACATCGCGAGCAGGCTGAAATGCCGGGTGCTGGCGGAAGGCGCCAACGGCCCGACGACGCCGGACGCTGATCTTGTGCTGGCGCAGCGGCAGGACGAGATCTTTGTCATCCCCGACATTCTGTGCAATTCCGGCGGTGTGGTGGTGAGCTATTTCGAATGGGTGCAGGACCTCGCACAACTGTTCTGGGAAGAGGAAGAGGTGACGCGGCGCGAATATCACATTCTCGACCGCGCCTTCGACCAGATGGTGGCGCGCGCCCGCAAGGATCGCATTTCCCACCGCACGGCCGCGATGGCGATCGGCGTCGAAAAGGTGCGCGCCGCGAAGCTGACGCGCGGGCTGTTTCCATGAGGTTGCGGCCTGCTCACCATTCTGCAAAGACTGGCTGCTGCTGCAGAGGAACTGCTCCTTGACGTCATCCCCGTTCGAAATCTCCGGTCAGGCCGAACCCGAGACCATTATCGCCTTCCTGCGCGATGCGGGTCTGGTCCCGACGGATGCGACGGCGCGTCTTGAACCGCTCACCGGCGGCGTGGCGTCGGACATCTGGAAGGTCGAGGTGGACGGGCGTGTCTTCGCGGTGAAACGGGCGCTGGCGAAACTGCGGGTGGAGCGCGACTGGCAGGTGCCGGTGACGCGCAATGTCAGCGAGGTCGACTGGTTGCGCGTGGCGGCGGGCGTGGTGCCTCATGCAGTACCGCAGGTGCTCGCGCATGATCCGGCGATCGGCGCCTTCGCGATGGCCTATCTTGATCCGGTGCATCATCCGGTGTGGAAGGCCGAACTGGCCGCTGGCCGCGCCGATGCCGCATTCGCCGCGCAAGTCGGCCGGACGATCGCCGGCTTCCATGCCGCGACGGCGCATTCGGCCGATCTGGCGCGACGGTTCGCCAACGACGCGCTGTTTCACGCCATTCGTCTCGAGCCTTACCTCGAAGCCACCGCGCCGACGCATCCCGACATTGCCGATGCGCTGATGCGGCTGTCGCGCGAGACGTTGGCGACGAAAATCGCGCTGGTGCATGGCGACGTCAGCCCCAAGAACATTCTGGTCGGCCCGAACGGTCCGGTGTTTCTCGACGCCGAGTGCGCCTGGTATGGCGATCCCGCGTTCGATCTCGCCTTCTGTCTCAATCACATGCTGCTGAAATGCCTGTGGACGCCGCGCGCCCGCGCCGCTTTCCTCGCCTGCTTCGATGCGCTGGCGGCCGCCTATCTCGCGCGGGTCAATTGGGAGCCTGTCGCCGATCTTGAGTGCCGCGCCGCGCGGCTGTTGCCGGCATTGTTTCTTGCGCGCGTCGATGGCAAATCGCCGGTGGAATACATCACGGCTGACAACGACAAGGCGCGTGTGCGCCGCGTCGCGGTGCCGCTCGTGGCTTCGCCGCCGCCAAGATTGGCGGACGTGCGCGAGGCTTGGGCCAGGGAGATTGAAGGATGACCGATACGCGCATTGCCGGCGTGCGGGGCCGGCGGGTGTGGGACTCGCGCGGCCGGCCCACGGTGGAAGTCGATGTCACCTTGAAGAGTGGCGCACGCGGCCGCGCCATCGCGCCAGCTGGCGCCTCGATGGGCAGTGGCGAGGCGGTGGATCTGCGCGATGGCGGCGCGAAACTCGGCGGCTATGATGTCGGCTGCGCGGTCCGTGCCGTGAACGGTGAAATCGCCGCGGCGCTGACGAACATGGAGGCCGCGGATCAGGCGGCGATCGACCGGTGCTTGATCGGGCTCGACGGTACGCCCAACAAAGGCCGGCTCGGCGGCAACGCCATCGTCGCCACGTCGATGGCCGTGCTGCACGCCACCGCCGGCGCTCACGATGTGCCGCTGTGGCAGCACCTTGCGCAAGGCCAGAAGGTGCGGATTCCGCTGCCCGAGATTCAGATCTTCGGCGGCGGCGCGCATGCGGCGCGGCGCGTCGACATTCAGGATTTCATGGTGATGTGTCCGGGCGCGTCGTCGTTCGCGCAAGCGCTGGAATGGACCGCCGAGGTTTATTTTGCCGCGGGCAGCATCATGAAGCGGGCCGGCAAGCTGCAGGGCGTGGCCGATGAAGGCGGTTACTGGCCGGCATTTCGCAGCAACGAGGAAGCGCTCGATACTCTGGTGGAGGCGATCCGCAAGGCGGGCTTCAAGGGCGGCCCCGATGTTGCCATTTCGCTCGATGTTGCGGCCTCCGAGTTCGGCAAGAACGGCGTCTATACGCTGGCGCTTGACGATCGCAAGCTCGACACGAGCGCGATGATCCACATGCTCGAGACATGGTGCGACACCTATCCGATCATCTCCATCGAGGACCCCGTGGCGGAGGATGACGCCGACGGCTTCGTCGCATTCACGCGAGCGAATGGCGATCGCTGTCAGGTGATCGGCGACGATTTTCTTGTCACCAATGCCGACCGCGTGCGCAAGGCCGCAGGTGAGGGGGCCACAACTGCGGTCCTGATCAAACCCAATCAGGCCGGCACCGTGTCCGAAACCAAAGCCGCGCTCGATGCCGGCAAGGCGGCCCGCTTCGGCACCGTCGTTTCGGCACGTTCCGGTGAAACCGAGGATGTTACCATCGTGCATCTGTCGATCGGCTGGGATGCCGGGCAACTCAAGGTCGGATCGTTTTCACGCTCGGAGCGGATGGCGAAGTGGAACGAGTGTCTGCGCATCGAGGAATCGCTCGGCACCGATGCCGTCTTCGCCGGCGCCGATGCGCTCGGATTTCGATCCCGGGAGGGGGACGTGCGATGATCAGCGGGCTCGATCACGTCGTCGTTCTGGTTCGCGATATCGAAGCGGCCGCATCCACCTATACCACGCTGCTCGCGCGCAAGCCGGCGTGGCGCAGCACCGACACTGCCTCAGCCTCGGTCGTTTTCACGCTGGATAACATGTCGGTGGAACTGCTGGCACCGGGCAGTGGCGCCGGCGCCGATCATATTCGTGCGACCATCGATGCGAATGGCGAGGGGCTGGCCAGTCTGTGCTTCCGCGTCGATGAGATCGCGAACTGGCATCGGCGGCTGGATCGGCTTGGTCTCAAGCCGGAAGCCGTCAGCGATGGCGGCAGCCGCAATCTGCTCGGCAGCGGATCGCTATTATGGAAACGCACGCGCGCGGCGACCGATGCCGCTCATGGCGTGCGCCTGTTCTTTCTCGAAATGAATGGGGCGCGACCGCTCTCGGAGGCGACGGCGGCTGCGCCGATCACCGGGCTGGATCATGTCGTGGTGGAAACTGCCGATCCGGAGCGAGCGGCGGCGCTCTATGGCGCGCGTCTCAGGCTCGACATGCGGCTCGATCGTTCGCACCCGGATTGGGGACACCTGATGTTCTTCCGCTGCGGCGATCTCATCGTCGAGACGGTGAAGCGCGCGGGCAAGGACTATTCCGACGGCCGCGACCGCCTCTGGGGCTTGAGCTTCCGCGTCGATGATATCGCGGCGGCGGGACAGCGGATGCGCGAGGCAGGGATCGACGTGTCGGACGCGCGCCCTGGCCGCAAGCCCGGCACTTATGTCGCGACCGTCCGCAGCGGCACGTGCGGCGTGCCGATGATTTTGCTGCAGCCGCCGGCGCGAGCGTAACGCGTCGGGTCACACGATTTCGGCGACGACTTTCGTATTGCGAGTCTGCGTACGAAGGGACCCTACTGCATCAATCCGCGCAGGCCTTGCCACAACAGCGCGGCCGAGATGACGAACAGCAACAGATAGGCGATCTGGTAGAACAGCCCGGTCGGAGTCCGCCGCACCAGCCAGATGCCGGCGAAGTTCGCAAGAATGGCGATCGGCAACAGCGCGATCGATGTCGCGAGGTTCGCGGTCGAGAATTGGCCGAGCGCGAGATAGGGGCCGATCTTCAGCGCATTGACGACCGCGAAGAAGATCGTCGTGGTGCCGACCAGCGTCAGTTTCGGCAATCGCTGCGGTAGGACGTAGACCTGGAATGGCGGGCCGCCGCCTTGCATCATGAATGATGTAAAGCCCGACACACCGCCCCAGAACACGCCGCTTCCGACCGTCGCGCGTTTCGGCGTTGCGACTTTGCGATTCCGCCAGACGCTGGCGACGAAGGCGACGCCGACAAGGCCAACAATGATGCGGATCGTATCGTCGGAGACATAGGCTGCCGTCAGCCACGCCAGCGCCATGCCTGCCGCCGCGCCGGGCAGCATGATCTTCAGATTTGTGGCGTCCCAATCGCGCCGATAGACGTATAGCGAGATCAGATCCTGCGTGATCAGCACCGGCAGGATCAACGCCGCGGCCTCCAGCGGCGGCAGATAAAGCGCGACCAGCGGCGTCGCGGCGGTGCCGATGCCGGCGAAGCCGCCCTTCGACAGGCCCAGCAGGAACACGGCCGGGATCGCGACGGCATAAAAGAACGGGTCAGTGATGATGGGCGGCACCGATGCCCTCGCCTGGATCGCGCCTGATCGGAAGAATCGGCCGAAGATCGTACCGACGATTTTGAGTCATGACCGCGCATCGTCCGAAGAACGGTGTCGCTCCGAGGCGCATGTCAGGAGCGTCACGCGTTCAGCTTGCACGGCACGCGGGTGAACCCGCGGAAGCGGGCGCGGCCGCCGCGTACCGGTTCGCCATCGAGTTCGTACCGCGGGAAGCGGGCCAGGAAGTGCGAGATCGCGATGGCGCCTTCCAGCCGGGCCAGCGCCATGCCGGCGCACTGGTGCACGCCGGTACCGAAAGCGAGATGGCGGTTCGGCGTGCGTGCGATGTCGAACCGCTCGGGATCGGGAAATTGGGCCGGATCGCGATTGGCGGCGCCGATGCACAGCGTCACCGAAGTATGCGGCGGCAAGGTCACGCCGCCGAGCTCGACGGTCTCGGTAGTCATGCGGTTGCCGAGTTGGTTCGAGCTTTCGAACCGCAGGATTTCCTCCACCGCGGACTTGATCAGATCGGGATGTTCGATCAGCCGCTGCTTTTGCTCGGGATGATGCAGCAGGGCGACAAGGCCGTTGCCGATCAGGTTGGTGGTGGTCTCGTGGCCGGCATTGAGCAGGAAGATGCAGTTGTGCAGCAGTTCCTTCGTGGTCAGCCGTTCGCCGTCGCTTTCGCCCTGAATGAGCTTGGTCAGCACGTCGCGATCCGGATTGCCGGGCTTGACGCGGCGACGCGCGACCAAAATGTCGAGGTAGGCGAGAAAGTCGCGGACCGCATTGTTGCCGCGGGCGAACGCCTCCGGCCCGATCACCGGCTCGAGCGCGCCGAGGATGGCCAGCGACCAGTCGCGCAGGGGGCCGCGCTCGTCATGCGGCACGTCGAGGAGGTTGCCGATCACCTCGACGGGGATGGCGGCGGCGAAATCCTCGATCAGTTCGGCGTCGCCCTTTGCCTCGATCGCATCGAGCAACCGATCCACCAATGCGATCAGGCCGGGCTCCATCTCGGCGATGGCGCGCGGCGACAGCGCGCCCATGATGAGGCGGCGGACCCGCGTATGCGCCGGCGGATCGTTGAAGACGAGGCTGGTGGTGTGATGCTCGTAGAGCAGCGACGAGCCGTATTTCGGGGCAAACTCCCGCTTCTTGTCCGAACTGTAGGTGCGCGTCGTCTTGTAGGCGGTAACGAGGTCGTCATAGCGCGTCAGGAAATAGCCGCCGTTCGGCAGCCGCTTGACCGGCGCGCGTTCGCGCAGCGCACGGTAGGTCGGGTACGGGTTGGCGTAAAATTCGGGCGTCAGCTTCTCGATATCGAAGCTGTCGACCAGGTCCTGAGGAATTTCCGTCATGCTTTGTCTCGTTTCCCGCAGGGATATACGTTTTTAGGGGGCCTGCGAAGCTGCCGCAGGACCCGGATCGAAGACCCGGCTATGGTGCATTGCAATATTTTGCTTGACTTCCACCAGGTGAGTGATTACTCACGCCCGGATGAATAGCATTCGGATGACGAGCGACTTGCGGCGGGAACTGATCCTGTCAGCGGCGAAACGCTGTTTCGCCCGGACCGGCTTCGCCGGAACGACAACGAAGAGCATCGCCGCCGCCGCCTCAATTTCGGAAGGATTGCTGTTCAAACATTTTCCGACTAAATCCGCCCTCTACGCGGCGATTCTGACGGAAGCCTGCGAGGCCGATCCCAAGCTTGTGGCGTTATTGGGATTGGCGCCATCGACCGAAACGCTCGTCGTGCTGATCCGGGGCATGGTGGGACACTTTCTTCAGGTGTCCGAGGCGCCGGACGAGGAAGAGGCTCAGCGGCTGCGGCTGCTGGTGACGAGCCAACTGGATGACGGCGAGTTTGCGCGCGTTCTTTACGAAAAGATAGGAGACCTCATCGGACCTGTCTTCACTGCGTCGCTTCGGCGGGCCGTCGAGACAGGAGAGGCGTCGGATGTCGGACTGAGGCCGATCAATCTGTTCTGGTTCGCTCACCACATGGTGCTGCAGCTGGTGCTGACGAGGCTTCCGACGACGGATTGTTTGTCTTACGGGGAGGCCGCTCAGGTCGAGCGGCAAGTCTGCGAATTCATCCTTCGCGGAATCGGACTGAAAGAAGAGGCGATTGCCAGGCATCTGGACCGCGATTTGACGCTGGATCAGGTGCTGCAGAAAGCCGCAGAAAGTGCATGACATGACACTCGCAACAGAACACAACGTGACGGCGAAAGCCGACAAGATCGAACACGACTCCACCTCGCGCGCGCCGAACGAGCCGCCGCGCCCGGCAAAGCCGGTGCGGCGTACGCGCTGGTTCATCATTGTCGGCATTCTGCTGGCGATCCTGGTCGGTGCCCTGGTCGGCTTCAACGCCTTCCGCAGTCACATGATCGCGGAGTTCTTCAAGAACAATAAGCCGCCGCCGGTCACCGTCAGCGCCGCCGAGGCGAAGTCGGAGGTGATTCCGAATCTGCTCAGGACGGTCGGCGAACTGGCCGCGGTGCATCAGGTCAACGTGACGTCCGATGTCAACGGCCGCGTCACCGACATCCTGTTCACCGCCGGCAGCCATGTCACCAAGGGACAGCCGCTGGTGCAATTGTTCGACAAGCCGGAGCTGGCCGATCTCGCCAGCTACAAGGCGCAGGCCAAGGTGGCGGAGCTCTCGCTCGATCGCGCCAAGCAGTTGGCGTCGCGCCAGTTCGGGCCGCAGGCCACCGTCGATCAGGCACAGGCTGCGTACGATCAGGCCAATGCCGGCATCGCCAAGACCGAGGCGATCATCTCGCAGAAGCTGGTGCGCGCGCCGTTCGACGGCGTGCTCGGGGTGCGTCACGTCGAGATCGGCCAGTTCCTCACCGCGGGTACGCAGATCGTCTCGCTGACGGATCTGTCGACATTGTTCGCCAACTTCACGGTGACCGAGAAGGACAGCGGCAAGCTGGCGGTGGGGCAGACGGTGCGCGTCGAAGTCGACGCTTATCCGGGCAAGACCTTCGACGGCAAGATCACCACGATCGAACCGCAGATCGCGACCGACACCCGCAACATCCGCGTGCAGGCAACCATCCAAAATCCGGAAGGCATTCTGAAGCCGGGCATGTTCGCCACCACCACGGTGGTGTTGCCGGAGAAGCCTGCGGTAATCACCGTTCCGGAGACCGCGGTCGACTACACGCTGTATGGCGACTCTGTCTATCTCATCAAGGAGAAGAAGGACGACGACGGCAAGACCAGTCTGACGGCGGACCGGACCTTCGTGCGGACCGGCGATCGCGTCAACGGTCGTGCGGTGATCACGCAAGGTGTGAAGGCGGGTGACAAGGTGGTCGCGGTCGGTCAGTTGAAACTGCAATCGGGCGCGGCGGTCGAGATCTCGAAAGACCCGCTGCCGCCTATCACCAATCCGCCGCCGCGGAACTGATACACGGAATTGACAGCCGAGGCCGTGTCGCGCGGCCCCGGTTCGATCCCCACATTTCCCGGTCGTGCCCGTTGGGGCGTCGGCCGCCCATGGAGCGCCTGCAATGGCATTCACCGATATCTTCATCAAGCGGCCGGTGCTGTCCGTTGTCGTCAGCCTGCTGATCCTGCTGATCGGCGCTGCCGCGGCATTCAAACTGCCGATCCGGCAATATCCGAAGCTGTCGAACACGGTCATCACCGTGACGACGGCCTATCCCGGTGCATCGCCCGAACTGATGCAGGGCTTCATCACGACGCCGATCGAGCAGGCCGTGGCGTCCGCCGAGGGCGTCGATTACATCACGTCGAACTCGACGCAGAGCCAGAGCCAGATCAAGGTTTACGTCAAGCTGAACTTCGATCCGAACGCGGCGCTGACCGAAGTGCTGTCGAAGGTCAATTCGGTGAAGTATCTGATCCCGAAGGAAGCCAACGACCCGGTGATCCTGAAGTCCACTGGCGAAACCACCGCGGTGATGTATATCGGTTTCTCCAGCGATGAATTGTCGGGATCGGCGATTTCCGACTATCTGACGCGCGTGGTGCAGCCGATCCTGTCGACGGTCGATGGCGTGGCGTCCGCCGACATTCTCGGCGGTCAGACCTTTGCCATGAGGGTGTGGCTCGATCCGGTGAAGATGGCCGGCCGCAACGTGACGACAACCGAGGTCACCGCAGCGATCGCCGCCAACAACTTCCAGGCAGCGGCCGGTCAGACCAAGGGCTACTACACGATCTCCAACGTCTCCACCAACACCGACCTGCAGAGCGTCGAGCAGTTCAAGCGGATGACGGTGAAGGCGAAGGACGGCGGCTTCGTTCGCATGGAGGATATTGCCGACGTCGAACTGGCTGCGCAAAGCACCGACGCGAGCGTGGCGTTCAGCGGTCAGCACGCGATCTTCATCGGCGTGCAGGCGACCCCGCAAGGTAACCCGCTGAACATTGTCAAGGGTGTCCGCGCGCTGTTCCCCGACATCGAGCGCAACCTGCCGCCGTCGATGAAGATGAAGGTGGCTTACGATTCCACGAAGTTCATCACGTCCTCGATCAACGAGGTGAAGAACACGCTGATCGAGGCCGTCGCCATCGTCATCGTGGTGATCTTCCTGTTCCTGGCGTCGCTGCGCTCCGTCATCATTCCGGTGGTGACGATCCCGCTGTCGCTGGTCGGCGTCTGCGCGCTGATGATCGCCGCCGGGTTCAGCTTCAACCTGCTGACGCTGCTGGCCATGGTGCTGGCGATCGGCCTCGTGGTCGATGACGCCATCGTCGTGGTGGAAAACATTCACCGCCATCTGGAGGAGGGCAAGACGCCGGTTCAGGCGTCGCTGCAGGGCGCGCGGGAGATCGTCGGCCCGGTCATCTCCATGACCATCACGCTGGCGGCGGTCTATGCGCCGATCGGATTCCTCGGCGGCCTCACCGGCGCGCTGTTCCGCGAGTTCGCCTTCACGCTCGCCGGTTCGGTGATCGTCTCGGGCGTCGTCGCGCTGACGCTATCGCCGATGATGTGTTCGGTGCTGCTCAAGCACGAGTCGCAGGGCTGGTTCGCGCGCAAAGTCGACACCGTCTTCACGGCGGTCACCGACTGGTATGGCCGGCGGCTCGATCGTTCGCTCGACTATCGGCCGATCACCGCGCTGTTCGCGGTCACCATCCTCGGCCTCGTCGGCTTCATGTACATGCACACGTCGAAGGAACTGGCGCCGGAGGAAGATCAGGGCATTGTCTTCGCGGTACTCAAGGGACCGAAATACGCCAACATCGACTACATGGATTACTACGGCGACAAGCTCGACAAGGCGTTCGCGAGCTTCCCTGAAACCGATCTTCGCTTCATGATCAACGGCATCAACGGCATCAACAACGGCATTGCCGGCATGCTGCTGAAGCCGTGGGAGGAGCGCAAGCGCTCGTCGATCGCGTTGAAGCCGCTGGTGCAGGCCGAGATCAGCAAGGTGGAAGGCGTTCAGGCTTTCGCGTTCAACCTGCCGCCGCTGCCGGGCGGTCCCGGCGGCCTGCCGATTCAAATGGCTTTGTATTCCACCGCCGGATTCCAGGCGGTCTATGAGGAAATGAACAAGCTGAAGGCGGCAGCGCAGAAGAGCGGTCTGTTCATCGTCACCGACAGCGATCTCGACTTCAACCAGCCGGTGGTGCGCGTCGCCATCGACCGGACCAAGGCAAACGATCTCGGCGTCACCATGCAACAGCTCGGTGCGACGCTCGCAACCTTGCTTGGCGGCAACTACGTCAACCGGTTCAACCTGGAGGGACGCTCCTATCAGGTGATCCCGCAGGTGCCGCGCGGGCTGCGATTATCGCCGGAGTCACTTGACGGCTATTACGTGCCGAGCTCGAGTGGTCGGCAGATTCCGCTGTCGACGCTGGTGTCGATCAAGACCGGGACCGACCCTAACGCGCTGTCGCACTATAACCAGCTCAATGCAGCGACCTTCCAGGCCGTGCCGATGCCGGGCGTGACGGTGGGGCAGGCGGTCGACTTCCTCGAGAGCCAGGCCAAGAATCTGCCCGCCGGCTTCAGCCACGACTATCTCGCCGATGCGCGGCAGTACGTGACGGAAGGCAATCAGCTGGCGATCGCGTTCGGCTTCGCGCTGATCATCATCTTCCTGGTGCTGGCGGCGCAGTTCGAGAGCTTGCGCGACCCGCTCGTCATTCTGATCAGCGTGCCGATGGCGATCTCGGGTGCGCTGATCCCGCTGTTCTTCGGCGTTGCCACCATCAATATCTATACGCAGGTAGGCCTGCTGACCCTGATCGGCCTGATCAGCAAGCACGGCATCCTGATGGTGGAGTTCGCCAACGAACTGCAGCTCAACGAGAACCTCAACAAGCGCGCGGCGATCGAAAAGGCGGCGCGGGTGCGGCTCCGGCCGATCCTGATGACCACCGCTGCGATGGTCACCGGCCTGCTGCCGCTGCTGACCGCGAGCGGCGCGGGTGCCGCGAGCCGCTTCTCCATCGGTCTCGTGGTGGTGGCGGGCATGACCATCGGCACGCTGTTCACGCTATTCGTGCTGCCGGCGGTGTATGTCGCCATTGCCACCGATCACCAGGCGGAGCTGACCTCGAAGCGCACCAAGGAAATCAAGGCGTTCGAACTCGGCCGCGCCTAAGCGTCAGCGAACTCAAAATGCGAAAGGGCGCGGAGAAACCCCGCGCTCTTTTTTACCTTTCAGTCTTGGTATCCCGGACGCGATGCAGCGCGAAGCGATGCTTCGCTGATCCGGGATCGTTGCGGAGGGGGCCGTTGGTACGGTCCCGGCTCTGCGGCGCATCGTTTCACGCTGCGCCGCGTCCGGGACACGGCGTAAGTTGTTACCGCGCGTCCGCCAGAATCATCGCCGACGCCTTCGATGCGATCATGGCGGTCGGCGTGTTGGTGTTGCCCGACGTGATCGTCGGCATCACCGAGGCATCGACGACGCGCAGATTGCCGACGCCATAAAGCCGCAGCCGCTCGTCGACGACGGCGGTGGGATCGCTTGGCAGACCCATCTTTGCGGTGCCGACCGGATGGAAGATCGTGGTGCCGATATCGCCGGCGGCTTTCGCCAGCGAAGCGTCGTCATCACCCACTTTCGGACCCGGCAGATATTCTTCCGGCCGGTATCGCGCCAGCGCGGACTGCTTCATCAGCCGACGCGTCACGCGAATGGCATCCGCCGCCACCTGACGGTCCTCGTCGGTCGCGAGGTAGTTCGGTGCGATGAGGGGCGCGGCGTCGGGGGCCGTCGAGCGGAGGCGCACGGTGCCGCGCGAGGTCGGCTGCAGATTGCAGGCGCTGACGGTCACCGCCGGGAAGCGGTGCAGCGGATCGCCGAATTTCTCCAACGACAGCGGCTGGACGTGAAACTGGATATTGGCCCGCTCACGCTTGGGATCGGAGCGCGTGAAGATGCCGAGTTGCGACGGCGCCATCGTCATCGGCCCGCGTCGGCGCAGCATATAATCCGCGCCCATCAATCCGCGCCCGATCAGCGAGGCATAGGTTTCGTTCAGCGTCTTGACGCCGAAGACCTTGTAGATCGCGCGTTGCTGCAGGTGATCCTGCAAGTTGCGGCCGACGCCCGGGCGGTCGGCGATTACGTCGATGCCGAGCTCGCCCAGCCAATCGGCGGGGCCGATGCCCGAGCGCTGCAGGATCGCCGGCGAGCCGATCGCGCCGGAGCACAGGATAATCTCGCCATTGCTGCGTGCTTCGAATGTCTCGCCGCCGCGCGAAAACCGGACGCCGACGGCGCGGCCATTCTCGATGACCAGGCGATCGACCAGCACATCGGTCTCCAGCCGCAGATTGGCACGGTTGAGCGCGGGTTTCAGGAAACCGCGCGCGGCCGACCAGCGCCGCCCGCGCTTCTGGTTGACGTGGAAGTAGCCGACGCCCTCGTTGTCGCCGGTATTGAAATCGTCGCTGCGCGGAATGTTCATCTCGATGGCGGCATTGCGGATGGCATCGAGGATCGCCCAGGCGAGGCGCTGTTGCTCGATACGCCAGCCGCCGCCGGTGGCGTGATGCTCGCTGGCGCCGAGGAAGTGATCCTCCAGCCGTTTGAATTCCGGCAGCACGTCGTCCCAACCCCACCCGGAGAGGCCAAGCTGGCGCCAGTGATCGTAGTCGGCGGCCTGGCCGCGCATCGAGATCATGCCGTTGATCGCCGAGCAGCCGCCGACCACCTTGCCGCGCGGATAGTTCAGCGCGCGGCCGTTGAGGCCCGGCTCCGGCTCGGTCTTGAACAGCCAATCGGCGCGCGGATTGCCGATCGCGAACAGATAGCCGACCGGAATGTGAAACCAGATCCAGTTGTCGCGGCCGCCGGCTTCCAGCAGCAGCACGCGATGCTTGCCGCTTTCCGTCAGGCGGTTGGCGGTGACGCAGCCCGCCGTGCCCGCGCCCACGACGATGTAGTCGAATTCGCCCTCGATCCGTTTCACCATGTCCCACCGCGTCTATCTTCTTGGCCGGGCTGTTGTCCGGCTCGCCTGAAAACATGCCATAGCGCCGCACCAGTCCCCTGTACATTGCCTATCTGGCGGAAATGTCGCCGCTCCTGGCTTTCTGCGGGCTCTCTTGGGCGAAATGCGTCGCCGTGCTAACGTCGCGGCTCACTTTTTACCGCACGTCCCGCATTCGAGGTCCAGTCATGCCTGTCATCAACCGTGTCGCCGATCTGCAGCCGGATATCATGGCGTGGCGACGGCACCTGCATGCGCATCCCGAACTGATGTACGACGTGCATGATACGGCGGCTTTCGTCGCGGAGCGCCTGCGCGAGTTCGGCTGCGACGAGGTGGCGACCGGCCTCGGCCGCACCGGCGTCGTCGGTGTCATCAAGGGGCGCAAGACGGCGAACGGCGGGAGCAAGGTGATTGGACTGCGCGCCGACATGGATGCGCTGCCGATCGAGGAGGAAACCAATCTGCCCTATGCCTCGAAGGTGCCGGGCAAGATGCACGCCTGCGGTCATGACGGCCACACCGCGATGCTATTGGGCGCCGCGCGCTATCTGGCCGAGACGCGCAACTTCGCGGGCGAGGCGGTGGTGATCTTCCAGCCGGCGGAGGAAGGAGGCGCCGGAGCCGATGCCATGATCAAGGACGGCCTGATGGAGCGCTTCCGGATCGATCAGGTTTACGGCATGCATAACGGGCCGGGACTTCCGATCGGTTCTTTTGCTTTGCGGCCGGGTCCGATCATGGCGGCGACCGACGCCATCGATATTCGCATCGAGGGTGTCGGCGGGCATGCCGCGCGTCCGCACAAGTGCGTCGACAGCGTTCTGGTCGGCGCGCAGCTGGTCACCGCATTGCAGTCGATCGTCTCGCGCACTGTCGACCCGCTGGATTCGGCGGTGATCTCGATGTGTGAGTTTCATGCCGGCAACGCGCGCAACGTCATTCCGCAGACCGCCGAATTGAAGGGCACCGTTCGGACGCTGACGCCGGAAGTTCGCGATCTGGTGGAGCGGCGGGTGCGCGAGGTGGTGGCCGGCGTTGCGCAGCAGACCGGCGCGACGATCGATCTGGTCTATGAGCGAGGTTATCCGGTGGTCGTCAATCATCCGGAGCAGACCGAGGTCGCGACCCGGATCGCGCGCGACGTCGCGGGCGAAGCCAATGTGCATACCGTGCCGCCGATGATGGGAGCGGAAGACTTCGCCTATATGCTGGAGGCACGTCCGGGCGCCTTCATTTTCGTCGGCAATGGCGACAGCGCGGGGCTGCATCACCCGGCCTACAACTTCAATGACGAGGCTATCGTTTATGGCACGTCATATTGGGTGAAGCTGGTCGAGCACACGCTGGCGGCGTAGCTGCTCAAAAAGCAGTTCGTCAAATCCAATAACGCCGTCATGCCCGGGGCTTGTCCCGGGCATCCACGTTCTTCTCTTTCGTCGCCGATCTGCACAAAGACGGAGACTTGGAGGCGGTCCACTTTTGGCGGAATCACCTCAAACGGTACTTCACCTCTCCCCATAGCCCGTCGAAGACGGGCGTGAACGCCCTGAAGAGGGAGCGCGCATTGTTCCGTGGCAGATGTTTCCATCAAAATCGAAAACAAACCGACTTACATTTTGGCAGCCTCTCAAGCCGCGTGCGCGACCTTGCGCAAATGTGCGCCTGCGATTTTCAGATCATCGACGAAGCGCTGATATTCGCGGACCTTGGCCTCCTGGTCCGGCAGCCGCAGCAGATAGGACGGATGCACCGTCACCAGCGCTTGCGCGCCATCGTCGAGTGCAATCAGGTGTCCGCGGTTCTTGTTGATCGGCGTGATCTTGCCGAGCACGCTCTGCGCGGCGGTCGCGCCCATCGCCACCACGATGGCCGGTTTCACCGCGGCCAGCTCGCGCTCATACCATTGCCGACAGGCCTTGATCTCGCCGGTATTCGGCTTTTGATGCAGGCGGATCTTGCCGCGCGGCACGAACTTGAAATGTTTCACCGCATTGGTGACGTAGACCTTCTTGCGGTCGATGCCGGCCTCCTTCAGTGCGCGGTCCAGCATCAGCCCGGCGGGACCGACGAACGGCTTGCCGGCAAGATCCTCCTTGTCGCCCGGCTGTTCGCCGACCAGCATCAGCGGCGCATGGGCGGGACCTTCGCCGAACACGGTCTGGGTTGCGTTCTTCCAGAGCGGACAGGCGCGGCAGACGGCGGCAGCCGCGCGCAGGGCAGGCAGGCTTTCGGCGGACGCATCAGAAATTTTCCGTTTCATCACGCTTTCGTCCCGTCGCTGCGGTTTAGCCGGCCTCGTCGCGGCCGCATCGATCATGGCGCTGCTGCGGCGCGCAGCCTCGGCGATCAACGGTTTAATCAATCGTGCCTCGGGAAGGTTCCGCCAATAGCGTTGCGGCATTTCGGTTTTCATCGCCTTCACCTTCAGCCGCGCGGGATTGAAGATGCTGGCATAATAGGTGCGCCAGACCTCCTCGAGCCGGTCCTCGGATGGCGCGGAGCGTTGGTCCACACCGGGCGTATATGAGAGAGTCTCGCCGTCCCAATGCGCGCAGCGGTCCGGCGTCATGATCGACCAGCGCATCTCGGCGAAGCGGCTCACAAAGAACGGCGCGCTCGCCTCGACAATGTGATGCGCCGGTTCGAACCAGGCGACGAAGCGATTGTCCGGCGCGCGGCCGATCTCCCGGAAGCGGACGAAGGCTTCCATTTTGTACCGGTCCTGATGCACCGCCTTTGCCATGCGCTGGACGTGGATGATGTCGGCATCGGTGGCGACATGCATCAGATCCGCATGACGGCGCAGCCGCCAGAGCAGGCGATAGAGCAAAGCGAAGCGTGCGGAATCGCGATGCAGGATGGCTGCGCGGGCGAGCTCGATGAACAGGGCAGGGACGTTGAAGCCGCTACTCGCCGGCGAATTCGATGACGGCGTGAACGGCTCGAGCGCAAACAATTCGGCGGGCCGGCCCGCGACATGCCACGTCACCTCGTCCGGAGCGATATCCTGCAACGCGAGCGCGCGGGCGGCGATGCGCCAACCGTCGAAATCGGTTTCGCTGGCAAGCGTGACGTGGGGCATGGCTACAATCCCAGTTGGAGTTGCACGGGCTTGGCCGCGAAACGGTCGATCAGCCGCGCGTCATCGAGCTGTCGTGGAGGCGGCCGATGATCGGGCAGCAGGATGAAGGGCAACGCCTTGCGCCGCGGAATATGCAGGCGCGCAAGATCACTGGCTCGAATGGTCGTGTGCCGTCGCGTCGCGATGATGCGTTCGACGGCGGTGCGGCCCAAGCCGGGCACGCGCAGCAGGTCCTCGCGCGCGGCGCGGTTGATATCGAGCGGAAAGCGGTCGCGATGGCGTAGCGCCCAGGCCAGCTTCGGATCGATCTCCAGCGCCAGCATCGGGTGATTGTCGTCGACGATCTCGTCGATGGCGAAACCATAGAGCCGCATCAGCCAATCAGCCTGATACAGCCGATGCTCGCGCATCAAAGGCGGCGCTTTCAGCGGCAGGTTGCGGCTGGCATCGGGGATCGGGCTGAAGGCGGAGTAATAGACCCGCTTTAGTTTGTAGGAGCCGTAAAGATTTGCGCTGGTGCCGAGGATGGTCTGGTCCGAAGCGGCATCGGCGCCGACGATCATTTGCGTGCTCTGTCCGGCTGGCGCGAAAGAGGATGTCTTTGCCTCGCTGCTCTCCTCGATCTTGAGGCGCAGGCGACCCATGGTGCGGCGGATGGCACGCACATCCTTTTCCGGCGCGAGTTTTGCGAGGCTGTTGTCGTCCGGCAGTTCGATATTGATCGACAGACGATCGGCATATTTGCCTGCCTCGCTGATCAAGGCGTCATCGGCGTCGGGAATGGTTTTCAGATGGATGTAGCCCCGGAAGCGATGCTCCTCGCGCAAGGTGCGCGCCACCCGCACCACCTGTTCCATGGTGTAATCCGGGCTGCGGATGATGCCGGAAGAGAGGAAGAGTCCTTCGATGTAGTTGCGGCGGTAGAAATCCAGCGTCAGTTGCACCACTTCGCGTACGGTGAAGCGAGCGCGGGGCACGTTGCTCGAGGCACGGTTGACGCAATAGAGGCAATCGTAGTTGCAGGCATTGGTGAGCAGGACCTTCAACAGCGAAATGCAGCGGCCGTCCGGCGCGTAGGAATGGCAGATGCCCATGCCCGGCGCCGTGGACCCGAGGCCCTTACCGTCCCGGCTGTCGCGCACGGTCGTGCCGCTGGAAGCGCAGGAGGCGTCGTACTTCGCCGCATCGGCCAGGATTGTCAGCTTCTGCTGGATGTTCATTCGAATGATCCCTCTGATTTTCCTGAGGAAAATTTGGCCGCGAAGTTGATTGACTTTTTTCCGCCGATGGGTGTTTACTAGAACATATCGTGAACATTATGGCCAGTAATGGATTGTCTGCCGCAGGCCATATCGCGGATTTTTGACCGTCATCGAACCATCGGGAGCGGCGCATGGAGAGCGCGCGCATCGTAGCGTCGTCGACCAAGGACATCGCCCGGCGGCGTGGGAACACCGCCGGGCAAAACGCGGAGACACTTGCGCGTCTGCGGAGCGAGATCGGGCGTCTGGAAGGCGATGTGGCCCAGTTCGGCGGGGAGGACGGCCCTCCGCGGGTGGAGCTCGGCCATCGGGAGGCGGATGCCACGCTGCAAGGTGGGTTGCTGCGAGGCGCACTGCACGAAGTGTTCGCCGGCGGCGCGCAAGCCGCCACCGCGACCGGGTTTATCGCTGCGCTGGCCTGGCGGGTGGCCGTGCAACGGCCGCTGCTATGGGTGCGGCAGGATTTTTCCGAGCGGGAAAATGGCGCACTTGCCATGAGCGGCTGGTGCGAACTCGGCCTCGATCCGTGCGCCCTCGTGATGGTGCATGCGCCAGACAGCGAGGTCGCGTTGCAGATCGCCTCGGATGCGCTGGCATGCGAGGCGCTCGGCGCGGTCGTCACCGAGATCTGGGGCGAGACCCGCCATTTCGATCTCGTTGCCAGCCGCAAGCTGACTCTCGCCGCGCGCGACTCGGGCGTGACCGGCCTGTTGCTGCGGATCGCGGCGAAGCCCGCGCCCAGCACGGCGGAAACGCGCTGGGTGCTGCGCGCGGCGCCCTCGCGGCCCCATGCCTCCTGGCAGGCATGGGGCGCGCCGGTGTTCGACGCGCAACTGGTTCGCAATCGTCATGGCCAGCATGGCCAATGGATCATGGAATGGAATTGTGATGAGTGCCTTTTCCGTGAGGTCCCGCTCCGTCGCGCGGCGGCGGATTCTCAGCCTCTGGCTGCCACGCCTGCCCACCGACCGCATCCGGCGGCAACGGTGGCGCCATGGCGGCGGACCGGCTGACGAAGATCCCTGCATCGTCGTTGCCAAGGAGCACAACGCGCTGGTGGTGACGGCGTTGAATAATGCCGCGGCACGGTTCGGTCTCGATATCGGTACGCCGCTGGCGAACGCGCGGGCGGTCTGTCCGGACATCGCGGTGGTCGATGCCGATGCGGCGGCCGATACGCAGACTTTGAATGATATCGCCGACTGGTGCGACCGCTTCACGCCGCTGGTGGCGCTGGATCCGCCGCATGGCCTGCTGCTCGATATCAGCGGCTGCGCGCATCTGTTCGGCGGCGAAGCGGCCATGCTGGATACGATGTGTCACGCTCTGAAGCGGCAGGGCTTTGCCGTCAGCGCCGCCATCGCCGGCACGCCGGCCTGTGCGCGGGCCCTGACGCGCTATCGTTCCGGCGTCATCGTGCCGGACGGGCAGGAAGCCGCGGCCGTGAAGACGCTGCCGGTATTCACGCTCGGGGCTGAGGATACGATCACGCGAGGATTGCGTCGGGCCGGGTTGAAGAGCGTCGGCGATGTCGCCGCGCGCGGGCGCCACGAGATTGCCGCCCGATTCGGCGCGGACTTCGTCGCGCGGCTGGAGCAGGCGCTGGGCCACCGCGATGCGCCGATCTCGCCGCGCAAGCCGTTGCCGACTTACATTGCGGAGAAGCGGTTCGCCGAGCCGGTGGCCACCGACGGGGTGATCGCGACGACGCTCTCGGCGCTGGGACAGACCCTGATCGGCAGCATGAATCGCGACGGCAAGGGCGCGCGCCGGCTGGAGGCCAGTTTCTTTCGCACCGACGGCGCGGTGCGCGTCATCGGCGTCGAGACCGGCGTGCCGGTGACGCGGATCGATATCGTCGATCGTCTGTTCCGCGAACGGCTCGATGCGCTGGCCGATCCGCTCGATCCCGGTTTCGGCTTCGATCTGATCCGGCTCGCGGCAAGCCGCACCGATGATGTGGTCGCCGCGCAGCGCGATCTCGATGCGCATGTCCATGACAGCGACGCGGTCGCCGCCTTGATCGATCGCATCGCGGCGCGGATCGGCGGACAGCGCATCGTCGTGCATTTGCCGCAGGATACGCATATCCCCGAGCGGGCGACGCGGGCTCTGCCGGCGCAGCACCATTTCGCCGCGGCGACCGTTGCGGCGTGGCCGGAGCGGACGGAGGGCGAGCCACCGCTGCGCCCGCTCAGACTGTTCGCGCAACCGGAGCCGGTGGAGATGTTGGCGGATTTTCCGCACGGTCCGCCGGCGGCGTTCCGCTGGCGTCGTGCGTTTCATCGTCTCGCGCTGATCGAGGGGCCGGAGCGCATCGCCATGGAATGGTGGCGGCTCGGCGACCGCGATAACCTCACCCGCGATTATTTCCGCGCGGAAGATTCCGATGGCGCGCGGTTCTGGCTCTATCGCGAAGGCGTTCATCGGCGCGAGGTCGTCAATTTTCGCTGGTTTCTGCACGGATTGTTCGCATGACCGTCTATGCGGAAATCGGCGTCACCAGCAATTTCTCGTTCCTGCGCGGGGCGTCGCATCCGCAGGAATACGTGCAGCGCGCCAGCAAATACGGCCTCTATGCCATCGGCATCGCCGATCACAACACGCTGGCCGGCGTGGTGCGCGCCTATAGCGAATACGGCAACCGGCGGCGTGTGCGCTACAAGCCGAAGCTGTTGGTCGGCGCGCGGCTGGTATTCACCGACGGCACGCCGGACATTCTGGCCTATCCGCGCGACCGCGCCGCCTATGGCCGGCTCTGCCAACTGCTCAGCAAAGGCAAACTGGCGGCGGAGAAGGGCGAATGTCATTTGCGCTTCGCCGATCTGGCGGAGTTCAGCGAAGGCCTGCTGCTGGTGGTAATGCCGGATTATCGGATCCGCGTCAGGATCACGCTGACGACGCTCGATGCGCTTTCGCGCCTTTCCGCCGAGGGCGTGTGGCTCGCGGCATCATTGCATCATCACGGCGACGATGCGCGGCGCATGGCGCGGCTGGAGAGGATCGCGACGACGGCGCGCGTGCCGCTGATCGCCACCAACGACGTGCTCTATCATGTGCATCAGCGCAGGCCGTTGCAGGATGTCTTGTGCTGCATTCGTGAGAAGACGACGATCACGGCGGCGGGGCGCAAGCTGCAAGCCCATGCCGAACGTCATTTGCGCACGCCGAACGATATGACGCGGCTGTTCCGGTCATGGCCGGATGCATTGGCCGAAACGGTGCGTTTCGCCGACCGCATCGCCTTCACGCTCGATCAATTGAAATATCAATATCCTGATGAGCCGGTGCCGCCGGGCAAAACCGCGCAACAGCATCTCGAAGACCTGGCACGCGCAGGCGTCAAAGAATATTTTCCGCAGGGCATCGACGACAAGCTGCGCGCGACGCTGCGCAAGGAACTGGCGCTGATCGCGGAGCTGAAATACGCGCATTATTTTCTTACCGTGCACGACATCGTGCACTGGGCGAGGGGTGAGAAGATTTTATGTCAAGGCCGCGGCTCGGCGGCCAATTCCGCGGTCTGCTACGTGCTCGGCATCACCTCGGTCAATCCGGCCGAGATCGATGTGCTGTTCGAGCGATTCATTTCCAAGGAGCGGCTGGAGCCGCCGGACATCGACGTCGATTTCGAGCACACCCGCCGTGAGGAGGTGATGCAGTATGTCTATCGCCGCTACGGACGCCATCGCGCCGCGATCATCGCCACCGTGATTCATTACCGGCCGCGCAGCGCCATCCGCGACGTCGGCAAGGCGCTTGGACTGACCGAAGACGTCACCGCCGCGCTGGCCGATACGGTGTGGGGACATTGGGGCGACGGCCTCGACGACAAGCAGGTGCGGCAAGCTGGGCTGGAGCCGAACAATCCCACAGTGGCGCGCGCGGTCGCGTTGGCGACGCAACTGATCGGCTTTCCGCGGCATCTGTCGCAGCATGTCGGCGGCTACGTGCTGACGCAGGACCGGCTCGACACCTATGTGCCGATCGGCAACGCAGCAATGGCGGACCGCACCTTCATCGAATGGGACAAGGATGACGTCGACGCAATGCGGATGATGAAAGTCGACGTGCTGGCGCTCGGCATGCTGACCTGCATTCGCAAATGCTTCGACCTGATCGCACAGCACAAGGGGAGGCGTTATCAACTGGCGGACATCAAGTCGAAAGACGATGATGAAGTCTACCAGATGCTCCAGAAGGGCGAATCCCTCGGCGTGTTCCAGGTCGAGAGCCGGGCGCAGATGAACATGCTGCCGCGCCTCAAGCCGCGCACGTTTTACGATCTCGTCATCGAGGTCGCCATCGTGCGGCCGGGCCCGATCCAGGGCGACATGGTGCATCCGTATCTGAAGCGACGGAAAATGCGGCCGGAAGATATCGAATATCCTTATCCCAAGGACGGCGACAAAAACGAACTCAAAAACGTTCTGAGCAAGACCCTTGGCGTGCCGCTGTTTCAGGAACAGGCGATGCGCATTGCCATCGAAGCCGCGAAATTCACTCCCGAGGAAGCCAACGGCTTGCGCCGGTCGATGGCGACCTTCCGTAATATGGGCACCATCGGCACATTCGGAGCCAAGATGGTCGGCAACATGATCGCACGTGGTTACGATCCGAAATTCGCGGAAAATTGTTTCGAGCAGATCAAGGGGTTCGGCAGTTACGGTTTTCCGGAAAGCCATGCCGCCGCCTTCGCGCAGCTTGTCTATGTCTCGTCGTGGTTGAAGCGGTTTCATCCCGATGCGTTCTGCTGCGGGCTCTTGAATTCGCAGCCGATGGGGTTTTATGCGCCGGCGCAGATCGTCGGCGACGCGCGGAAAAATGGCGTTGAGGTGCGCGAGATCGATGTGTCGGAAAGCTTCAGCCAGAACACATTGGAAGCGTCCGGTGGAAAATATCACGCCGTGCGGCTCGGCTTCCGGCAGATCGACGGCTTCAAGTGGGTCGATCCGGATGAGCCCGACCATGACAAGAATCTTTCCGACGATTGGGGCGAGCGCATCGCCAAGGCCCGCGAGCGGCGGCCGTTCACCTCGCTGGAGGATTTCGCCCGCGACACGCGGTTGCCGAAACGCGCGCTGATCCTCTTGGCGGATGCCGATGCGTTTCGCTCGCTCGGGCTTGATCGCCGGGCCGCGCTATGGGCGGTACGCCGCCTGCCGGATGATGTGCCGTTGCCGCTGTTCGAGGCCGCTATCGCGCGCGAACAGCCCGACGAGAACGCGCAACCTTTGCCGGAGATGCCGCTGTCCGAGCAGGTGGTGGCGGACTATCAGACGGTGCGGCTGTCCCTGAAAGGTCATCCGATGCAGTTTCTGCGTGACGGATTTCGCGCGGAAGGCGTCGTTGCCTGTCGCGATGTATCCCATGCCCGTAATGGGCAGCGTGTTCGCTGCGCCGGTGTGGTGCTGGTGCGGCAGCGGCCGGGCAGCGCCAACGGCGTGGTGTTCATGACGCTGGAAGACGAAACCGGCATCGCCAATATCGTGGTGTGGCCGAAGGTGATGGCGCGGTTCCGCAAGGAGGTGATGGGCGCGCGGCTGGTGCTGGTGGAAGGCCGCATCCAGAGCAGTCCGGACGAAGTGGTGCATCTCGTCGCCGAGCGCCTGATCGATCGCTCCCATGATCTGACCGGCCTCGCCAATGATGCGCTGGTTCGCAAGCGAGTCCTGCCGAGTGGTGCGGTGCTGGTCGAACCGCTCAACAGCGAAGGCCCCGCGCAACCGGACATGCCGGCGCAAAAACACCGTCATCCGCGTAACGTGCGCATTCTTCCGCCGTCGCGGGATTTTCATTGAGGTGCTATCCGCACGCCGTCGTGGTCATGCGCGGGCTCGACCCGCGCATCCATCCTTCCAGAGATGGATTGCCGATCAAGTCCGGCAATGACGCTCCTCTTCGCTACTCCGGCGCCGCGCCGATCGGCGGACCGCCGGGCGGACGATGCAGGAACGTGATCGTCGCATAGGCGCCGAGCCATGAGCCGATCGCGGCGAAGGCGACATACACCCAGTTTTCGGTATAGCTGATCACCGCATAGGACGAGAGCAGATACCAGACGCTGCTCCATGTCGCGGCGGGAACGCGCCGTCGCGCCACCACCGCGGACGTGAACATGACATAGACGGCGTCGGTTGCCGCAGTGGCCAGCAGAACGCCGGTTGCGGTCAATGGATCTATGGCGGCCATTGCGTATCCTTCATGTCAGGTCGGACGAGGACGATGCTATGCTGACGCGTGCCGACGCTCTATAGCGTTTCGCGTGACGATGCTTTGGAGCGCCTCGATGCAGACAGTACGCGACATCCTCACCGACCTTTGGGTGCAGGCCAGGGGGCAGCCCGCGGCGATCGATGCCGTGCAACTGACCGGCAGCGAACCGACGCTGCCGTCGTCGTTTCGTGTCGGCGCTGCCGCGCAGGCCGCCATCGCCGCCACCGGCCTTGCCGCGGCGCAAATCTGGCAAATGCGGAGCGGCGAGGTGCAAACCATGGCGGTGGATATGCTGCACACCGCCATTGAGTGCCGCAGCGAGCGCTATCTGCGGGTCGACGACAAGCCGCCACCGCCCGCCTGGGATGCCATTGCCGGCGTGTACAGAACCAGCGACGGATGTTTCGTCCGCCTGCACACCAACTTTCCGCATCACCGTGACAATGTCTGCCGCGTGCTGAACTGCAAGCCCGAGCGCGATGCGGTGCAGGCCGCGCTGATGCAATGGAAAGGCGAGATGTTCGAGACGGCCGCCTATGCCGGCGGCGCGGTGGTGTCCTTAATGCGTTCGCGTGAGGCGTGGCTAAAGCATCCGCAGGCAAAAGCGCTGGCGGCATTGCCGGTGATCACAATCGAGCGGATCGGCGAGGCGGCGCCGCGGTCCTGGCCGATCGGCGAGCGGCCGCTGTCGGGCCTGCGCGTGCTGGATCTGTCGCGCGTGATCGCGGGGCCGGTCGCGGGCCGCGCGCTGGCCGCGCATGGCGCCGACGTGATGCTGGTCACCGGACCGAAGCTGCCGTCGATTCCGTGGCTGGTGATCGATACCGGTCGCGGCAAGTTGTCGTGTTCGCTCGATCTCAAAAGCGAGGACGGCCGCACTGCGCTGCGCAAGCTGATGAGCGGGGCCGATATCGTGGTGCAGGGTTATCGGCCGCAGGCTTTGGCGGCGCTCGGCTTCTCGCCGCGCGACGCCGCGCTGCTCAGCCCGGGCATCGTTTATGTTTCACTGTCGGCCTACGGGCATGTCGGGCCGTGGGCGGAACGGCGTGGCTTCGATTCCCTGGTGCAGACGTCCACCGGGTTCAATCACGCGGAGGCAGAGGCCGCCGGCATCGACGGGCCGAAGGAACTGCCGATGCAGATTCTCGATCACGTGACCGGCTATCTGATGGCGTTCGGCGCGATGATGGCCCGGGCGCGGCAGGCGCGTGAGGGCGGAAGCTGGCATGTGCAGGTTTCGCTGGCGCAGACCGGTCATTGGCTGTGGAATCTGGGCCGGCTTGCAAAAGGACTCGGGGCGCCGGATATCAAGCCGGAGGCCGTGACGCCGTTTCTCGAGGAGAGCCAGTCCGGTTTCGGCCGGCTCAATGCGGTGCGGCATTCGGCCAACCTGTCGCGAACGCCCGCCTTCTGGTCTCGTCCGGCGGTGCCGCTCGGACACGATTCGCCGGAGTGGCCGCAGCGCGGGTAAGGAGACCGATGCCGAAACTGTTTACCGATGCGGAAGCGCTTGCCGAGGACCTCATCCGCAACATCGGTCCCGAACTTGTCGTCGGCCTGCCGCTCGGCCTGGGCAAGGCCAATCATATCGTCAACGCGCTGTATCGCCGCGCCGTGCGGGACGCGGCGCTGAAGCTGACATTCTTTTCCGCGCTCACGCTGGAGAAACCCAAGCCGGCCGCCGATCTCGAGCGACGTTTCATCGGCCCGGTGATCGATCGGCTGTTCGGCGGCTATCCCGATCTGGACTATGCCAGCGCGCTGCACGCGCATGCTTTGCCGAAGAATGTCGAGGTGATCGAGTTCTTCTTCCTTGCCGGCAAATGGCTGCGGGTGCCGTTCGCGCAGCAGCACTATATCTCCGCCAACTACACCCATGCCGCCTCATACCTGCAGACCCGCGGACTTCATGTCATCACGCAACTGGTGGCGAAGCGCGTGGTCAACGGCGAGACGCGCTACAGCCTGAGCTGCAACACCGACACGACGCTGGATCTGCTGCAGGCCCGCGCCGCGGGCAAGGTCTCGTTCCATCTCGTGGGACAGGTCAATTCCGAGCTCCCGTTCATGCCGGGGCCCGGCGATCTGCCGGCCAGCGAATTCAGCGCCATCCTCGAAAGCCCGGAAACCGATTTTCCGCTGTTCGCGCCGCCGTCGGAGCCGATCAGCGACAACAAATACGCCATCGGGCTGCACACCGCAGGCCTCATTCGCGATGGCGGCAGCCTGCAGATCGGCATCGGACAGGTCGGCGACGCGCTGGCGCAGAGTCTCATTCTGCGACACCGTGACACCACCGCCTATCGCCGGACGATGACGCGACTGTCGCCCTCGACGCGCCCGCTGGAGGATTCGCCCTTCGATCAAGGGCTCTATGGCGTCAGCGAAATGCTGACCGAAGCCTTCCTCGCGCTGTTCAAGGCCGAGATCGTGAAGCGCGAGGTCGATGGCGTGCGCTTGCATGGTGCATTCTTCTTAGGGCCCAAAGGCTTCTATCGCGACTTGCGCGAGATGCCGCCGGAGCTTCTGACGAAGATCCGCATGATGCCGGTGTCGTTCACCAACCAGCTCTATGGCGACGAAGATGCCAAACGCCGCGCGCGGCGCGACGCGCGGTTCGTCAACAACACGATGATGGCGACCCTGCTCGGTGCGGCGGTGTCCGACGGTCTCGACAACGGACAGGTGGTGAGCGGCGTCGGCGGTCAGTACAATTTCGTCGCGCAGGCTTTCGCGCTGGAGGGCGCGCGTTCGATCCTGACTCTGGAAGCGACGCGCGGTGTCGGCGCGAAGGCCGAATCCAATATCCGCTGGACTTACGGCCACACCACGATCCCGCGTCATCTGCGCGATATCGTCGTCACCGAATACGGCGTCGCAGATCTGCGCGGCAAGTCCGATGCCGACGTGATCGCGGCGATGCTGCAGGTCGCCGACTCGCGCTTCCAGCCGGAGCTCATGCGGCAGGCCAAGGATGCCGGCAAACTGCCGAAGAGCTATGAGATTCCCGCGGCCTTCCGTGACAATGTTCCGGCACGGATCGGCGAAGCATTGAAGCCCGCGCGGGAGCACGGCCATTTGCCGGCGTTTCCGTTCGGCAGCGACTTCACCGAGGTCGAGCAGCGGCTGATCCCGGCACTGCAGGTGCTGAGCGCGGCATCGGTATCGCCGTGGCGACTGGCGAGTCTGGCCTGGGAGGGCATGACGCGGTCCAATGCCGCATACACACCGGCCCTGGCGCGCCTTGGGCTGGACAAGCCGGTCACCTGGAAGGATCGGCTCTATCGCGCGCTGGTGCAGGCAGCACTTGCACGCACGGGATAGATCAACTCCGTCGAACTGTTGTCGTCGTCACGGCTGACATCGCCGCGGCATCCGCGTCTGCAACAGCGTTCTGAAACGCGAATGCCCGGCACGAGGCCGGGCATCAGAGAGCGCAACAGGCTCGCGAGGCCGATCGCTCAGCGGTTCTTGTTGTTGGGCTTGCGCTTCTCGATGAACGCCGCCATGCCCTCGGCGCGATCCTCCAGCGCGAAGGTGGCGCGGAACAGGTCGCGCTCGACATTCATGCCTTCGGAGAGCGGCGTCTCGAAGGCGCGGTTGACCGCGAGCTTCGCCATCTCGGCGGCGGGACGCGACATCGCAGCGATCTTCTCGGCGGCGGCGAGCGTTTCGTCCATCAGCTTGTCGGCCGGCACAATGCGGCTCACGAGGCCGGAACGCTCGGCTTCGTTGACGTCCATCATCCGGCCGGTGAGGCAAAGGTCCATGGCCTTTGCCTTGCCGATGGCGCGGGTGAGGCGCTGGGTACCGCCGATGCCGGGAATGGTCCCGAGCGTGATCTCCGGCTGGCCGAATTTTGCAGTGTCGGCGGCAATGATGAAGTCGCACATCATCGCCAGTTCGCAGCCGCCGCCCAGCGCATAGCCGGCGACCGCCGCGATGGTCGGCTTGCGGCAGGTGGCGACGCGGTCGCCGCCGATCTGCTTGAAGTCTTCATTGAACATGTCGATGAAGCCCTTGGGCTGCATCTCCTTGATGTCGGCGCCGGCGGCGAATGCCTTCTCGTTACCGGTGATGACGATGCAGCCGATGGCGTCGTCGACCTCGAGGTCATCGATCGCGGCGGCAATTTCACGGAACACGCCGAACGACAGTGCATTCAGCATTTTCGGCCGGTTCAGGCGAACAATGCCGACGCTACCCTTCTTCTCGACGATGATGTGTTCGAATGTGCTCATGATGCCATCTCACGCTGAGTTCGTTGGCGGGCGCTGACGATCAGGGCCCGCGGCGCGCGCAATGTGCCCGCAGACGGCGCGGGCTGCAAGGCCGCCGCATGCGCAGAAATGCACAGTGGATTGGGAAAATGCCGGCGTGCGATCGATCGAAGAAAACGCCGCGCCGCCGCGGGAGGTTAAAACGGCGGCGCGGCACGAAGGCTTCAAGGCTACGCAAAGAACATGCGTGCAGCCGAAGCCAACGTCAGCAGCCCGCCGAAGGCGATGAAGATCTTGCCGATGAAAGAGGCCTGGGACCAGGTCGAATGATCGTCGCTCGCGGCCGCGGCTTGGCCGGTGGTGCCGACGGCTTTCTCCATCGACGCCAAGGCCAGCGTTGGCGTCGGCTGGGCGCTTTCAGTCGCTGCGCGATCGATGTCATTGAACTGATCGGACGGAACGACGTTGGTGTCGGCCTTGGCGGTATTGGTCGGCGGCGGCGCGGCATTTTCGCCACCGGCAGGGGCGGCTGTTGCCGCGGTTGCGGCAGACGGCGCAGGAGCTCCAGTCGGCGGCGGATTCATGGCGGGCTCTGTGGCGGCCGCCGGATTGCTCTCCAGCAGTTGTGCGCGGGCGTTGGCGACGGACGTCGACAGCTGCGCCGAGGAGCTCTGCTGCGGCGCGGATCCCTGTGCCGGGGAAGCCGACTTCGCCGGCGGGGTGCTGCTCTCCGGAGCAGAGGTATTGTCCGCGTCGGCGACGCGCGCCTCCCTTTCGGGGTCGGCCTTTTCTGCGGGCTTGGATTTGGCGACGGTCGAGCGCCTTGAGTGCCTCGTCGTGCGTGACACGCGATGGCGGCGGCTGTGGTGGGAAGATGCCTTGCGGTATTTTTGCAGAGCCATCGGCATGCCGGGCTCCGCATTGGCCTGGTCGGCCGGAGCTGCGGCCGGCGCCGGTTTGATTCCAAAAAACTGCTGCAGCGGGTTGGGTTGTGTCTGTTGCGCCGTGGCCGGCGCGGCCGCATTGGGTGCCTGCTGAGCCTGCAGGGGCCCCAAACACCACATCCAGATTCCTGCTGCGACGACCAATGCCGAGCGCCCGCTGGCCTTGAATCTCATGGCAGTCTCCCCGTTATCGCCCATCCCCGGCTGCGCAGAAAGACTCAAGTCGTGACCACAGCGCGGCAAAATGAGGGAATCTTTCGACAAATCCCTGAAAAGGCCCGCTTTCGTCCGCCGTGCCAGCCGTTCGGATCGATGTTATGAACCGACCCCGCAGTGGAATTGCGAAAACAGCCATCCGGCCGGCGAGGCGGGATGAGGAGTCTTCACGATAGCGTGATCATGGCGGGGGCGCGTAATAACGTCGTTCGCCGGACGAATGGCTTCGCAGGAGCGTGCGTGCGCAGACGTGACGACGAATGGACCGTTCTGATGCGGTCGGCGAACGCAGGCGACGAGGCAGCCTATCGTCGGTTGCTGCGGTCCGTGGCGCCGGTGCTGCGCGCCGCGGCCTATCGTGGCCTCGCGCGCGCCGGGCAGCCGGTGGATCAAGCCGAAGATATCGTACAGGAGATCTTGCTCGCGGTGCACCTGAAGCGGCAGACGTGGGACGCGACGGCGCCGTTCGCGCCGTGGTTGTTTGCCATCGCGCGCAACAAGCTGATCGACGCGCTGCGCCGGCGCGGCAGCCGCGTCTTCATCAATATCGACGACTTCTCGGAGACCATGGCGGCGCCGGCGGCCGCCGAGACGCTGACCTCGGCAGAGATCGCGAGCCATCTCGACGGCTTGCCGCAACGGCAGCGCGACGTGTTGAGATCGATCGCGGTGGAGAGTGCATCGATCAAGGAAACGGCCGCGCGGCTCTCAATGTCCGAAGGCGCGGTGCGGGTGGCGCTGCATCGCGGCCTTGCCAGCCTGGCCGGCAAATTGCGGGAGTCCTGATCATGGAGACCGATCGCCTGATCGAGGCGCTGGCGGCAGACGCCGAGATCCGCCAGCCGCGGATCGGCACAACGCTGACTTGGGCGCTGCTGCTGGCGCTCCCGGTCTCCGCAGTGCTGTTCATGCTGGTTCTCGGCGTGCGCAGCGATGTGCGGACCGCGATGCATAATCCGTTCTTCGACCTGAAGTTCCTGGTGACGCTGGCGCTGGCATTCAGCGCGATCGCCGTCAGCCTGCACCTGGCGAGGCCCGAAGCCTCCTTCAAACGGTGGTCCTGGCTGCTGGCGATCCCGGCCGCGATGGTCGGGCTCGGGATCGTTGCTGAGATGATGATGCCGCATGAGCGGCCATGGCTGACCCGGCTGATCGGCAACAACGCAATGAGCTGCATGATGTCGATTCCGCTGTTTTCCGCTCCCGTGCTGGTGGCCGCGCTGCTGGCGCTGCGCCGCGGTGCGCCCGCGCGACCGGAGCTTGCCGGCGCCGTTGCAGGATTGCTGGCGGCGGGATTGGGCGCGACGCTCTATGCTGCGCATTGCGCCGATGACTCGCCGCTGTTCGTTGCGGTCTGGTACTCGATCGCGGTGGCGATCGTCGCCGGCGTCGGCGCTATCGCTGGCCGGCATATGCTACGGTACTGAGAGTCGGTCGGCTTAAGGTCCGGGCTTCGGCGCCGTGGACTCTTGCATTTTGTAGAAGCGCAGCACCTGTTGCGCGGTGGAGAGGCGGAGCCGCTCATAGATTTGCCGCGTCTCCTTGATGTCGGTCGAGGAGGTGCCGGCCAGCCTGTCCCGCATCTCGATGATGAGTTGCACTGTCGGCCAGGACAATTCGCCGACCTTGGCAAGGATCAGGACGCCTTCGGTGTGTGACTCCACCATCATGGTCTCTGCCAGCGAGACCGGCACCTTGGCCAGGCAGGCGAGGGAGGCGTTGGTTTCGTCGAACTTGCCGGCCGCGGCGAATTTCGAGATTTCCTGTTCGTCGAGCCGACCGTCATCGTAGAGCAGCTTGACCAGCCCGTGCGCCATCTCGGTGGCGGCGCTGATCGCTTCCGGGGCCGCACAGGCCTGCTTGGTGACGGCGTTGATGGCTGCGGCAATATCGGCGGCGCGGGCGGGATGCGCCTGCGCCAGCCGCGCCCGCACCGATGCCGAGGCTTTCGTGATCAGCTTCAGGAAATGATGGCGCGGAATCGACGGTCGCGACCCGAGACAGACCGCGATGGTCTCGTCGCGCTCGGCCTGCGCGAGCAGGTCGCGGTAGCCGTTCTCGGAAAATGTCGCGCCCGGATTGCTGACGGTGCTCTGGATCACGTCGCCGTTGCCGCGCTCGATCAGCACGTCGGTGACCGTATCGCTGAGCATGCGGCGGCCGGAGATCGCCAGCAGATGCGCCTGGCTTTTGCTGCGTGCATTGGCGATCAGCATCTCGTCGGTGAGCCGGTCGGATTGCGACAGCATGGGGGCCGCGACCTCGATCACGTCGTCGAAGGCCAGCGTCTGAACGGTCTGCGGCGGCGCCTTGGCAACCGGCGCCAGCCGGGTCGAAAGCATGATTTTCGCGGAGATCTCGATGTGCCGCATCAGGCACTGGAAGACATCGTCGAACAGATCGATCTGTTCGTCGGAATAATCGTCCACTGCGCGGAGAAACAGGTCGGTGACGCGACGCAGGGTTTCCACCCTGCGGGCGACGGTGCCATGGGCCAGAGCGGTCTGCAATTCGTCCAGCAGGTTGCCCTTGGGGGCTGACGTCGTACTCATACGGAACTCTATCCTGGAGCAACTCACTCGCGTGAGCGGGGCAGATTCTGTGCCCCCTGCAAATTGACGAGATGACGAGCCGATCAGGCGCGCGCGACCTGATTGCGTCCGGCCTCCTTCGCGACATAGAGAGCTTCGTCGGCGCGGGTCAGCAGCGCATCCGCGGTTTCCCCGGCCTGGATTTCCGCCACGCCGGCGGAGATCGTTACGGTCATGCCTGACGAGAAGGCGCTCCAGTCGAGATCGGCAACGATCAGGCGCAGGCGATCAAGAATGTTCGCGGCCGCTTCCGCCGGAGTTTCGGGCATCACCAGCAGAAACTCCTCGCCGCCATAGCGGCCGAACCGGTCGTTGGCGCGGATGTTGGCGAACACCGTGATCGCGAAGGTGCGCAGCACCTCGTCGCCGATCGGGTGGCCATGAGAATCGTTGATCCGCTTGAACCAGTCGAGGTCGATCAGCGCGACCGAGCAGGGCAGGTGGCTGCGCTGGGCACGGGCGATTTCGTCATCCAGCATGCGCATGATGCAGCGGCGGTTGAACGAGCCGGTGAGTTCGTCGAGCTCCGCCAGTTCCTCGATGCGGCGGTAGGCTTCCTTGAGCTGCACGCTCTTGTTGTAGAGCGACTCCCGCAGCGAATTGCTGAAGATGCCGATGAACATGCAGCGGCCGATGGTCAGCGCGAAGGCAACCATAGTGGCGACGCGGTCGGGGAAGGTCGCAACCGGCATCCCGATCGGCTTGTCGCCGCCGAGGAAAAGGATCAGGAGGCCGATCGCCATCGTCGTCCAGACCATCGCCGTTTCCCGCGCGGAGGCGCGCAGCGAACTGAAGCTGAAGACGATGAACAGATTGCAGAGAAACAGGAAGCCGGCCTGCGGAGCGAACCAGGCGAACGCCAGCATGATCAGCAAGCTGACGGTGGCCTGCGGGATCACCAGGAACGGATCGCGCAGCCGTTCATTGGCGCCGGTCTCGAACACGATGCCGAAGCCAAGCGCGGAGCCGACGCCGCAAGCGAGATAGGCCGGCGCGATGGCGAGCGGAAGCGCGCCGGTTTCGGCAAAGACGGTCAGCAGGATGGCGTCGATGAAGTAGCTGATGCAGACATATCCGAGCATCTGCCGGCGGATCTTGATGCGCCGTCGCCGTGCCCCCAACGCCGCTGGCTTGACCCCGAGCATGGATTTCCCGGCGGAGACGTCCGACAACGGTGCGGCGGCGGTCTGCATGAATGGGCCGTCAAAAATGAACTGTTCGTCAAATCGGTTTTGGGAACTTTACGGGTAAAAGCCTTTAGGTTTGGTATCTTTCTGTGGTGCAAAGGAATTTACCTGCGGGCTGACCTGATTTCCCGGCTTAATCCACACTCCGCGGCAAGCTTCGCACCCCTTCACGGCGGATTGGTTGTTCCAGCGCGACCGGGGCGGTTTGAGCGGAAGTTTCCCTCCGGAGAGCACCGGCTTGCGCCGCTTGGCGAATTTGGGGCAATTTGCAGGCGCACGCCTCATTCCGTTCGAAAGAGCGGGTTGTGCTCGAACCTTCGCTCGGCTCAAGCCGACCCATTTGCGAGATCGCCATTGAGTCCGCCGACGGAGACCTCTGACGAAGCCCTGATCGCCCGGATCGCCCAAGGCGACAAGATGGCCATGCAGGTGCTTTACGGGCGCCATCATGTGCGCGTGTTCCGCTTCGGCCTTCGCCTGGTACGGAACGAACAACTCGCTGAAGACCTTATCAGCGAAGTCTTTCTCGACGTCTGGCGACAGGCGGGAAAGTTCGAGGGGCGGTCGGCCGTCTCGACCTGGCTGCTCGGGATCATGCGGTTTAAGGCACTGTCGGCCTTGCGCCGTCGTAGCGAGGCGGAGCTGGACGACGAAACCGCCGTGGCGATCGTGGATGGCGCCGACGATCCGGAAGTGACTGTCCAGAAGAAGAATACCAGCGACGCCTTGCGCGCCTGCTTGACCGCTTTGTCGGCGGAGCATCGGGAAATCATTGACTTAGTCTATTATCACGAGAAATCGGTGGAAGAGGTCGCCGGAATCGTCGGGATACCGGAGAACACGGTCAAGACGCGGCTGTTTTATGCGCGAAAGAAACTGGCCGCTCTGCTCCAGGCCGCAGGCATTGAACGAGGCTGGCCATGAGCGCGACGAATAACAAGATCATGGACGACGAACCCGAAGATATCGAGGCGCTATTGCCGTGGTACGCCACGGGCGCCCTGAATCCGCGCGACACCCGGCGCGTGGAGGAGGCGCTGCGGCAGGATCCGGGCCTCAGAAAGCAGTATGCCGCGATCCAGGACGAGTATATCGAAACCGTCAGTCTCAACGAGAACCTGGGAGCACCATCGACGCGCGCGCTGCAAAAGCTGATGACGGCGATCGAGACCGAGCCGGGGGGCCGGGCGCCGGCCGTCGCGCCCAAGCGGCCCGGACGTTTTGCGGCGCTGCTTGCCAGCCTCTCGCCCCGCACGCTGGCGTGGTCGGCCTCCTTCGGTGCGCTGGCGCTGGTGCTGCAAGCCGGCATCATCGGGACCATCCTGATGCGGACCGGTCTCGAGGCCTTCCAGAGTCCCGAATATCACGAGCAGGTCGGACAAACCGCCCCGGCTGCGCGCACGCCGTCGTCGCCGGAGACACCGGTTGCGAAGACATCTGCCCCGCCAAATGCATCGCTGGAGCGGCGGCTCGATGCGGCGCCGCCGCCCGCCGCGTCCGCCCCGGCGAGCCAACCTGCTTCGCCGGCGCAGCAACAGGCCACGCCGTCGTTGTCGCAGTCCGACGAGGCGCCCGCCGATGCCACGGTGACGCGGCCGCAGGCCGAATCCGCGGCGCCGTCGGCGGTTCGGCGCTCGATGGCGACTGCCAAAACGGCCAAGGATGTGATCGCCACCGTTACCTTCCAGCCGGAAGCGCGGATGTCGGACATTTCAGCCTTGCTGAGCAGCTATCGCGCCGCGGTGGTCGGCAGTGAGGGCGGTGCATTGCGGCTGCAGTTCGAAGGCATGACGACCGCGTCCGACCTCAACGTCATCCTTGCGGCGCTTCGCAAGGAACGCATTGTCGCGAGCGCGACGGCTGCGCCTTAGCGTTCGCGCCGCGCCGGCGGAACGCATCCGTTTGTCAGCTATGCCATCGACTTTGCGTCGATGATCGGCTTGCCGGCTGCGGAAGCGCGGTGAGGTGCGACGCGTCGCCTCCCGAAAAAATCGCGAAAAGGTTTGAACGTTTCGGCCGCCCGCATGACCTATCATCAGTGGGATCGCAACATCCCGTCCCACGGGCCGTATTCGGCGCGAGCGCCCATCCACCCCAGCGCCATATGGCTTTGACCCGCCCGGTTGTCCCCCCGGGCGGGTCTTTCCTTGTGACGAGGGGGGCGCGATCACGTCATCAAGCCTGACATGCGCGGCGAAACGCTTGACGCGGATATGCAGGAAAAAACGCGATTTTCGACCTCGCTGGCGGAACCGGGCTGGACATTGCCCGGGTTTTCCACAGTATGGCAATAGTGGTCTACTGAGTGATTCGTCGCGTTGCGTCCGTGTCCGTCTCCCAATTACGGACTTTTCCATGGCACAACGATCGGATGTCGAACGCGGCCGCGCAATTATCCAGCGCTGGTGCATCCTCGCCGAACAACGGCTTGATTATCTGATCGCCTTGCAGGAAAGCGGCCGCTGGCGGCGCTTTCACAGCGAGTCGGATTTCCTCGACAACATCAGCGACGCCAGGGCCGCGGTCGAAACGTGGCGCATGCTGGCGTCCCGCGAAGCCTTGACCAACAATCAGCCGGTCGATTTCGCCTGGCTCGGACAGGGCGCGACGCCGTTGGCCCAACGTGATGTCGTGACGCGCGGCAATGGTGCGATGGCCGTCGCGCCGATCGCAAGTCCGCCGGTGGCACCGGCGATCGACGTGTCGCGCGCCGCCGACGCCTTGCCATTGCCCAGCCAGGCCACGAGCCTCGATCTCGCGACGATGCAGAACCGCTACCCGCTGCTGCGCAACGCACTGTAGCGCGGAACGCGTGTCCTATCGCACCGAATTGACGCCGAGCGTGATCTGCCTGAACCGGGCGGCGCCCTCGCGCGTGAGATCCGGCGTCACCGGCTTGGCGTGATCGAGGCCGACCACCGCGCCGCGCGGCGCGTCGGAAATCGTGTTGCCGCTCACCAGCGCCGTGCCCGCGCCGTCCGCGACCGAGACACCGATGCCGATAAAGGCCTTGCGGATCACGTTGCCGGTGATGGCGACGTCGCGCAGATACTTGCCCCAGCCGGCGACGATGCCGAACGCCGGCGCGTTCTCGATGACATTGCCGGACACCGCGCTGTCGGCTTCGATATAGATGCCGATGCCGGCGTCGTCTTCTGGCGCGGTGGCGATGGGACGTTTCGGCAAGAGGTTGCGGATGATGTTGCCCTGTACGACCGCGATGCGTCCGCCTTCGTTGAAGTTCGCCACCGAGACGCCGACCGCCGCGCGGTCCACGGTGTTGTTGGCGATCACCGCGCCTTCGAACGCGAATTCGGAATACAGCGCCACCTCGCGCACGTCGCTGACGCTGTTGCCGGTGATCTGGATGTTCGAGGCCGAGTTGCCGCGCACCGCCGAGTAATCGCAATTGCGGATGCGATTGCCGCGCACGATGACGTTCCCCGCGCGAAACGCGTTGATGGCGTTGCCGTACTGGCCGGAGCCGCCGGGGCCGGCCTTGATATCCTCGATGCGGTTGTCGATCACCTGCGTGCCGTCGTCGCCGACGGCGGTCCGCAGGATTTCGATGCCGTTGTCGTTGGTGTCGGTGATGGTGTTCTGCGCCACCAGCAACCCCTGCGCATCGAACGAGACGATCGCGGTGGTGGCGATGTGCCGGATGATATTGCCGCGCACGTCGCCGGCGACATTTTCGAACCAGATGCCGTTGCCGCCGCTGCGCACGATCTCGCAATCGACGATACGGACGTCGCGCCCTGCGCCGCAATGGATCAGGCCGCGCCGTTGCGGCAGCGCGATGCCGCCGCCGTCGAAAGTGATGTCGCGTAGGCCGATGCTGTTGGCGCCCGCGGCCGTCAGCAGGGAAGGGCCTCCGGTGAAGACGAATGTCGTCGCGCCGTGCACGCCGACAAGCTGCGCGCCGTTGGAAAGAGTGAGCGGCCCGGTGCGATAGGTCCCCGGCGGCAGTGCCAGCGGCGCCCCTGCGCGCGTGGCCTCGTCGAGCGCGCGTTGCAGGGCGCGGGTCTGATCGTCGGGACTGCCCGGCCGTACGCCGTAGTGGGTGGCGTCGTGGCCGAGCATGGACGTTAATGGTGCGGCCTTCGGCGCGCGCTGCGCCCATGCCGGTGTCGCGCCGGCGAGCAAGGCGGTCGCGGCGATTCCGATTGCATCACGACGGTTGATATCCATGCGCCACTCCGGTCGGCATTCATGCCGAGGTCCGACCAGATAACGCGAAAACATGAAGTCGCGCGGCTCAACACCAAGCGAGCCGTGCGCCTTCCTGTCGATAGGGTTAATTAAACAGCCTGCCCTCGCCTCGAGCATTTTCGAGTCGGATTGAATGACCCCGGGCGATGCATCACCTCTCCCCATCGGGGAGAGGTCGGAGCCGTAGGCTCCGGGTGAGGGGGATCGAGCATCATTGAGGCTGTAACCCCTCACCCCAACCCTCTCCCAACGGGAGAGGGAGCACGCAGAGCCTCGTAGCAGATGTTATTGAAAACTCACTAGTGCGCCTGCTTGCTCGGCGTGAACATGCGGCCGCGTTCGGTCACCAGCACGATGGCGACCGAAACCAGGGTGCAGGCCAGCGACCCGATGGCGAACGGCAGCAGCGTGCCGTCGTAAACCTGGCCCAGCGTGACGCCGACAGCGATGCCGATCAGCGTGGTGATGGAGCCATAGAGCGACGAGGCGGTGCCGGCGATGTGGCCCTGCGGCTCCATCGCGAGCGCGGTAAAGTTCGACATCATCAGGCCGAAGGTGAACAGCGCAACCGATGAGAGCGCCATGTAGAGCGCCAGCGGCAGCATGTCGGTCGCGGCCGCCAGCAGCATCAAGGCGGCCACCAG
>DATMSE010000066.1:0-2715 GCA_035565575.1 Xanthobacteraceae bacterium
TAAGACGCGCGGCCGTGTCATCGCCGTTGCAGTCGATGTCACCGATTACGCCGCCGTCGAGCGCGCGCGGGACGCGACGCTGCAAGAGTTCCAGCGCATCGACATCCTGGTCAACAACGCGGGCATTTCCGGGCCGAACACCAAGACCTGGGAGTATCCGCTCGACGCCTGGCGGAGCGTGCTGTCGATCAATCTCGACGGCCCCTTCCATTGCTGCAGGGCTGTTGCGCCGACCATGATCGCGCAGAACTACGGCCGCATCGTCAACATCGCTTCCATCGCCGGCAAAGAGGGCAATCCGAACGCGCCGGCCTACTCGGCCTCGAAGGCCGGGCTGATCGCGTTGACCAAATCGCTGGGCAAGGAACTCGCCGGCTACGACATCGCGGTGAACTGCCTGACGCCGGCCGCGGCACGCACCGCGATCTTCGATCAGATGACGCAGGAGCATATCGATTTCATGCTATCGAAGATTCCCCGCAACCGATTCGTGACCGTCGAGGAGATCGCGGCGCTTGCCGCATTCTGCGCCTCGGCGGACTGCTCTTTCACGACGGGCGCGGTGTTCGACATTTCGGGTGGGCGGGCGACGTATTGACGGAAGCGGCGGGGCAGCGGCGGCAGCGCCTCATGGGCATCGCACTCATGTGTGGGGCGGTGGCCCTCTTCGCCTGCCTCGACACCACGGCGAAGTATCTCGGCGCGCAGATGTCCGTGCTTCTGGTGGCGGCCGCGCGCTATATCGGCGCTTTCGTGCTCACCCTGTCCGTGTCCAATCCGATTTCCGAGCCGGCCCTGCTCAAATCGGGGAACTTCAAGCTTCAGCTCGTGCGCGGCTTGTTGCTGGTGGCGTCGACCGTGCTCAATTTTCTCGCGCTGCGCTTCATGCAGCTCGACGAAGTGCTGTCGCTGATCTTCACCTTCCCGTTCATTGTTGCCATCGCCTCGGGGCCTTTGCTCGGCGAATGGCTCGGCTGGCGGCGCTGGTGCGCCATTTGCTTCGGTTTCGCGGGTGTCCTGGTGATCACCCGGCCGGGGGTCGGGGCGATCCATCCCGCCGCGCTGTTCTCGCTGACGGCGACGATCTGCTACGGCCTCTACGCGGTGCTGACGCGGATCGTGTCGCGAACCGATTCGAACCAGACTTCGCTGTTCTATAACAACGCCATCGGTGCGCTGGTGATGCTGCCGGTGATCCCCTTCGTCTGGACGACGCCCTCGAGCTGGTTCGTCGCGCTGCTGCTGGTCGGGATCGGCATCCTCGGCAGCCTTGGGCACTTCTTCCTGATCGCCGGGCATCGGCTGGCGCCGGCCTCGGTGCTGTCGCCGTTCATCTATACCCAGCTCGTCTGGGTGGTCATCCTCGGCTACGTGGTTTTTGACCATGTGCCAAACGGCTGGACCATCGCCGGTGCCACCATGGTCATCGGCTCGGGCCTTTATCTCCTCCATCGTGAGCGCCAGTTGGGCAAGACGACCACCAGCGAGAGCGTGGTCGAGGGGCCGCTGGAATAGGCGGTTTGGCCGCCTCCTATCGCCGCATGCCTGCAATGAGATGGAACGGTTGCGGTGGCCCGAACTTCAAGGCTAAGTTCCGCCACCAAAACTAAAAACCGTTCCCGAGGAAACCCCATGGCGACAGCGAAGGACCGCGCGACAGGTCCGGCCAGCTCTGGCGTGAATGACGACATCGGTGAGGCTAAGCGTCTGGAGATGTACCGGACCCAGGTCGTCATCCGTGAGGCCGAGCAGCGGGCCTTCGACCTCTTCCTGCAGAATCTGGTGAAGGGCACCAGCCACCTGTCGCTCGGACAGGAGGCGGTCGCCGCTGGATTTGCCGGCGCGATGCGAAAGGGCGACTTGTCGTTCTGCACCTATCGCGGCCATGCGCACACTTTGGCGCGCGGCGTTTCCGTCGAGAAGGTGCTCGGCGAGCTGATGCAGCGCGATAACGGCCTGATGCGCGGCAAGGGCGGTTCGATGCATCTCACGTCGGAAGAGCACGGGGTGATGGGCTCCTACGCCATCATCGGCGCGCATCTGCCGATCGCCTGTGGCGCCGCCTGGCGCGCGCAGTACCGCGGCGACAAGGATGTCTCCGTTTGCTTCTTCGGCGACGGCACGACCAATATCGGCGCGTTCCACGAGGCGTTGAATTTCGCCGCGGTGTGGAAGCTGCCGGTGGTCTTCGTCTGCGAGAACAATCTCTACATGGAATATACGCCGATCGCCGACGTGACGGCGGTGCCGCATCCGGCCGCCGACCGCGCCGCGGCCTACGGTCTCGAGCGCATCATCATCGATGGCAACGACGCCGACGCGGTCTACCGCACGGCGCAGAAGGCCTTCGACAAAGCGCGCGCCGGCGATGGGCCCTCGCTGATCGAGTGCCTTACCTACCGTCACTCCGGCCATTCGCGCGCCGACCCGGCGAAGTATCGCCCCGAAGGCGAACTCGAGAAATGGAAAGAGCGCGATCCGATCAAGGTCTATCGCGAGCGGCTCAAGCAGTTCGGCATCGGCGAGGACGTGACCGCCAAGATCGACGCCGAAGTGCGCAAGATGGTCGATGACGCCACCGAGGCCTGCAAAGCCGCGCCTGTGCCGCCCATCGATATTCTGACCACCGACGTCTACGCCGACGGCGGCTGGGCCTGGAGAAACTGACATGCCCGAAATCACCTACCGCGACGCGGTCATCCGCGGCATCGCGCA
>DATMSE010000067.1:0-1802 GCA_035565575.1 Xanthobacteraceae bacterium
CGGCAAGGGACCGTGGCAGAACGCCAAGGGTGAGGTGATCGCCAAGGATGTTGCCGAGCTTCACGGCGACAACAAACTGACCAAGCAGACCGCGCTGAGCGAGAAGGGCGAAATCATCAACGGCCGCGGCGACAAGCCGAATCGCCATGACATCCTCACGGGCTCGCAGGCCGACGGCACCGCCTTCCCAGAGGGCGAGGATCGCACTTGCAAGAATTGGACGAGCAGCACGCAAGGCGCGGCGATGCTCGGCCACGCCGATCGTATGGGCCTGACCGAGGATCCGCCGGCGAAATCCTGGAACAGCTCGCATCCTTCGCGCGGCCCCGACGGTGGCTGCTCGCAGGCGGACCTGCGTTCGACCGGCGGCGACGGTCTCTTGTACTGCTTCGCGGCGAACTGATCTTTCGGCCGCGCGTTGGTGTAGCCTCGTCCCGCAGTCTGCCCTCTCGGCGGATGCGTGACGCGGGAGGATCGCCGATGCGCTACGAACTCTACTACTGGCCGAGCATTCAGGGACGCGGCGAGTTCGTGCGCCTCGTACTCGAAGACGCCGGCGCAAGTTACATCGACGTCGCGCGCGAACAAGGCACCGCCAGCATGATGGCGATGATGAATGGCAGCGAGACCGCGACGCCGCCTTTCGCGCCGCCGTTTCTCAAGTCCGGCAAACAGGTGATCGGCCAGACCGCGAACATCCTGCTCTATCTCGGATCGCGGCATGATCTCGCGCCAAAGACCGACGCCGGACGGCTGTGGCTGCATCAGCTTCAACTGACCATCGCCGACCTCGTGCTGGAAATCCACGACACCCATCATCCGCTCGGGCCGACGCTGTATTACGAAGACCAGCGCACGCCGGCCAGGAAGCGCACCGCCGAATTCTGGGCCCAGCGGGTGCCGAAATATCTCGGATACTTCGAGGGCATCCTGCGCCAGCGCAAGCAGCCTTACATCACCGGCCGCAAGGTCACTTATGTCGATCTGTCGCTGTTCCAGATCATCGCCGGGCTGCGCTACGCGTTTCCGAAACACATGGATGCTTACGAGCGCCACGTCCCGGCGTTGGTGGAGCTTCACGATCGCGTCGCCGCGCGGCCGAATATCGAAGCTTACCTGGCGAGCGATCGCCGCATTCCCTTCAATGAAGACGGCATCTTCCGGCACTACAAGGAGCTGGATGCCTAAGCCGGCCGCATCACCAGAGGCCGGGGATCAGCCGGTAACGCACGCGGGACACGTAGTCGGCATAGCCGGATAGACGGCTGATCAGTTCGCGCTCCTCGATCCCGACGCGATAGCCGAAAAGCAGCACGAACAGCGAGACCATGATCAGGCCGCGCCAGGAGCCCAGCAGCAACGGCACCCCGGCGAAGAAAAGGATTGCGCCGCTGTACATCGGGTGGCGGACATAGGCATACGGACCGCTGTCGACGACGCGCTGGCCTCGCTCCGCCTGAATCTTGATGACAGGTGCCGCGAACGAATTCGTTCGCATCACCCACATCACGAAGACGTTCGATAACAGCAGCAGGACGAAGCCGAGAGCCTGCAGGATCACCGGTATGTCCGACGCCTTCGCGCGTCGTTCCAGTCCGATGACGATGAACCAGACCAGCGCGATGCATCCGAACACCACGATGAAAACCTTGTCGGCCGTAGGCTGACCGGCCTGCATCATCCCGCGCATCCGCTCGGCAAGCAGGTCCGGATCGGATTTGGCGAGCCATAGCCCGTCGCCCAGGCCAAGCAACGCCATGGTGGCGAGGAAAATCCATCCGGCCGGCCAATGCCATGTCCCA
>DATMSE010000068.1:0-6789 GCA_035565575.1 Xanthobacteraceae bacterium
GGATGAGTTGTGTGAGGCAAGCAAGGTGAAGCGCAATCATGCAATGCTGTTGTGCAGGCGAGCGCATGTGCTGGCGATCTGTTGTCGCAGCCTTGCTATTGCGCGCGACGGGATATCCGCTCCGGCGAAGGCGCGGACCACTTGTGCCGTCTCCGTCCCAAGAAGGGAGTCCCGAGAGGCGCCAGGGTGCTTGCGAGGCACCCATGATGACGAACCCTTGCGAGAGGTTCGTCCGCGTGCCGCACCGAGAGCGTCACATGCTTCGTCATGGCCGGGCATAGCCGTTCGAAGACGGCGTCGCTGCGCTTGCCTATGCCCCGGCCATCTACGTTCTTCTTGCTGCTTGTCTGTTGGGGCGTGGATCGCCAGGACAACAAGCCCGGCCATGACGGAAACGGTCGCGCCATGCCATCCCACCTCTCCGGGGCGACTCCGCTCGCCGTCGTAGCCTCAGCTATCCACCTTCAGCGCGGCAATGAAAGCTTCCTGCGGAATGTCGACCTTGCCGAACTGCCGCATCTTCTTCTTGCCTTCCTTCTGCTTCTCCAGAAGTTTGCGTTTGCGGGTGATGTCGCCGCCGTAGCACTTCGCGGTGACGTCCTTGCGCAGCGCGCGCACCGTTTCGCGCGCGATCACCTTGCCGCCGATCGCCGCCTGGATCGGAATCTGGAACATATGCGGCGGGATCAGTTCCTTCATCTTCTCGACCATGGCGCGGCCGCGGCCTTCGGCGCGCGTCCGGTGCACCAGCATCGACAGCGCGTCCACCGGCTCGCCATTGACGAGAATCTGCATCTTGACCAGATCGGCGGCGCGATAGTCGGTGAGGTGATAGTCGAACGAGGCGTAGCCTTTCGACACCGACTTCAGCCGGTCGTAGAAATCGAACACCACTTCGTTGAGCGGCAATTCGTATTTCACCATGGCGCGGGCACCGACATAGGTCAGCTCCTTCTGCACGCCGCGGCGGTCCTGGCACAGCTTCAGCACGCTGCCGAGATATTCGTCGGGCGTCAGGATCGTCGCCTCGATCCATGGCTCCTCGATCTCGGCGATCTTCACCACGTCCGGCATGTCGACCGGATTGTGAATCTCGATCTCCTGCCCGTCGGTGAGGCGCATCTTGTAGATGACGCTCGGCGCGGTCGCGATCAGGTTGAGATCGAACTCGCGGCTCAGGCGTTCCTGAATGATCTCGAGATGCAGCAGGCCCAGAAAGCCGCAGCGGAAGCCGAAGCCGAGCGCGGCGGAGGTCTCCATCTCGAACGAGAAGCTCGCGTCGTTGAGCCGCAGCTTGCCCATCGCCGCGCGCAGCGTCTCGAAGTCGTCGGCGTCGACCGGAAACAGGCCGCAGAACACCACCGGCACCGCCGGCTTGAAGCCCGGCAGCATGTCCGCCACCGGCCGCTTGTCGTCGGTGATGGTGTCGCCGACGCGGGTGTCGGCCACTTCCTTGATCGACGCGGTGATGAAGCCGATCTCGCCCGGGCCGAGTTCGCCGACATTGACCATCTTCGGGGTGATGTAGCCGATGCGCTCGACCTCGTAGGCCGCGCCGGTACCGAGCATGCGGATGCGCTGGCCCTTCTGCATGACGCCGTCGACGATGCGCACCAGCACCACGACCCCGAGATAGACGTCATACCAGCTATCGACCAGGAGCGCCTTCAGTGTCGCGTCGCGGTCGCCTTTCGGCGGCGGCAGGCGATGCACGATCGCTTCCAGCACGTCGTCGATGCCGAGGCCGGTCTTGGCCGAGATCATCACCGCGTCGGAGGCGTCGATGCCGATCACGTCCTCGATTTGCTGTTTCACCTTGTCGGGTTCGGCGGCGGGAAGATCGATCTTGTTGAGGACCGGAACGATCTCGTGGTTGTTGTCGAGCGCCTGATAGACATTGGCGAGGGTCTGCGCCTCGACGCCCTGCGAGGCGTCCACCACCAGCAGCGAGCCCTCGCAGGCGGCGAGCGAGCGCGACACCTCGTAGGCGAAGTCGACGTGACCGGGGGTGTCGATCAGGTTCAGGATATAGGTGTTGCCGTCCTTGGCCTTGTAGTTGAGGCGGACAGTCTGCGCCTTGATGGTAATACCGCGCTCCCGCTCGATATCCATCGAATCGAGCACCTGTTCCTTGCCGGCCATCTCGCGCGCGTCGAGGGCGCCCGTCATCTGGATCAGGCGGTCGGCCAGCGTCGATTTGCCATGGTCGATATGGGCGACGATGGAAAAGTTGCGGATGTTCGAGATCGGTTTGGCGCTCATGCGCGCGGGATAGCATTGGCGCAACGGGCCAGCAACCGTCTTGGAAATGGTCCAATTCACGCCCGGCTGATTTGCCTTCTTCCGGCGCCGAATCTAGTAGAAGGCCCCGATCGGTTCCCAAGCGCCGTTCGGGTCCGTCCATCGCCTCCGCTGTCAGGCCATCCGGCCTCCCGGCAGGCAGTCGTTCTGTCCGACCGGCCATCGTCAAGGATCGCGGATGCCGCCTCAAGCCAAGCCAGCCCGTCTGCGCCGCCGTTCCGGCTTGCGGCGGATGGCCGCGTGGGTGGCAGCGAGCGCGACCGATGCAGCGGCGAGCCGGCGTTTCGTAATGGGTTTCATCCTGCTCCACATCTTGTTGTGGAGTCGCATTCTCACTCTGCTGAAGGGCGGCCAGGACATCCATTTCGATATCGCCGAGGCCTATGCCTGGGGCCAGCAGTTCCTGCTCGGTTACGGCAAGCATCCTCCGCTGTCCGGCTGGGTCGCCGGCGTGTGGTTCAGACTGTTTCCCGTCACTGACTGGTCGGCCTATGCGCTGGCGATGGCGACCGCCGGCTTCGCCCTGTGGATCTGTTGGCGGATCGCATTGCGTGTGGTCGATCGCCGCCGCGCCTTCCTGGTCGTGATGATGCTGGCGATCTATCCAATCTTCAACTTCAAGGGGTTCAAGTTCAACGCGGACCTCGTCCAGCTCGCGACGTTGCCGCTGCTGGTGCTGGCCTATCTGCATGCGTTCGAGCGGCGCAGCGTCGTCTCCGGCATCTGGCTTGGCCTCGCCGCCGCCGCGGCCTTGCTGGCGAAATACTGGGCGCTGACCATGATCGGCGCCATCGGCATCGCCGCGCTGCTGCATCCGCAGCGGATCGCGTTTCTGCGCTCGCCCGCGCCATGGCTCGCCCTCGCGGCGATGATGGCCGGGCTCGCGCCGCATCTGTGGTGGCTATGGCAGAACGATTTCCGGCCCGTCACCTATGCCGGCCATATCTATGAGATCTCCGACCGGGCGCGCAGCCTGCAACTGGCGCTCGGCTACGTCATCCATAATGTCTCTTTGTTGCTGCTGCCGATCGCGCTCGCCGCGCTGGCGGTGATCTATCCGTCCTGGCGCTCGCTGGCATTGTTGCGGCATTTCTCCCGCGTCGCCCGCCTCAACTGGTCGCGCGCACCCAATCCGGCGGTGCGGATCCCACAGGCGATTCATGTCTGGATCATTCAGATCGTAGTGGCGATGGGGCCGGTCATCGGCGGCATTGTCTTCGTGATCTATATGAAGACCGATTGGGGCATTCCGCTGTTCTTCCTGACGCCGCTGGCGCTGGTGGCGATTCCGATGCTGCGCATGCCGCGCGTCGCGTTGTTTCGTATCGTCGCGATCTGGCTGATGACGTCGCTGGCAGTCCTGGCGGCGGCGCCCGAGATTGCGGTTCGTACGCTGCCGCGGAGCGACGATGGCACCGGCGTCGGTGCCGAGGCTGTCGATGGACGTTCGGAACTGGCCCGTGACCTCACCCAGCAATGGCGGCTGCGGTTCAACACGCCCTGGCCGGCGGTGGTGGGATCAACCCGCGTGGCGGATCTGATGACATTCTACAGCCCGGATCATCCGACGCCGTTGCAGCCGGAGGAGCCGCCATCCGGCTTGATCACGGCGGATCAGGCGAAACAGTCCGGCTTTATCGGGATATGCGGTCCGTCCGAACCGTTCTATCGCAAGTGCGATGCGTGGATAAAGGCGAACGCGGCGGGCGCCGACCATATCATCATCACCACGCGCCGCTTCTTCAACGGCAAGCCGGGCCCGGCGATCAATTGGGAAGTCTACTTCGTGGCGCCACGGTCGACGCCGGCCGCGCCGACCCTCCCGCAGCGCTAGGTGCTATTGCTGAACGAAGCTGACGATCACGCCATTGGCGCGTGCCGCCGGCACGCTGATCCTGCCGTCATGTTCGACGGTGCCGGCGATGCTGCGCGGTTTCGCGGCGTCATCGGTGGCGATCACGAGCGCCGCCGCGCCTTCGGCCGGCGCACCCACGCGCACCGCATCCGGATAGCGTCTAGCGAATGCGGCCTTGTCGTAGACCACAAAATCGGCACGCGTGCCGCCGGAGGCGACGCGGTAACCGTCGTCAAGAGTCTGCACCGGCTGATCGATCAGGCGCGACAACAACAGAGCGGCGGCGCGCGCGTCGTCGGAAACGATCTCCAGCGCCAGAAGGCGTTTTGCGCCGTTGGCGTGGTGCTGCAACGCTGGAATCCACACGGTGTCCGGCGTGAGATGCTGGCAGGCGAAAATGCGCAATCCCGCCGGCGCGTCGTCGGCCTTCCAACTGAAGGTGTTGAATCTGGCTTCGCCTGTGGTGCCGTTCGGCAGGTCCACCGGCCGCGCGAAGGCGAGCGGACCGCTGCCACCAAGGCCGCGGGCCTGCAACTCAGCGATACCGGCGACGGCATCGTCGGTGGTGAAGGCGGCGCGCTCGATGCCCTCGCGCTGCTTTAGGAACGTCACCGTGAGCTGGTTATGTGCGGTTTCGGTGAGGATACCGAGCAGCTCGATGTAGTCGTCCTCGAACACGATGGTATAGTTGGCTGAGCCGATATGCGGCGAATGCGTGCCGCGCGGCGACAGCGTGAAACCCAAATTCTGCCAAGCTTGTCCGGCGCTCTCAAGCCGGCGGGTGGTGACGACCACGTGGTCGAGGCCAAGGACGTGTCGTAGCGGCATGGTATTCCTGTCGGGCGGCATGAAGTGGAAGCGGTCGGTCGTGCGGCCGAACGTCGTCAGCGCGGATGACTGCACAACAGTGAATTCTTTCGCGCAGCGACGCAAGCGGCGGCGGAGCGGGCGAAAGCACCCGAAGAGTCTAGCGATGCCATGCGGCGCAGGCCGCCGGAGATCGCGATCGGTCGCGACAGCGCGGAACGAAAGGCAGCAGATGAACCATCCACACGGCTCATATCCGCCGGCTCGCAGAGCGAACCGACGCTGTCATCGCGAGATGCGGATTGGTGGCGCCGCTGCGGGCGACGTGGCGCAATGATTCGTCACGCTGATCCCGCCGGCCGCCGTTTTGCCGCGCTGTCGCGCCGTGCATGGCTGCGCTGGGGCATCGCGGTCGCGACCGTCCTTGCGATTCACGGCGCCGTTGTCTGGCTGGCGTCGAACTGGCGCCTGGCCGCTGCGACGGCGACCGCCGGCGAGCCGCCATCGGCGGTGCTGATCGATCTGTCGCCGACAGTGGCGCAAACGCCGCCGCAGGACGTCGCGCCGGGACCGCAGATGGCGGAGGCGCAGCCCGAAACGACGCCTGAGCCGCAGGAGGCGGCATCGCCGCGATCCGCTGCGGCGACGGACGTTGAAGTGCCGGACGTGCCCAGGGCCGCGGAGGCGGCGGCGCTGCTGACGCGTCCGCCATCGAAATCCGAACCGCCGGCCGACGCGGAGCGGAGGACGACGAAACTGCCGAAGCCGCTGAAGCCGCGCCAAGAGCACAAGGCCCGTCGCGAGCCGGCGCGCCACGCCGCGCCCCGAACCTCCGCGCCGCCGACGATGCAGGCACGGCGGGCCGACCATGCCGCGGCGCCAACATCCGGCGCGGCATCGTCAGCGGCGGCCGCGGCGTCGTGGAAAAGCGAGTTGATGGCGCATCTCAATCGCTTCAAGCGTTTTCCCCCCGACGCCGCGCATGGCGGCGTTGCGACGATCGCCTTCACTATCAACCGTTCCGGTCAGGTGGTGAGTTCACGGCTACTGCGCTCGTCCGGCGACAGCGTTCTAGACGCGGAAGCCGTCTCGCTGCCGCGCCGCGCCAGTCCGGTTCCGGCGCCGCCCACCGCCGGCGGATCGATCAGTCTCGCGGTGCCGATCCGCTTCTCGCGCTGACGCCCGCTCGCGCCGCGCCGCCATACTCCACCTTCCCCCGGGGCCGACCCGCAGAAACTTTAAGCTTGAAATAATTCCAACGCTGACGAATACTTTTGCCAGATGATCCGGCATGCGGCGGGACGGATCGTATCGCGAAGGAGGAAGGTGATGCGGATTGTTTGCATCGGCGGCGGTCCGGCCGGGCTTTACTTCGCACTGCTGATGAAGCGGCTCCATCCGCGGCACGAGATCACCGTGGTCGAGCGCAACCGGCCGTTCGATACGTTCGGCTGGGGCGTGGTGTTCTCCGACGCCACCATGCAGTCGATGCAGCAATGGGATCCCGAAACCGCCGCGACTATTGAGGATTCGTTCAATCACTGGGACGATATCGAGCTTCTGTTCAAGGGGCGGCGCATTCGCACCACGGGGCACGGCTTTGTCGGCATCGGGCGCAAGCGAATGCTCAATATCCTGCAGGACCGCTGTCTGGCGCTCGGCGTTGAGCTGGTTTTCGAGCGCGAGGTCTCGAGCGACACGGAGTTTCCCGACGCCGATCTGATCATTGCATCGGACGGCGTCAATTCGCGCATCCGCGCCCGATACGCTGACGTGTTCAAGCCGGACATGGTGGTCCGACCGAACCGCTACATCTGGCTCGGCAC
>DATMSE010000069.1:0-13073 GCA_035565575.1 Xanthobacteraceae bacterium
CCCGGCGAGAGCGGCTATCCGCCGCGTCTGGCGCTGATCGACGACGCGCCGCCGCTGCTGGCTGTCCGAGGCCGCGCCGCCATCGCCGCCAAGCCGATGATCGCCATTGTCGGCTCGCGCAATGCCTCCGGCGCGGGAATGAAGTTCACCGCGATTCTGGCGCGCGATCTCGGGGAAGCCGGATTCGTCATCGCATCGGGGCTGGCGCGCGGCATCGATCGCGCCGCCCACAGCGCCAGTCTGGCCGGCGGCACCCTCGCCGTCCTCGCCGGCGGCCATGACCGCATCTATCCGCCCGAACATGAGACATTACTTGAGGATATCCTTGCATCCGGCGCGGCGATTTCGGAAATGCCGCTTGGCCATGCGCCGCGCGCCCGCGATTTTCCCCGTCGTAACCGGCTGATCTCCGGGGTTGCGCTCGGCGTCGTCGTGGTCGAGGCGGCACATCGCTCCGGCTCGCTGATCACCGCCCGCGTCGCCGCCGAACAGGGCCGCGAGGTGTTCGCGGTGCCGGGATCGCCGCTCGATCCGCGCGCCGCCGGCACCAACGACCTTATCAAGCAGGGCGCCGCGCTGGTGACCTCTGCCGACGACGTCATCGCCGCGGTTCAGCCGATCATGGGGCGGCCGCTCGCCTTGCCGATCGAGGAAGCCGAGGATGCCGTGCCGCTGGACCACGAACCCGACGAAAGCGAACGGACCCGCGTCGTCGGCCTGCTGGGTCCAAGTCCGATCGGGCTCGACGATCTGATCCGGATGGCGGGCACCTCGCCGACCATCGTCCGCACCATCCTGCTGGAGCTGGAACTGGCCGGACGGCTGGAGCGCCATGGCGGCGGCCTGATCTCGCTCATCTAACGAGACGGCGGGCTGGCGCCCGCCTAGCCTCGCCTCCGCGCCGGGCTAAGAGCCTGCCGGCCCAGCGCAGCGGCGCGCACCAGCTCCTCGGCCTCCATTTTCGCCATGTCGAGCAGAAATGCGAGCGTCTCGAGCCGGTGCCGCTGGGCCACCGCCAGCAAGTCACCGACCATCTGGGCGATAAACTCGGCGGCTTCATCCCGCCCCCCGTCGCCCGCCGGTTCAGGAATGCTCTGTTGCCTCCGCGCCATAGGCGCCTCCTCGCGGCTGTCGGCTTCCGGATTGAACACGGTCTGGGACGGATTATATGCAACCAAAGGTAGATTTTAAAGATATCCGCCACCAATTTTGTCGAGCCATCGACATATAAAGAGAGTGTCATGATTTGACAGCCGGCGGGTCTAGACCCATGTTCCGGGCGAAACGAGCCGCCGCGACTCTCGCGAAGCTCGCATATTCTTCCCTAAGTTACTGGAAAAGCATGAATATCGTCATTGTCGAGTCGCCTGCGAAGGCCAAGACGATCAATAAGTACTTGGGCGGCGGCTACGAAGTGGTGGCCTCCTTCGGCCATATCCGCGACCTTCCGGCAAAGAATGGCTCGGTCGATCCGGACGCCAATTTCAAGATGATCTGGGAGGTGGACCCCAAGGCCGCCAGCCGGATGAACGACATCGCCCGGTCGGTCAAAGGCGCCGACAAGCTGATTCTCGCCACCGACCCCGATCGCGAGGGCGAGGCGATTTCCTGGCACGTTCTGGAGGTGCTGAAGCAGAAGCGCGCGCTGAAGGATCAGCCGATCGAGCGCGTGGTGTTCAACGCCATCACCAAGCAGGCCGTCACCGACGCCATGAAGCATCCGCGCCAGATCGACGGCGCGCTGGTCGACGCCTACATGGCGCGTCGGGCGCTGGACTATCTGGTCGGCTTCACCCTCTCCCCGGTTCTCTGGCGCAAGCTGCCAGGCGCGCGCTCGGCCGGGCGCGTGCAGTCGGTGGCGCTGCGGCTGGTCTGCGACCGCGAGCAGGAGATCGAAAGCTTCGTGCCGCGCGAGTACTGGTCGCTGATCGCGACGCTGGCGACGCCGCGCGGCGACAGCTTCGAGGCGCGTCTCGTCGGTGCCGACGGCAAGAAGCTGGCGCGCCTCGACATCGGCAGCGGCGCGGAAGCCGAGGACTTCAAGCGCGCCATCGAGGCCGCGAACTTCACCGTCGCCAGCATCGAGGCCAAGCCGGCCCGGCGCAATCCATACGCCCCGTTCACCACCTCGACGTTGCAGCAGGAAGCCAGCCGCAAGCTCGGCTTCGCGCCCGCGCACACCATGCGCATCGCGCAGCGGCTTTATGAAGGCGTCAACATCGGCGGCGAAACCACCGGTCTCATCACCTATATGCGGACCGACGGCGTGCAGATCGATCCGTCCGCGATCGCGCAGGCGCGCAAGGTGATCGGCGAGGACTACGGCAAGGATTACGTGCCGGATGCGCCGCGCCAGTATCAGACCAAGGCGAAGAACGCGCAGGAGGCGCACGAGGCCATTCGCCCCACCGACATCTCGCGCCGCCCCGCCGATTTGCGCCGCAGCCTCGATAACGATCAGGCGCGGCTCTACGAACTGATCTGGATCCGCACCGTCGCGAGCCAGATGGAGTCGGCCGAGCTTGAGCGCACCACCGTCGATATCGTCGCTAAGGCCGGCGGGCGCACGCTCGACCTGCGCGCCAGCGGCCAAGTGATCAAGTTCGACGGCTTCCTGAAGCTCTATCAGGAAGGCCGCGATGACGATCCGGAGGACGAGGACAGCAACCGCCTCCCCGCCATGAGCGAGGGCGAAGCCTTGAAGCGTCAGGCGCTCGCCGTCACCCAGCATTTCACCGAGCCGCCGCCGCGCTTCTCGGAAGCCTCGCTCGTGAAGCGGATGGAAGAACTCGGCATCGGCCGCCCCTCGACCTACGCATCCATTCTGCAGGTGCTGCGCGACCGCGGCTATGTGCGGCTCGACAAGAAACGGCTGCACGGCGAGGACAAGGGCCGCGTGGTGGTCGCGTTCCTCAAGAAGTACTTCTCGCGCTACGTCGAATATGACTTCACCGCCTCGCTGGAAGAAGACCTCGACCGCATCTCCAACAATGAGGTGTCCTGGCAGGACGTGCTGAAGGCGTTCTGGGCCGGCTTCACCGGCGCGGTGGACGACATCAAGGACCTGCGTGTCGCCGAAGTGCTCGACGCGCTCGACGAGATGCTCGGGCCACACATCTATCCACCGCGCGAGGACGGCGGCGATCCGCGGCAGTGCCCGAGCTGCGGCACCGGGCGCTTGAATCTGAAGGCCGGCAAGTTCGGCGCCTTCGTCGGATGCAGCAACTATCCGGAGTGCCGCTACACGCGGCCGCTCGCGGCCGACGGCGATGTCGGTGGCGACCGTATCCTCGGCAAGGACCCGGATAGCGGCCTCGACGTCGCGGTGAAGTCGGGGCGCTTCGGCCCCTACATCCAGCTCGGCGAGCCGAACGATTATCCGGACGGTGAGAAGCCGAAGCGCGCCGGCATCCCGAAAGGCATGTCGCCCGGCGATATGGACTTCGACCTCGCGGTGAAGCTGCTGTCGCTGCCGCGCGAAGTCGGCAAGCACCCGGAAGACGGCGAGCCGATCAAGGCCGGCATCGGGCGCTTCGGGCCTTACGTACAGCACTTGAAGACCTATGCCAGCCTCGAGGCCGGCGATGACGTCTTCAACATCGGCCTCAACCGGGCGGTGACCTTGATCGCCGAGAAGATCGCCAAGGGTCCGGGCAAGCGGCGCTTCGGCGCCGATCCGGGCAAGCCGCTCGGCGAGCATCCGACGCTCGGCCCTGTGGCCGTGAAGAGCGGCCGCTATGGCGCCTATGTCACCGCCGGCGGCGTCAACGCCACCATTCCGAGCGACAAGACGCAGGACAGTATCACGCTTGAAGAAGCCATCGCGCTGATCGACGAACGCGCGGCGAAGGGCGGCGGCAAGGCGAAGCGGCCGGCGGCGAAGAAGGCCGCCAAGAAGCCGTCCGCCGACACTGCCGCCAAGAAACCGGCGGCGAAGAAGACGGCGGCGAAAAAGCCGGCGGCCAAGAAAGCCGCCAGCAAGGCGCGCGTTCCGGTCAAGGCCGCCGCAAAAACATCCACCGCCAAGCCTGCGAAGGCGGGCGCAAAGAAGAGCAAGGTTAAGGCCAGCGGGTCCTCTTGAGCAAATCGCGCGACAGCCAGTTTCCCGACCGCAAGGAGATCGTCGCGTTCATTCGCGCGGCGAAGGGCGACGTCGGCACGCGCGAGATCGCACGCGAATTCGGCCTCAAGAACGCCGACCGCGCCGAACTGAAGCGAGTGCTGCGCGCGCTGGCCGATGAAGGCCTTCTCGCCAAGCGCGGGCGCACGCTGCATGAAGCCGCCACCCTGCCCCCCACCGTGCTGGCGGACGTCACCGCGCGCGACCGCGACGGCGAGATGCTGGCGACACCCACCGAGTGGGACGAGGAGACGCAAGGCACCGCGCCGAAGATTCGCATTCGCTTGCCGCGCTATCCGAAGCCGGGCACGGCGGTCGGCATCGGCGACCGCGCGCTGCTGCGCGTGGAGGCCGATCGCGAAGGCGACGAGGCGACCTATGTCGGCCGCGTTATCAAGGTGATCGACCATGCGAAGTCGCGCCTCCTCGGCATCTTTCGCGCGCTGCCCGGCGGCGGCGGACGCCTGGTGCCGGTTGATAAGAAACAGGCCGGGCGCGAACTCAACATCGCCAAGGCTGACAGCGCCGACGCCGAAGACGGCGATCTCGTCAGCGTCGATCTGATTCGCACGCGCGGCTTCGGCCTCGCCTCCGGCCGCGTCAAGGAGCGGCTTGGATCGCTTGCGACCGAAAAGGCCATCAGCCTGATCGCGATCCACGCCCATGACATTCCGCAAAACTTCTCGCCCGCCGCGCTGAGAGAAGCCGAGGCCGCAGAGCCCGCGACGCTGAAAGGCCGCGAGGACTGGCGCGAGATACCATTGGTCACCATCGATCCGCCGGACGCCAAGGATCACGACGACGCCGTGCACGCGATGCCGGACGACGATCCCGCTAACAAGGGCGGCTGTATCGTTCACGTCGCCATCGCCGATGTCGCCTATTATGTGCGGCCGGGATCGGGACTGGATCGCGACGCCTTGCTGCGCGGCAACTCGGTGTACTTCCCCGACCGCGTCGTGCCGATGCTGCCGGAGCGCATCTCCAACGATCTGTGTTCGCTGCGGCCGGGCGAAGCGCGCGGTGCGCTCGCCGTGCGTCTCGTGATCGGCGCGGACGGCCGCAAGCGGTCGCACAGCTTCCACCGCGTGCTGATGCGCTCCGCCGCCAAACTTAATTACGCGCAGGTGCAGGCCGCGATCGACGGCCATCCCGACGACGTCACGGGACCTCTGCTCACGCCCATTCTGAAGCCGCTTTACACCGCCTATGGACTGGTGAAGCGCGCGCGCGACGAGCGCGAGCCGCTCGACCTCGATCTGCCGGAGCGCAAGATCATTCTGAAAGCCGACGGCACGGTGGATCGCGTCGTGATCCCCGAGCGCCTCGATGCGCACAAGCTCATCGAGGAGTTCATGATCCTCGCCAACGTCGCCGCCGCCGAGATGCTGGAGAGGAAAGGCCTCCCGCTGATCTACCGCGTCCACGACGAGCCGACGGTGGAGAAGGTGCACAACCTTCAGGAATTCCTGAAGACGCTCGACATGCCGTTCGCCAAAGCCGGCGCACTGCGCCCGGCGGTGTTCAATCGCGTGCTGGAGCGGATCAAGGGCCACGACTCCGAGCAGTTGGTGAACGAGGTGGTGCTGCGCTCGCAGGCGCAGGCCGAATATGCAGCCGAGAACTACGGCCACTTCGGCCTCAATCTGCGGCGCTACGCGCATTTCACCTCGCCGATCCGGCGCTACGCCGATCTCGTCGTGCATCGCGCCATTATCCGCGCGCTGGGCCTTGGCGCCGGCGCCCTGCCCGACACCGAAACCATGGAGATGCTCAGCGAGGTGGCCGCGCAGATCTCCGCCACCGAGCGGCGCGCGATGAAGGCCGAGCGCGAGACCGTCGACCGCCTGATCGCGCATCATCTCGCCGATCGCATCGGCGCAACCTTCCAGGGCCGCATTTCCGGCGTCACCCGCGCCGGCCTGTTCGTCAAGCTGGACGAGACCGGCGCCGACGGGCTGATCCCGATCCGCACGCTCGGCACCGAATATTACCAGTACGACGAGGCGCGCCATGCGCTGGTCGGCACGCGCAGCGGTGCCATGCATCGGCTGGGTGACGTCGTCTATGTGCGTCTGGTAGAAGCGGCTCCGATCGCCGGCGCGTTGCGTTTCGAGTTGCTATCGGAGGCGCCGACCGCGCCGCGCGGGCGCAAGCAGACTCGCGACAGCGACCGTTCGCACGCGATCCGCAAGGCGCGCGGCAAGATCAAATCGGAGCGCAAGACGAAAAAGCCGAAGCGCAAGCTTGCAAAAGGCATAGGGACCCCTACGAAGGGTAAAGGCAAATCCGGCAAAGGCGGGAGCAAAGGCAGATCGTGAAGACCCCGGCCGTCAGCACCTGGACGCAAAAAGTGGCAGCACCGCCGACCCGCGACGTCTGGCTCGCCATGAAGCGCGGCCTGCGCTGCCGTTGCCCGCATTGCGGCGAAGGCAAGCTGTTCCGCGCGTTCCTCAAGGTGAACAACACCTGCCCCGCCTGCGGCGAAGCGCTGTTTCATCATCGCGCTGACGACCTCCCTGCCTATCTGGTGATCGTGATCGTCGGTCACATCGTGGTGCCGGTCGCGCTTTCAGTCGAAACCAATTTCGCGCCGCCGATCCCGCTGCAACTGGCGATCTACCTGCCGCTCACGCTTGTCTCGGCGCTGCTGCTGCTGCAGCCGGTCAAGGGCGCGGTGGTGGGATTGCAATGGGCCCTGCGCATGCACGGCTTCGACGACTCCGAGTCCACTGACACGCCGATCCGCGACAAGGCGGGCGGCCCCATCGCACCGGAAGCCCGATGACAGACACGACGACCTCCATCACCGTGAAAGAAGAAAAAGAAGCCGATCATCATCCGTATCGGCGGCCGCGCGACGCCGCCACGCTGATCCTGATCGATCGCAGTCACGCCAAGCCGAAGGTACTGGTCGGCAAGCGCCACAACAACGTGGTGTTCATGCCCGGCAAGTTCGTGTTTCCGGGCGGCAGCGTCGACAAGAGCGACAATCGCGTGCCGGTGGCCGCGCCGATTCCGCCGGAACTCGAAGCCAATCTGATGAAAGGCAGCCCGAAGACCGAGCCGTCGCGGGCGCGGGCGCTGGCCATCGCCGCGATCCGCGAGGCCTGCGAGGAAACCGGGCTGTGCCTCGGCTGCAAGTCGGACAACGGCAGCACGCGCAAGCTCAACGGGGTGTGGCAGCCGTTCGCCGATGCCGGGCTGCTGCCCGATCCGTCCGGCCTGTTCCTGATCGCCCGCGCCATCACCCCGCCCGGCCGCGTGCGCCGGTTCGATACCCGCTTCTTCACCGCCGATGCCTCCGCCATCGCCCATCGCGTCGAGGGCGTGATCCATGCCGACGCCGAACTGGTCGAACTGGTGTGGCTGGAAATCGGCTCCGACTCGCTCGCGGACCTGCATCCGATGACCACCCGCGTCCTTCAGCAACTCGACAAGCGGCTTGCCACCGGTCCGCTGCGCCACGACGCGCCGCTGCCGTTCTTCCATTTCTATGGCGGCAAGATGCAGATGGACATCCTGCCGGGCTGAGACCGCGCAATCCGCTAAAATCCGGCATTTCGACCGGGTTCCCGCAGGTTTTTGCCGGCGGAAACCTTGACTTTGGGCCATTCGCAGCTAGTTTGCCGGCCAAACGCGGATTGGCGCTCGCTGATCGGCTGCCGATTCCTGACATTTCGAGGTTTACCATGGCCAAAGCGGTCACCATCAAGGTCAAGCTGGTTTCCAGCGCCGACACCGGCTTCTATTACGTGGCCAAGAAGAACTCGCGCACGATGACCGACAAGATGGTCAAGAAGAAGTACGACCCGGTCGCGCGCAAGCATGTCGAGTTCAAGGAAGCCAAGATCAAGTAATCGTTCCAGATACTTGGATTGAGTTTTGAACGGGACCCTCGCGGTCCCGTTTGTCATTTCGGCCGAATTTCCAGCCGTCATCCTGATATGCCTCAGGCAGCCTTCGCCTTTGCCAGCGCCAGTCTGAGCCCCAGCACCTTGAGCGCCTTATTGACGTTGTCGATGGTCGGGTTACCGCCCGGGCGGAAGGATTTATAGACCATCTCGCGACTGAGACCGGCCTCGCGCGCGAACTGGCTGATCCCGCGTGCCCTTGCCACATCACCGATGGCCGTCGCGATGAATGAAGGATCGTCCTGATCGAGGGCAGCCTCGATATAGGCGACCTGTTGCGCGGGGGTTGTGAGATAATCTCCCACGTCGAATTTCGTTGTTTTGAGGGGCATGATCACACCTCTTTTGCCAATCGCTGCGCCGTCAAGATGTCCCTGCGCTGGGTCTTCTTATCGCCGCCGCAAAGAAGAATTGTGATCGTCTTGCCGCGACGGGTGAAATAGATCCGATATCCGGGACCGTAGTCGATCCGCATCTCGCTGACGCCCTCGCCTACGCTTCGGATGTCACCAGCATTGCCGAGTTCAAGGCGACGGATACGGGCAACAATGCGCGCCACCGCACGGTCATCGTTCAAATTCGCAAGCCACGCGATGAAAACATCCGTTTGAACGACCCGCAACATGTGTATTAAGATACACAATACGCGAATTGGCGTCAATCATTGCGGTGAAGGCGGGCCGGAGTTCCTCGGCACCGTTAAAACGCTATCAGCAGTTCTACTACGCCGCCGCTGCCACCACGCGGTTGCGGCCGTCGTGCTTGGCCCGGTAGAGCGCGAGATCGGCGCGCTTGAGCACATCGGCGACCGGCTCGCCCTTGCGCTCCAGCGCGGCGAGGCCGATCGAGATGGTGACCTGTATCTGCCGCGTGCCCTTGTCGATGGCGAACGGCTCAGCCGCCACCGCGCGCCGCAGCCGCTCCGCCACCATGCCGGCGATATGCATGTCGGTCTCGGGCATCACGATGACGAACTCCTCGCCGCCGTAACGGCAGGCGAGATCGATGCCGCGAATCGATTTACGGATGCGCATCGCGAACTCGCGCAATACGTCGTCGCCGGCGTCGTGACCGTAGGTGTCGTTCACCGACTTGAAAAAGTCGATGTCGAGCATCATCAGCGCCAGCGACTTGCCGCGATTCGAGGCCTGTTCCGCCAGCATGCCGATATGGGTTTCCATGTAGCGGCGGTTGTGCAGGCCGGTGAGCGCGTCGGTCACCGCCATCTCGATCGAATGCTGCACGTTGTCGCGCAGGTGATCGGCATAACGCCGCTTGCGGATCTGGGTGCGCGCCCGCGCCAGCAATTCGTTCTTGTCGACCGGCCGCAGGAGATAGTCGTTGACGCCGATCTCGAGACCCCGCAGCAGCCGCGCGTTGTTGTCGGCATCGACGAGGGCCAGGATCGGCACCTGGCGCGTGCGCTCCAGCGAACGAGCCTGGCTGCACAGGCGCAGCCCGTCGAAGTTCTCCAGGCTGAGCGACACGATCAGCAGATCGTAGCTGCCCTCGGCAGCATGAAACAGCGCCTCGGCGGGATTGGGCTCGACATCGACGGAATGCTCGGCGGCGAGCACCGGCGCCAGCCGCTCATAGGATGACGGCCGGTCGTCCACCAGCAGGATACGGCCGCCCTTCCCGGTATCCGCCACCGCGTGGCGCTCGGGCGCCTGCACGCCGATCTCCATCGAGGTCAGCGCCCGCATCCGCAACTCGTCGGTCATCATCTTGAGGCGCGTCAGCGAGCGGACGCGGGCGATCAGCACCACGTCGGATACCGGCTTGGTGAGGAAATCATCGGCGCCGGCCTCGAGGCCGCGCACGCGATCCGCCGGGCTGTCGAGCGCCGTCACCATCACCACCGGAATGAAATGCGTCGCCGGATTGGACTTCAGCCGGCGACAGACCTCGAAGCCATCCATATCCGGCATCATCACGTCGAGCAGAATGATGTCGCATTCGGCCCGCGACGCCACTTCGAGCGCCTGCGCGCCGTTGCAGGCCGTCACGACGTCGAAATACTCGGCCGACAATCGCGCTTCCAGCAGCTTCACATTCGCGGGGACATCATCGACGACCAGAACACGGGCGGACATCGCAATCTCCTAGCCGATAAACCGGCGGACGGTTTCAATGAATTTGCCCACCGAGATCGGCTTCGACAAATAGGCCTCGCATCCGCCTTCGCGGATGCGCTCCTCGTCTCCCTTCATGGCAAAGGCGGTGACTGCGACAACGGGAATGGTCCGCAACTCGGGATCGTCCTTGATCCAGCGCGTCACTTCGAGTCCGGACACCTGCGGCAACTGAATATCCATCAGGATGAGGTCCGGACGGGATTTGCGGACGAGATCGATCGCCTCGTAACCATTGCTGGTCCCGGCGGTCTGATAGCCGTGGGCCTCCAGCAGGTCGCGAAAGAGCTTCATGTTGAGCTCGTTGTCTTCGACGATCAGGACGGTTTTTGCCATCCCGCCCCTCCCATGCAATGACACGTCGCCACAGAACCGTGCGCCGAATATCCGACGACGCAAGACAACCGCAACCCCGTCTTCAAACTTTCCGGAATGCGCTCACACCCGATAGCAAAGATCCGTCTTGTCACGCGAACCGGTTTCCACTTCTTGAAAACGCTCTGGCCGGGTTGATCCCAACTCCGCCAGGGACCTGTATTCTGCTAGTGCTCCCCTGATTCTGACATCCGCGAAAACCCTACCGAAGCAGAATGCAAATCGCCGACGCAAACGCTAGAATCGAGTGACCAGGGACTCGGGAATGAAACCCCAAGATAGAGCCCATAAGTTACGGAAAGGCAAACACGATCGATGACAAAGCGTGCCAAAAATCCACGCGAAGTAGCTGAAATCGTGGCGGTTCAGGCGCTTTCCTTCATCGCCGCGGAGCCCGAGCGGCTGGGGCTGTTCCTGGCCGAGAGCGGCCTCGGTCCCGAGACCCTGCGTTCCGCGGCCAGCGATCCGCAATTTCTCGCCGCCGTGCTGGATTTCGTTTTGCGCGACGATGCCATGGTGAAGGCCTTCGCCGGTTCCGTCGAGCTGGACCCCACCAATGTTGCCGCCGCGCGGCAGGTGCTCGGCGATCCGCACTGGGAGCGCGACATTCCGTGACCATCTCCGCGCCGGAAGCTGCCCCGCCGCGATGCTTCTGCCGCGACTGCCTGCGCGACCTCGACATTGCCGCGAGGCGATGCAAGGCCTGCGGCTCGCCCCGGCTGGTCCGCCATCGCACCCTGTCGCAGCTCACCATCGCCCACATCGACTGCGACGCGTTCTATGCCACTGTCGAGAAGCGCGACGATCCGAGCCTGGCCGATCGGCCGGTGATCATCGGCGGCGGCAAGCGCGGCGTCGTCTCGGCCGCCTGCTATATCGCCCGCACCTACGGTGTGCGCTCGGCGATGCCGATGTTCAAGGCACTGGCGCTCTGCCCTGACGCCACCGTGATCCGCCCCGACATGGCCAAGTATGTCCGCGTCGGGCGTGAGGTGCGGCAGGCGATGCTGGCGCTGACGCCGCTGGTCGAACCGCTGTCAATCGACGAGGCGTTTCTCGACCTCGGCGGCACCGAACGGCTGCACGGCATGATCCCGGCCAAGGTGCTGGCGCGCTTCGCCACCGAGGTGGAAAGCAATATCGGCATCACCGTATCGATCGGGCTCTCCTGCAACAAGTTCCTGGCCAAGATCGCCTCCGATCTCGACAAGCCGCGCGGCTATGCGCTGCTCGACCAGGATGACGGCCGTGCGCTGCTCGCCGACAAGCCGGTGGGCTTTATTTTCGGCGTCGGCCCGGCGACGCAGGAGCGGCTGATGCAGCGCGGTTTCCGCACCGTCGGCGATCTGCAACGCGCTGACGAGATCGAGCTGATGCGGCAGTTCGCCTCCGACGGCCGCCGGCTGTGGCGGCTGGCGCGTGGCATCGACGAGCGCAAGGTGGTCGCCGATCGCGGCGCGAAAACCATCTCCAGCGAGACCACGTTCGAGACCGACCTGCGCGATTTCGCGACGCTGGAAAAAATCCTGTGGCGCCTGTGCGAGAAGGTATCAGCGCGGCTGAAGAACGGCGGGCTCGCCGGATCCACCATCACCCTGAAATTGAAGACCGCCGACTTCCGCCAGCGGACTCGCTCGCAATCCATCCCGGAGCCGACGCAGCTCGCGAACAAGATTTTCGCGGTGGTCCGCGATCTGCTGCTGAAGGAAGTCGACGGCACCGCTTTCCGCCTGATGGGCGCCGGGGTCAGCGCGCTCAAGCAAGGATCGGCCGCCGACGACACCGACATGCTCGACCGCCGCTCGGCGCACGCCGAACGCGCGATGGACGATCTACGCAAAAAATTCGGCAACGCGGCGATCATGCGCGGCATTGCCTATGACGGACCGGAGAAGCCGCGCTGACGGATGAGCTGAACGCGTCAGCAATGCGCGCCGATCCGGAGCTGCCGCGATGGCAGCGCTCGTCATTTTAGATTTTAGCGGTCCCGGCTCTGCGAAGCGGCATCGGGAATGCCGCATCGCGCGCGGGACGCCCGTCTATCTTTCGCTCCCCTTGCAGGGCTTTGCGGTCTTGACCTCGAACTTGTCCAGCGTGCCGGCGATGACGAAATCGTTGTAGTCGAGCTTCAGCGCGCGCGAGACGCCGTTTTCGTAAAGCTCGAACGACATCGCATAGGTCGGCGTCTGCTCGCCGCTGTTGGATTTGGCGTCGCGATCGTAATAGCTGACCGTCACCGGCCAGCGCGTCATCGCCTTCATCGCCTCGCTGGTGGTGGACGGATCCGGCGGGGCAGCCGCCCTGTCGCCGGCAATCGGTTTGCCGATCACCGTCAGCGTATTGTAGACCTTCTCGCCGTTATCGGACCCGTCATAGACCGTGAGCTCGAGCAGCGACTTGCCCTCGCGCGCGGCGGCGATGATGCGGCGGACCTGTTCGGTGGGAAACACCGTGCTGCCGTCCAGCGTGAACGTCTTCGCCACCGGCTGCTTCAGCTTGACGACGACATGGCCGCCGCTGCGCTCCGCG
>DATMSE010000070.1:0-2250 GCA_035565575.1 Xanthobacteraceae bacterium
AGGATTTCGCCTGCTGCCGGTTGGCTGAGAAAACCCGCCGGACTCGCGCTCTTGCCATACGCTCCGGAATGCAACACCGCGATCAGGTCATCCGCCCGCAGATCCGGAAGGCTGGTCTTGCGCGCCAGCGTATCGAGTGGCGTACAAAGCGGGCCGACAACCGCGGCGGGCGATCGCTCGACAACGTCCATATGGGCGGGCGCGACAATCGGATAGTCGCGCTTGATGATCTGACCGAGATTGCCCGAGGCCGCAAGGTGGTGGTGCATGCCGCCATCCGTCACAAGAAAACGGGCGCCGCGCGATTTCTTGGCTGCATTCACGGCAACCACATAGATTCCGCCGGGCCCGGCTAGGAACCGGCCGGGTTCGACGATCACCCGCGCAGCTTCGAGCAATGGCGTGCGACGCAGGATCTGCTGCAGCTCCGGAATGCCCTGTGCGAGGCTCTCAAGATCGAGAGCTTTCTCGCCTTCGAAATACGGGATGCCGAGACCGCCGCCGAGGTCGATGGTCTGCAGCGGCTTCCCGATCATCGCTGCCAAGCGTCCGGCCACATCGATCCCGTGACGCCACTGCGCCAGCAGCACCTCGGCATCGAGAACCTGGGTGCCGGCGAACAGATGCACGCCGTGCAATTCAAATTCGCCATGAGCCGAGACCGCGGCAACGACATTCGGCAGGTCTTCCTCGTCGAAGCCGAACGGCGCGGGCTTTCCGCCCATGCGCATGGCGCCGCCTTGAGCGGCCGCAACCGGATTAACGCGAATGGAAATGCGAGCCACTTTTCCAACTCGGTCGCTGATCGCAGCAATCCGTGCAATCTCCTCGTAGCTCTCGACGTGGATTTCGCCGATCCCGTCAACGATGACAGCTTCCAGCTCGGTAACCCGCTTGGCCGGGCCGGCGAACAGGATACGGTCCGGCGCAACGCCGGCGCAGACGGCCGCACGATATTCGCCGATCGAGGCAATCTCGGCGCCGGCACCTTCCGACGCGAACAGCCGGATGACCGCCGGAGCCGGATTGGCTTTGACCGAGTAATGAATACTGGCGAACCCGTGGAGGACCCGCGCCAGCGCACGATAGCTCGTGCGCATCACCCCGCCGTCATAGATGAACAGCGGCGTGCCGAACCGCGCCGCCAACTCGCGGACGGGCATTCCGCCGACATAAAGATCGGGACCTTTAACCCGGAACAGTTGCCGCACCAGCCGATCGGCCAGCGTCGTTTCAATATCATCCGCCGGCATGAGCGCTTCTCTGCTGTGCCAGCAAGGGATAATCGATCTTGCCGTTTGGCGTTGTCGGCAGGCCATCGACGAACTCGATCGCGCGCGGCACCATGAACGCCGGCAGCTTTTCGGCGACGGCTTGCAGGATTGCTGCGGCATCGCCCTGCTCGCCGCGCGCCACGGCCACAGCATGAACCTTCTGCCCTACCAATGGATCGGGCAGGCCGATCACCGCCACCTGGCGGAACGCACCGGTCGCCATCAGCACTTCCTCAACCTCCGAAGGGCTGATCCGATAGCCGGAAGACTTGATCATCGCGTCCGCGCGCCCGACGAAGCTGAAATAACCCTCCTCGTCCTCGATGACGAGATCGCCGGAATAGCAGACAATATCGCCGCCCTGCGTTGCGGGGACGAACGGATTGGGCCGCAGGACCTTGGCCGTATCCTCCGGTCGATTCCAGTAACCAAGCGAGACCGTCGGACCGCGATGCACGAGGATGCCGGGCTCGCCCGGCTTTGCCCGCCGTCCATCCGCGGTAACGGCGAACACTTCGCATTCGGGAATCGCGCGGCCGATCGATGTCGGCCGCACATCCACCTGATCGGGCGGAAGGAACGTCGACCGGAACGCCTCCGTGAGGCCATACATCAGAAATATCTGCGTATCGGGAATCAGTTCGCGAAGCCGGCGCGTCGTTTCGCTCGGCACGGCGCCGCCCGAATTCGTGATGTAGCGCAACGCCGGAAGCCTGGTCCGCGCCAGCGATGGGGCCGCCTTGGTGAGGATGGCCCAGATCGTCGGCACGCCGGCCAACCCCGTGATGGCATGATCACGCAGCGCGCGCACGATCTCGTCCCCGAGGCGAAAGCTGAACAGCACGATCACAGCACGCTGCTGAACGACAGTGATGAGTTGATTGAGCCCGTAGTCGAAGCTGAATGGCAGGATCGAGAGGATGCGCTCATTCTCGGTGATTCCGAGATATTGGATCACGATGCGCGATCCGGCGAG
>DATMSE010000071.1:0-5873 GCA_035565575.1 Xanthobacteraceae bacterium
AACGGACCTGCAGCACCTTGGCGCCTTGCGAGGCCAGCTCCAGCATGTCTTCGAAGGCGATTTTGTCGAGCCGGCGTGCCTTCGGCACGATGCGCGGATCGGTGGTGTAGACGCCGTCGACGTCGGTATAGATGTCGCAGCGGTCGGCCTTGATCGCAGCCGCGATCGCCACAGCGGAGGTATCTGACCCGCCGCGGCCGAGCGTGGTGATGCGGCCGGTCTGCGGATTGATACCCTGGAAGCCGGCAATCACCGCGACCTCCTTGCGCTCGTCGAAGCGCTTGATGATCTCGCTGCCGTCGATATCGAGGATCCGGGCCGAGGCATGGGCATCCGAGGTCTTGATCGGAAGCTGCCAGCCCTGCCAGGACCGCGCCTGGATGCCGAGTGCCTGTAGCGCGATCGCCAGCAGTCCCGAGGTGACCTGCTCGCCGGAGGCGACCACGGCATCATATTCGCGGGCATCGTGCATCGGCGAGGCGTCGCGGCACCAGGCCACCAGTTCGTTGGTTTTGCCGGCCATGGCCGAAACCACGACGGCCACCTCGTGGCCGGCATCGACCTCACGCTTGACGTGACGGGCTACGTTCTGGATGCGCTCGATATTGGCGACGGACGTGCCGCCGAATTTCATGACAAGCCGGCCCATGGCGGATGGTATGTTCCTTGAGGACAACGAGGTATGATGCGGCCATCACGCGCCGCAGGTGCCGAAAGGCGCGTATACATACCGACGCGCCGACAGGCAGGCAACCGGTTTGCGCCCTCCGAAGGCGGGCCGGCCATTGCGGCGCGTTGTTCTTCGATATCGGCGGGCTTGTTAAGGGATATCAGACCCAAACCGCGCTAAAATCGTTGGGTTCGGACCTCGGCGGCGGGTTGCCGCGAGGCAAGGCAAATGCCAGGCCGTGACGTGGGGCCGATTGAGAGAGGCCGATGGGACGCTATATCGACGATATCCTGCAGCCGGGCGAGAAATTGCTGTATTCGACCAATCTGCACTGGATCTTCTACCTGCCGGGCCTCGTCGGCTGGGTTGTCGCCATCGCCTTGCTGATCGGCTCGCAGACGGTTCCGTCGGGCAACCTCGTCCTGCTTTGCCTGATCCTCTCGGCTGCTGCGGCGCTGATCGCGTTTTATCTGTCCTTCCGTGCCTGGTTCAAGCGCTGGACCACGGAAACCGATGTCACCAGCCTGCGGGTGGTGCACAAGGAAGGCTTCATCAAGCGGCGCACGTTCGAGATAAGCATCGACAAGGTCGAGAGTGTCGATGTCAACCAGAGCATTCTCGGACGGATTTTGAACTATGGTGACGTGACGATTCGCGGCGTCGGCGAAGGCGTCGAAAAGATCAGGACCATCGCTGCGCCGCTGGCCTTCCGTAACTTCATTACCGCGCGATGACAGGAGGCGCGCGACGATCATGATCACGCAATCAGATGTTCCCGGTGCATCGGGCTCCACGGTCGATCCCGCCGAGATCGCAAAATTCTCGAAACTATCGGCTGAGTGGTGGGATCCGCGTGGCAAGATGGCGCCGCTGCACAAGATCAACCCGCTGCGTCTCGGCTTCATTCGTGATGCTGCGTGCCGCAAGTTCGACCGCAACGGCCGTAGCCTGAACTGTCTTTCGGGATTGCGCGTGCTTGATATCGGTTGTGGCGCCGGGCTGTTGTGCGAGCCATTGGCGCGGCTTGGCGCGCAGGTGATCGGCGTCGATCCTTCGGAAAGCAACATCGCCGCGGCGAAGCTGCACGCCGACCGGTCGCATGTCTCGATCGATTACCGCTGCACCACGCTGGAGGAGATGGATCCGCGCGAACGGTTCGACATCGTGCTGGCGATGGAAGTGGTCGAACACGTCGTCGATGTCGGCGCGTTCCTGACGCGCTGCGCCAGCGTGCTGAAGCCCGGCGGGCTGATGGTGGTGTCCACGCTCAATCGCACCTGGAAAAGTTTCGCGCTGGCGATCGTCGGTGCCGAATATGTGCTGCGCTGGTTGCCGCGCGGCACGCATCAGTGGGAGAAGTTCGTCACGCCGGATGAACTCGCGCACCATCTCGACCGGGCCGGTCTCGGCATCACCGAGCAGGCGGGCGTGGTTTACAGCCCGTTGGCCGACCGCTGGAGCATCTCGGCCGACACCGACGTCAATTACATGGTGGTGGCCGAAAGCCTCGGGTGAGGCGGACTTTGGCGGCGTTTTGTTGCGGTTTTCGGCTGGGCGACGGCCATTTGAGATCAGACGCAATCCTGTCATGAGGCAGGCCCGGTTGACCGCATCGTTTCTTGCGGTCAGGTTGCCGCGCCGTCATGGGCCGGCGTCGTGCGGCCCGCCATCCATCTGATCTGTTCTCATGTTGACTGTCGCATCGCTCTGGATTCCGTTCACCATCGTCGCCGCATTGGGACAGGTGGCGCGTAACGCCATGCAGCGTTCGCTGACCGGGCCGCTCGGCACCTGGGGCGCGACCAACATCCGCTTCCTGTTCGGCTTTCCGTTCTCGGTGCTGTTTCTGGTGATCGTGCTGATCTTCACCGGCGATTCGCTGCCGTCGCCGGGCGCTGCGTTCTGGCCGTGGCTGTTGCTGGGCGCGCTGGCGCAGATCGCGGCGACCGGCCTGATGCTGGCGGCAATGAACGATCAATCCTTCGTCGTCACCACGGCCTATCTGAAAACCGAGGCGATCCAGACCGCGATCTTCGGTTTCGTGTTTCTCGGCGATCACCTCACCGGATTGAAGGTGCTGGCGATCCTGATCGCGACCGCCGGCGTCGTCATCACCGCGCTGCGGCCCGGCGCGAAGGGATTCGCCAAGAGTTTCGGCAGCCTCAAGCCAACGGCGCAGGGATTGGTCGCCGCCGCCTGTTTCGCGTTGTCGGCCGTCGGCTTTCGCGGCGCCATCATCGCGGTCCCGGACGTCTCTTTCGTTACCGCGGCATCCTATACGCTGGTGTTCGGGTTGTTCGTGCAGACGCTGGTGCTGACGATCTATCTCCTGACCCGCGCGCCGAAGATTCTCGCCGATATCCTGCGGATGTGGCGGCCGTCGATGGCGGCTGGCTTCATCGGCGCGTTCGCCTCGCAGTTCTGGTTTCTTGCCTTTGCGCTGACCGCCGCCGCCAACGTGCGGACGCTGGCGCTGATCGAGGTGCTGTTCGCGCAGGCGGTGTCATACTATTCGTTCAAGCAGCCGCTATCGCTGCGCGAACTGAGCGGCATCGTGCTGATCGTGCTGGGCGTCGCGTTGCTGATCGCGGCGTGACCGCGTTCAGCTTTTGACGGCGATCAACACCGCGCCGGCCGCGATCAGTGCGATGCCGAGCCAGCCGGCCGCTGACGGACGCTCGCCGAGAAACGCCACGCCGAAGAGCGCGACCAGCACTACGCTGAGCTTGTCGATCGGCGCGACCAGTGTGGCCGGACCGAGTTTCAGCGCGCGGAAGTAGCACAGCCACGAGGCGCCGGTGCCGAGCCCCGACAGGATCAGGAACACCCAGCTCCGCGTCGAGATCGATTCGGCGTGACTGAACTGACCGGTCGCGTACAAAATGAACGCCAGGCTGATCAGGACAATGATGATCCGGATGAAGGTCGCAAGGTCAGGATTGATATCTTCGACGCCGACTTTGGCAAAGATCGCCGTCAGCGCGGCGAAGGCCGCGGAGAGCAGCGCCCAGAACGGCCAGCTTGAAAGGGCGCTGTTGCTCATGACTCAGGTCGCGATCGAAGGTGAGCATGCATCATATGCCGCCTGCTCCCTCTCCCGCTCGCGGGGGAGGGTTGAGGAGGGGGCATTGAATATCCAGCGGGGGGGTTGGAATATCAGGGAAGAGGCCCCCTCTCTGTCTCTCCCCGGCAGGCGGAGGAGAGGACCACGATTGCAGGCGCCGAGCAGATGGAGACGCATGTCAGTTGCCGTCTTCCGGCAGGACCGGTAGCGGCATCACTTCGATGCCTTCCTCGATCAGCGATTTGGCTTCGTCAGGTGAAGCCTCGCCGTAAATCGGCCGATGCTCGATGTCGCCGTAATGCATCTTGCGCGCTTCGTTGGGAAAGCGCTCGCCGACATTATCCGCGTTCTTGATGACGTGATCGCGCAATTCCTTCAGCTTCGCACGCAGTTCGAGTTCCTGCGTCATCACCAGCGAAGGAGCCGGCGCTTCCACGGACGCGGTTTCGCTCGGCGCCTCAACGCGGCCGCGCTTTCTGGTGCCCGCCAAACGCGGCGCCATGATCGCTTTCTCGATCTTCACCGAGCCGCAGGACGGGCACGCGATCAACTTGCGTTTGCGCTGGGATTCATAGGCCGAGGAGCTCTGGAACCAGCTCTCGAAGCCGTGGCCCTGCTCGCAGCGCAGGTCGTATTTGATCATGCCGAGCCTCGCACCAGTTGCAGGTGATCGGGCGAAGCCTGCGTGTCGGTCACGGTGAAGCGGCGGCCATGCTGCAACGAGGGAATGCTCTTGCGCGCGATCTGCACTTTCGCGGGATCGATGGTCGCCAGCACCACGCCTGTCTCGCTGCCGCCGTCGGCCAGGACCGCGCCCCACGGATCGATGATCAGGGAATGGCCGAAGGTCTCGCGCTTGTTTTCATGCAGTCCCGTCTGCGCGGCGGCGAAGACGAAGCAGCCGTTCTCGATGGCGCGGGCGCGCAGCAGCGTGTGCCAATGCGCTTCGCCGGTCTTCTTGGTAAAGGCCGAGGGCACAGCGAGGAACGACGCCCCGGCCTCGGCCAGCGCGCGATAGAGCGAAGGGAAACGCACGTCGTAGCAGATCGTCATGCCGAGACGGCCCCACGGCAGATCGGTGATCACCGCGGTGTCGCCGGGCTGATAGTTGGCGGATTCGCGATAGCTCTCGCCGTTGCCGAGATCGATATCGAACATGTGGATCTTGTCGTAGCTGGCGAGGATGTCGCCGTTCGGCCCCAGCAGGAATGAGCGGTTGACCGCGCGCTCCGGCGTCGCCCGCAGCGCCAGCGAACCGACATGAAGATGGATCTTCAGCTCCCGCGCCAGCTCGCGATAATTCCTGAGCGAGACATCGTCGTCCTGGCCGGCGAGGTGCTCGAACAGCGCGGTGCGGTTGAGCTGCATCATGTTGCTGACTTCCGGCGTCTGCACGTAGTCGGCGCCTTGTAGCGCGGCCTCGCGAATCAATTCCGCGGCCTGTTCGAAGCTCGGCTCGGGCAGAAGGCCGGTGCGCATCTGCACCATGGCGGCAACGAAGGGTGAGCCGGTACTCATGACGCAACTCCTTCACCTTCGCCGGCCAACAGCGCGTCGAGCTTGCGCTCGCGGTCGAGCGCGTAAAGATCGTCGCAGCCGCCGATATGCGCGCCGTCGATGAAAATCTGCGGGAATGTCGCACCCGCGCCGACGCGGTCATACATCTGTCCGCGCACGGACGGGTCCTTGCCGGCATCGTAATGGGTGAAGGCGACGTTCTTGCGCGTCAGGAGCGCCAGCGCGGCACTGCAATAGCCGCAGCCGGGGCGCGTGTAGATTTCAACCGCAGCTGTCATCTCTGGCCTGCTTTCGTCGATGAAGTTGCCGATTATATGGGGCTTTACGGTGTGTCCACAACCCGGGCGAACACCAGCACATCCACCTGCCTGGCCTTGGCGCGCAGCAAGGCACGCGCACAGGCATCGACCGTCGCGCCCGAGGTGAGAACATCATCGATCAGGACGATATGGCGGCCATTGACCGCGGCGGCCCGGTCGGGCGGCACCGCGAACGCGCCCTGCACATTCGCGGTGCGTTCGCTGCGCGACAGCCCGACCTGCCGCTGTGTCGGCCGTACCCGTTGTAACGCGTCGCTGGCAATGGCCGTTCCGCTGCCCCGTGCAATCGTGACGGCCAGCG
>DATMSE010000072.1:0-5280 GCA_035565575.1 Xanthobacteraceae bacterium
CCCTGGAGAATCCGCGCACTGTGGTCGACATCGGATGCGGACCGGGCAACTCAACGGAACTGCTGGTGAAGCGGTGGCCGCAAGCCGCGGTGACCGGCATCGACACCTCCGCCGACATGTTGCGGCAGGCGCGCGAGCGCCTCCCGGCGCAGACCTTCATCGAGGCCAATGTGGCGCACTGGGTCCCGCCGGCCGGCGCCGACGTGCTGTTCGCCAACGCCGTTTTTCAGTGGGTGCCGGATCACCTGAAGCAGTTCGGCCGGCTCCTCGGCGCGCTGCCGCCGGGCGGCGTGCTCGCGGTGCAGATGCCCGACAATCTCGATGAGCCATCTCATATTCTGATGCGCGACGTCGCGTTGGAGGAGCCGTTTCGCGAACCGCTGGCCAATGCCGCGCGGATGCGTGACCTCCTGCCGCGGCCCCGCGACTACTACGACGCCCTGAAGCCGCTCTGCAGCCGGCTCGACATCTGGCATACGATCTACAATCACGTGCTCGACGATGCGAATGCCATCGTCGAATGGGTGAAGGGGACCGGGCTGAGGCCCTTCCTGGATCCCTTGCCCTTCCCCGAACGCAAATTGTTTCTGGCGGAATACACGGCGCGGATTGCCGGCGCCTATCTGCCGCAGAGCGACGGTAAGGTTCTGCTCCGGTTCCCGCGGCTGTTCATCGTCGCGGTGCGCTGAATTTTCGCAGCAGACAATTGTGGGGCATCGCGCCGATGCAACACGAATCAGGCAAAATCCGTCGTTACCGACCATTGCTCTGTCCCGGCGTTTGTTTGCTGTTCGGTAGTCCTCAAGGGCGAACCTGAATCGTTCTGAACCACGCGGGTTCGTTCCTTCAGATCGCGGGTGGACGGCTGGAATGGCGAACGTCGGATCCGGGATGCCAGTTTTCGCTCAGGACGAAACGCAATGACAGCCAAACCCTATGCCGGCGGGTGCCAGTGCGGCGCCGTCCGCTTTGAAGCGACGGCCGATCTCGACAGCACGATCAGCTGCAACTGCTCGCGTTGCGGCAGGCTCGGTTCGATTCTCGCATTTGCTCCGGCGTCGGCGTTCACACTGCTGAGCGGTGATGACGCATTGACGGAATATCGATTCCATTCGCATCATGTCCGGCATCTGTTCTGCAAGGTCTGCGGCATCCAGTCGTTCGCGCGGGGCATTGGTCCCGATGGAACGGAAACCGTCGCCATCAATGCGCGGTGTCTCGATGGGGTCGATCCGGATGCGCTGACGCCAGAGAAGTTCGACGGCCGGAGCCGGTAACCGAAAGTCTTTTTACACCTCTATCGTTTCTTCCATCAGAGATCCTTCCTCGCATGTCGATGACTCCCGAAACGCCTTTGCCGCCGCCCGGTCCTGCGCGCCTGCGGCCGATTCCGTTGCTGATCTTCAGTTCGCGCTGGCTGCAATTGCCGCTCTATGTCGGATTGATCGTCGGCCAGGCGGTCTATGCCGTGCTGTTCCTGAAAGAGCTCTGGCATCTCGTCGCGCATGCATTCGACTTTTCCGAGCAGCAGATCATGCTGGTGATCCTCAGCCTGATCGACGTGGTGATGATCTCCAACCTGCTGGTGATGGTGATTGTCGGCGGCTACGAGACTTTCGTGTCCCGGCTCAATCTCGAGGGTCATCCGGACGAGCCGGAATGGCTCAGCCATGTCAATGCCAGCGTGCTGAAGATCAAGCTGGCGATGGCCATCATCGGCATTTCCTCGATCCATCTGCTGCGCACCTTCATCGAGGCTGGCGGTCTCGGCAGCAGCAGGACCAACTACACCGAGAACGGCGTGATGTGGCAGACCATCATCCACATCGTCTTCATCATCTCGGCGGTCGGCATTGCGTATGTCGACCGGTTGCTGAGCGTGACCGAACGCGAGGCCCACGCCATCGAGGCGCATCACTGATGGCCGCGCGTCCGCGCCGCCGGTTCGGGCTGGGGCGGCGATGCGTGCTCGCGCTCTCGCTATTGACCGCGCTGTGCGTGGCGACGCCGCAAGCGCGCGCCGCCGATGCCGGCTTTACCCGCTTCGTCGAATCGGTCTGGCCGGATGCGCAGAAGGCCGGTGTCACGCGTGCGACCTTCGAGGCGCAGACCCGCGGGCTGGAGCCGGACTACAAATTGCCTGACCTGCTCTTGCCGGGTCGTCCCGCGACCGGCGCGCCGTCGCAGGCCGAGTTCGTGCAGGTGCCTGCGGATTACGTGAAGGAAACCACCATCGCGCGGCTCGCCGGCGAGGGCAGGCGTCTGATACAGCAACATCGCGCGACGCTGGCCGCGATCGAGAAGCGCTTCGGCGTGCCGGGCACCGTCATTCTCGCGATCTGGGGCCGCGAGACCGACTACGGCCGCTATCGTCTGCCTTACGACGCGCTGCGCGTGGTGGCGACGCAGGCCTATGTCGGCCGCCGCAAGGAGCAGTTTCGCGAGGAGTTCATCCTGGCGCTGAAGCTGCTCAACGACGGCGTGGTGGCGCGCAAGGATTTCCGTTCGTCATGGGCGGGCGCGACGGGACTGACGCAGTTCCTGCCGTCGGAGCTTTATAAGCATGGCGTGGATTTCGACGGCGACGGCCGCGTCGATATCTGGTCGTCGATCCCGGATGCCTTGGCGTCCGCCGCGCAGCAGCTTGTCAACAAAGGCTGGCAGCGCGGCCTGCGCTGGGCCTATGAGGTGCAGGCGCCGCCGAACGCCGATTGTACGCTTGGCCGGCCGGAGATCACCCGTCCGATCGGCGAATGGCTGCGTGCGGGATTCGTGCCGGTGCGTGGCGAGAAACTGAGCGCGGCCGAGCAGGCACAGCCGGCGTCGCTGCTACAGCCGGAGGGCAGCTATGGGCCCGCCTTCCTGACGACGAAGAACTACTTCGTCATCAAGGAGTATAATTTTTCGGATCTGTATGTGCTGTTCGTGGGCCATCTCAGCGATCGCATGGGCAACGGATTGCCATTTGCGACCAAGTGGTCGGCGTCGACGCAACTACGCAGCCGCGACGTCGAAGCGATGCAGCGCCATCTGACGCGGCTTGGCCTCTATCACGACAAGATCGATGGCAAGGCCGGAATGTTGACGCGCACGGCGCTCGGGGTCTTCCAAAAGGCGAAAGGTCTCAAGGTCGATTGCTGGCCGAGCGAGGCCGTATTGCGGGCGATGGCCGCCGCGCGTTGATACGGGCAAAAAAGAACCCGGCCGAAGCCGGGTTCTCGTCGTCCAATCCGCTAGCGATCTGCCTCAGTCGCAAACGCGAATGCGGCGGCTGCGCCAGCCGTAGCCGTCCCAGAAGCGCTCGCGCTCGAAGTGGCATGCCGGCTCGACGACATAGGCCGGCGGCGGCGCATAATATGCCGGCGGCGGTGGAGGTGCGGCATAGGCCGGCTGCGAGTTGGCAATCGCCGCGCCGAGCAGGGCGCCGCCGAGCAGGCCACCTGCAACACCGGCGGCGATGCGGCCGCCATCGGCATGGGCGGCCGGCGCGCTGACTGCGAGCGAGGCTGCCACGGTGGCTGCGGCCAACAGGGCTGTGAACGTGGTCTTCATGATCGAGTGACTCCTGAAAGGAAGCGCTATCGGCAGCGCTGGTTTGTCGCGAGAAGGAATGAGGTCCGGTGAAAACTCAGTCTCAGGTTCTTGCTCAGGTTCTTGGGCATCCGGTGTGGACCATCGGATCATCATCGCGGGTCAACACGCGGACTCAGTCGGATGCAATGGTGGCCAATTTACGCCAAAACAAACGCTCCGGACGGTTGAATCACTGTCCGGAGCGTTTTTTAACATTCATGCCTTTATAGTGTCTTGCGCCACTATAGTGTCTTGCGCCGCTCGCGCGACATCAGCCGCAAACGCGAACCCGGCGCACACGCCAGCCGTAGCCGTCCCAGAAGCGCTGGCGCTGCCAGTAGCAGGGACCTGCGACATAAGCCGGGCCGCCGTAATAACCGTAGCCGGGGCCATAATAGCCCGGTCCGTAACCGTAATAGCCCGGCCCGGCCAGTGCTCCGCCGAGCAATGCGCCGCCGATCACGCCGGCCGCAACACCCGCGGCGATACGGCCTCCGCGCGCTTCGGCGGTTTGCGGCGTCGCCAGAACCGCAACGGCGAGCGTGGCGGCGGTTGCAACAGCCATCAGTGCTTTCTTCATGGCATTACCTTTCTCTCGAAACGCTGGACAGGAAAAGCGATCTGTCGCTGGAAAAGTTTCATATTTCGCTTGAACGTTCAATGAACGGGCCTGCCGAAATCCCGCCTGATCAGGGGAGCGAGCACGTTCACCCGGCCGCTGCCGGGGCGCCGACCGATGCCAATGGGTCAGAAGCCGCGTCTCCGGGGTTCGCCAGAGAGATTGGATTCATTCCAATCTATAGCGCGCAGTAGTTTGGAATAGCTGCAAATTGGCGCTTTTCCTTTTGCGTCTGCTGCGTCTCTTCAATACCTAGAAGAGGTCGATCCACCGGGCCTCTTTCCCTGTCATGATTGTTTGTTCCTGCAATGTGTTGAGCGATCACGACGTGCGTGCTGTCGTGACCGGTACACCGGATGTGCCGCGAACGGCCAAGCAGGTGTACGGCTGTCTGGGCTGCAGCGCCGAATGCGGCCGCTGCGCCCGCACCATCAAGCAGATCATGACCGAGGCGCTAGGGGATTGCGCCAAGGGCTGTTGTGCGGGATGTCCCCACAGTCATGCGGCCGATCGCCACGCCGAGATCGGGGCCGCGCTCAGCGATGCGCTCCTTCCGCTTCCCGTAAACGCCTGATTTTTCCTGCCGATTTTATTGACGTCGCTTGTGCGCCGCAGCCGGCGCGGGGCGCGTGTGGACGGCTGCCCGATTGCGCTTGCCCAGGAACAGGATTTGATTTAGAAGCGTTCTAAATTGACGATCGCGTTTGCGGCAAGGAGCGGATGATTATGAAGGGCGATGCCAAGGTCATCGAATACCTCAACAAGGGATTGCGGAGCGAACTGACCGCGATCAACCAATATTGGCTGCATTATCGCCTGCTTGACAACTGGGGCCTGAAGGATCTTGCCAAGCAGTGGCGCAAGGAATCCATCGAAGAAATGAATCACGCCGACCGGTTCACCGATCGCATCCTTTTCCTCGAAGGCTTCCCCAATATGCAGGTGCTGGATCCGCTGCGCATCGGCCAGAACATCAAGGAAATCCTGGAATGCGATCTTGCCGCTGAAATCAGTGCGCGGACGCTCTACGAGGAGGCCGCCGCGCATTGCGACAACGTCAAGGATTACGTGTCGCGCGAACTGTTCGT
>DATMSE010000073.1:0-8090 GCA_035565575.1 Xanthobacteraceae bacterium
CGGGCAGCCAAAGCTGCCAAGCCGAACGGCGCGAATGCCAAGTCCGGCAAGGCCAAGGATGTGGCAAAGGATGCAACCAAGGCTTCGCCGAGGTCCCGCGTCGCCTAGCGGCCTCGCCCATGGTCATGCGCGTTGGCAAGCGCGGGGACAATCAGCGTGTCGGATAGGCGTCCGGCGCGTTTGCAGCGGCATCGGCGACGACCTGCGCGATCCGCCCGTCCGCCGGCGTCGCATTGGGGGAGGATGCTGACGGGCTCCGTTCGCTGAAGCGGGCGGCGCGTGGCGATCGTCGTGGTCATGCGGGCTCCTCAGCTTGCGTCCTCGTTCCACTGCACCGAAAAGCCGGCGCCGCTGCGGGCGATGAAGCAGCCGTTCTCGGGGACGAAATGCGTCGGCAGCAGCAGCGTGCGGGATTCAGCACAGCTTTCCAGCAGATGCAGCCGCGAGCGGACGCCGAGTTGCGGATCGTCATCGAGGCTGGTGCCCCACTGCGGATAGTAGACCTGCAGCGGCACGTGCATGACGTCGCCGGAAAACATCGCGTGCTGCTCGCGCGAGTGCAGATGGATGGCGCAGTGCGAGAAGGTGTGCCCCGGCGTCGGCAGCAGCGTCAGCACGTCATCCAGCGTATAGCCGTCGTTGACCGCGACCGCCTGACCCGCTTCCACCACCGGCAGGATGGAATCCGCCCAGGTGAATTCGTTGTGCGGATAGAACTGATAGGTCGGCAGCGCCGGATTCCAGCGCGCCAGTTCGTCGCGATGCATGATGTATTTCGCGTTGGGAAAAGTCGGCGTCCAGCGCCCGTCCTGCAACCTGGTGTGCCAGCCGACGTGGTCGGCATGAAGATGCGTGCACATCACGAAATCGACCTGCTCTGGGGTAACACCCGCCGCGGCCAGCCGCGCCAGCCAGGGATGTTCGCGCTGGTGAAAGCGCGGGAAATACGGCCGGTTCTTGTGATTGCCGCCGCAGGTGTCGATCAACACCGTATGGCGGCCGGTCTTCACCAGAAAGCTGCGGACGGAGGTGCGAAACCTGCCTTCCGGAATGTCGTAATGCAGCGGCGCCATCCAGTGCATGTGCCGCGCCAGCGCCTCGGGGTCGGAGTCCGGAAACAGCAGCTTCGGCACGAAGCTGGGCTGCACGCTTTCTTCCACCGCAGCAATCAGCGCATCACCGATCTTCAGCATCTGGGGCCGGTCTCCTGTTCGGGTGTGCCTTGTTCGGGTGTGTCTTGCGAAATCCGCTGACGGACGCCTGACGCGGCGCCGATGATTGCGCCTCGTCGCGCAACCGCGCCAGCGCCTCGCGTCCCTCGCGGCGGATCAGCCCCTCATTAGGCTCCACAGCACGTGTCGCACCGGCGTCACGTCATGTGACGCTTCGGGTGGCACGCGGCTCGTCAAACCATGGCGGCGAAGTTTGACAATCGTCGATATCATACAATAGTGTTGACTACATATAAAAACGAATATTTACAAAATCACACGACATCAAATGGCCGCCGCCGATGCGGCGCCAGGGGGACGCTGATGCAGCGCGTGGCGATCCGGCGATCGCTGCGCCCGCATTCCGCGGAATCCGGTCAGGAGCAAAGACAATAACATGAAGACAGACCTGAACGATCCCGCCGCCTGGGCGCAGGCCGATACGGTCCTCCTCAACGGCCGCATCCTCACCGCCGACGCGGCGTTTTCGATTGCGGAGGCCGTGGCGATCCGCGAGGGGCGCTTCATGGCGGTCGGCAGCAATGCCGAGGTGAAGGCGTTTGTCGGTGCGACCACCGAGGTGACCGACCTGGGCGGACGCACCGTGGTTCCGGGACTGATCGACACCCACGCCCATGTCGAGGCGGCGGGCCTGTTCAATTACACGGTGTCGTTCGACGGCGTCACGACGGTGGCCGAAGCGCTGGCGCGCGTGAAGGACATGGCCGCGCGCACCGCGCCGGGCGAATGGATTCGCGGCCGGATGTGGCATCCGGTCGCACAAATGAAGGAGAAGCGTTTCCTTCATCGCTGGGAACTCGACGATGTGGCGCCGGATCATCCGGTCTGCCTGCCGGTCGGTCACTTCACGCTGACCAACAGCCTGGCGCTGAAGCTCGCCGGCATCGACCGCGATACGCCCGATCCCGCCGGCGGAGAGATCCATCGCGACAAGGCGAGCGGCGAGCCGAACGGCGTGCTGGAAGAGGCGGCCGAGGATCTGGTCCAGAAGCTGCTGCCGCCATGGAGCCAGGAAGTTCGCGTGCAGCAGATCCGCGATGCCATGGCTTATTTCAACAGCTTCGGCATCACCAGCGCCATCAGCGCCCGCGTCAATCCCGAAGACATGCGGGTGCATCAGATCATCGCGGGCAATGGCGATGCGACGCTGCGCATCAGCGCCATGTTCGCGCCAACCGGCGGCCTGAACCCGACGCTGTCCGTCGAGGACTGGCAATCGTTCCTCGGCATGATGGGCACGGCGTCCGATTTCGGCGACGACTGGCTGAGCTATTCCGGCCTCAAGATGCAGATCGACGGCGGCATGACGCTGCGCACCGCCGACATGCGCGAGAGCTATCCGGACCAGCCAGGCTATCACGGCACGGTCGTGGTCGGGCAGGAGCGGCTCAACGAGCTGGTGGCGATCGCCAACCGTCTCGGCTGGCGCGTCGGCGCGCATGCGGTGGGCGATGCCGCCATCGACAAGCTGCTCGATGCCTACGAGCATGCGGACCGCGAGAAGTCGATCCGCGATCGCCGCTTCATCGTGATCCACGGCAGCCTGATGCAGCCCGATCAGATGCGCCGCGCCAGGGCGCTCGGCGTCCGCGTCGATACGCAGAGCGTGTTCCTGTGGGACAAGGCCGCGACCATCGCCAATTATCTTGGCGAGGAAACCGCGGCGCGCGCCATTCCGCTGCGCTGGATGATCGACGAGATGGGCCTCGACGCTGTCGCGCAAGGCACCGATTTCCCGATCAATACCCTCAATCCGTTCATCAACATGTACATCATGGTGACGCGCAAGGACATCAACGGCAACGTTTACGGCGCCGATCAGCGGGTGACGCGCGAGGAGGCCTTGCGGCTCTATACCAGCGCCGCGGCGCGCTATTCCTTCTCCGAACACAAGAGCGGAACGATCGAGGTCGGCAAGCTCGCCGATCTGGCCGTGCTGTCCGGCGATCCGCTCACCGTTCCCGAGGAGGATCTCAAGGCCATCGTCGCGCTGCGGACCATCGTCGGCGGGCGCACCGTCTTCACGCGCGCCGGCTGAGCGCGGCGACAAGGAAAGAGAGCGTCGGATGAGCGTGCGCCTGTCGCTGGACAATATCAGCAAGACCTTCGGCGACGGCGGCGAGGGCAGGGGGCTGTTGGCGCTGGACGGCATCTCGCTCGATGTCGCGCCCCATGAATTCCTCGCCATCGTCGGGCCGTCCGGCTGCGGAAAATCGACGCTGCTGCGCATCGCGGCCGGCTTGATGCCGCCGAGCGCGGGCCGCGTCGAGGAAGGCGGCCGGCCGGTCACCGGTCCGCCGGACCGCTTCGTCTATCTATTCCAGCAATATTCGAAGTCGCTGTTCGCCTGGCGCACGGTGCTCGACAACGTGATGTTTCCGCTGGAGAGCGCGCCGCGGGCCCAGCGTGCCGAACTGCGCGAGCAGTGCCGCAGCTATATCCGCCAGGTCGGGCTTGCCGGATTCGAGGATCGCTATCCGTGGCAGTTGTCCGGCGGCATGCAGCAGCGCGTGGCGATCGCCCGCGCGCTGGCGGCAAAGCCCGACGTCCTGCTGCTGGACGAGCCGTTCAGCGCGGTCGATGCGTTGACGCGCATGGAGCTGCAATCGCTGGTGCTCGAGCTGTGGCAGCAGAGCGGTTTCACCGCGATCCTGGTCACCCATGACGTGGATGAAGCGGTGTTCCTCGCCGATCGGGTGGCGGTGCTGAGCGCGCGGCCCTCGCATATTTCCGAGATCGTCGCCGTAGACCTGCCGCGGCCGCGCGATCAGTTGACGACGCGCGAGGACAGCCGCTTCCTCGAACTGCGGCATCATCTGATGTCGGCGCTGCTCGGCAGGACGGCGCACGGGGCCACCCATGTCTGAGCGCGTCCTGTCGCGCGCTGTCGGACTGCTGTCGCTGGCGACGGTGGCGGTGCTGTGGGAGTGCGCGGCGCGCTACGGTCTCGTCAATCGCGTGCTGCTGCCGCCACCCTCGGCGATCGCCGCCGCGCTGCGCGATCTGATCGCCGACGGCGACGTGCTGCGGCCGCTGCTGCATACCGTCTATCTGTTCGTCATCGGTTATGGCGTCGCCTGCATCCTCGGCATCGCCGTCGGCCTGTGGATGGGATGCAGCCCGTTCGCGGACGGACTGCTCGAGCCATTGGTGGAATTGTTGCGGCCGATTCCGAAATCGGCGCTGGTGCCGGCACTGTTCCTGTTTCTGGGCATCGGCATGGCGACCATGGTGACCATTATCGCCTTCGCCGCGGTGTTTCCCGTGCTCATCAACACCTATCAGGGCGTGCGCGGCATCGATCCGGTGCTGCTGGAGACGGCGCGGACGTTTCGCTGCAGCCGCTGGACCACGCTGCGCGCGGTGATCCTGCCGGCGGCGATGCCGGCGATCCTCACCGGCATGAAGGTCGCGCTCAGCCTCGGCATCGTGCTGGCGATCCTCGCCGAGATGCTGGCGGGCCTCGACGGCCTCGGCTTCGTCATTCTGGATACGCAGCGCGCGTTCCAGACCCAGCAGATGTATGCGTGGATCGCCGTTCTGGCCGCGTTCGGCGCCGGTTTGAGTCTGCTGTTCGACAAGATCGAGCAAATCGCCGTGCCGTGGCGCGGGCGATGAAAACAACAACAGGAGGGTGACATGAAATATCTCAGGTCGATCGGATTTGCCTGCGGCATGCTGGCCGCGGTCGTCGCCGGCGCCGCCAGCGCCGTGAGCCCGGCGCGGGCCGCCGAACCAACCAAGCTGCGCGTCAGCATCATTCCGATCAACGACGTGACGCCGCTATTCGCGGCGATCAAGCAGGGCTATTTCGCCGACGAGGGCATCACCATCGACACCTCGCCGTCGGCGGGCGGCGCCACCGGCATTCCCGGTCTCGTCGCCGGCAGCTTCGATATCGTCTACGGCAACGTCGTCTCGATGCTGCTGGCCGCGCAGCAGGGCATCGACATCCGCGTCGTCGCGCCGGGCACCAAGATCGAGACTCCGGAGAATGACACCTCGGCGCTGGTGGTGCGCGCCGACAGCGGCATCAGGACCGGCAAGGATCTCGAAGGCAAGACCGTGGGCGTCAACACCCGCAACAACGTGATCTGGCTCTACGCCCGCGCCTGGATCAAGGCGACCGGCGGCGATCCGGACAAGGTGACCTACAAGGAAATCCCGCACCCCCAGATGGAGGACGCGCTGCGCCAGAAGCAGGTCGATGCCGGCTACATGGTAATTCCCTATGTCGCGCTGGCGACCGCTAAGCCCGAATTCACCAAGATCGGGCACCCCTATAGCGCGGTGCAACTCGGCGTCGATGTCGGGCAGTACCTGACCACGTCGAAATTCCTGGCCGAGCATCCGCAGACCGCCGAGAAGTTCGTGCGCGCGCTTCGCCGCGGCATCGAATGGTACAACGCCAATCGTGGCAAGCCGGAGCTTCTGGAGATCGTCTCCGGCTTCACGCGCATCAATGTCGATCTGCTGAGCAGGATTCAGATGTCACCCTCGCCGCTGAAGGTCGATCCGCCGCAGATCGAGAAGACGATGAAGCTGATGATCGAGAACAAGCTCCTGAAGGGCCCGATCGACGTCAAGCCGCTGGTCGCCAACACGGCGCTATGACCGATCGCTCAATCCCCTCGCAGGTCGTACCGTCGCCGGCCGCGCCGGCGGCGGACGGCGCGCGTTCATGGCTGCGCCATTCGCGGCGGCTGAACGGCGTCCTGCTGGTCGTCGCGTTGCTGGTGCTGTGGGAGGTCTCGGCGCGGCTCGGCTGGGCCAACAGCGCCAACTGGCCGCCGGTGTCCGCCGTGTTCGTGGCGCTGCTGCAGGGGCTGATCAGCGGCGAACTGCTGCAACTGCTGGCCTCGACCTTGATGCGCACCGCCAGCGGCTACGTGATCGGCTGCGGTGCGGGCGTCGCGCTGGGGCTGCTGCTCGGCACCAACCGCTGGGCGCGGTATGTTCTGAAGCCGATCGTCGAGGTGCTGCGGCCGATTCCGGCGCCCGCCATCGTGCCGCCGCTGATCCTGTTTCTCGGCGTCGACAACGCGCTGAAGATCTTCGTGATCTCGCTGGCGTGTTTCTTTCCGGTCTTTCTCAATACGCTGGCGGGAGTCGCCGGCGTCGACGACGTGCTGCTGCAGACCGCGCGCACGTTCCGCGTCTCCGCGCGCAAGACATTGCTCAGCGTCGTGCTGCCGGCTGCGCTGCCGATGATCGCCGCCGGCATGCGCACGGCCACCGGCATCGCGCTGGTGGTGACGGTGATCGCGGAGATGATCGCGGGCTCCGCCGGGCTCGGCTATTACATCATCCAGATGCAATATGCGCTGCGGCCCGAAGCGATGTATGCGGCGGTGATCTGCCTCGCGATCACCGGCTATCTGCTCAACCGCGCGGTTCTCATCGCTGAAGCGCGGCTGATTCCCTGGCTCGGCAAGTGAGAGCCGGCGCGGCGGTCTAATCCTGCGCCTGGCAGACATCGACCCATTCGGCGGCGGTGAGTTCGGCCATGCGCTGCGGCGGGATGCGCACGGCGCTGTTGGTCGAGCCCGCCGCCGGCACCACGACCTCGAAGGCCTGTAGCGAGATGTCGCAATAGACCTGCAACGGCGTCTTCAATCCGAACGGACAGACGCCGCCGACCGGATGGCCGGTGATGTCGACGACTTCCTCGGGCCCGAGCATGCGCGGCTTGGCGCCGAACGCCGTCTTGGCCTTCTTGTTGTCGAGCCGCGCGGTGCCCTTGGTCACCACCAGCACATAGCGCTCGCCGACGCGCAGCGACAAGGTCTTGGCGATCTCTTCCGGCTTGACGCCGAAGGCCTCCGCCGCGAGCGGCACCGTCGCCGAACTCTTGTCGGATTCGATCACCTCGAATTCCGGAGCATGGGTCTGGAAGAAGGCGCGAACGGATTCAACACTCATTTTCGATTTCCGTGAGTCAAGGTGCAGAAGGATCAGCCGGCGGCGACCAGTTTCGGCAGGTCGGACAGCGCGGCGATGCGGTGGTCGGGTTCGACGCCGAGTTCGTCCATCTGCATGCGCAGCGCCTTGAACATCGTCAGCGGTGCGACGAGATCGGTTCGCGCGCACTCGCGCGCCATCGCTTCCGGCGTGACGCGCTCGATCCACGCGACGCGCAGGCCGAACGCCTTGGCGCCGCAGGCGTCCCAGGGGTTCGACGAGATGAACAGCACGTCGGCGGGCGCGACGCCGAGCTTCTCCTCGATCAGCACATAGGCGTCGCGATGCGGCTTGAAGATGCGCTTGGCGTCGACGCTGATGATGGCGTCGAGAACGGTATCGAGACCGCTGTTGCGCACCAGCGCGTTGAGCATGTCGCTGCTGCCGTTGGAGAGGATCGCCAGCTTGCGGTCGCGCATGGCATCGAGCGCCGCGCGCGCGTCGGGATAAAGGTCGAGATGGAGATACTTTTCCATGATCCGCGCGAAGGCGGCGTCGTCGCGCGGCAGGCCGAGGCAGCGCAGCGTATAGGCCAGCGCGTCGCGGGTGATCGTAGAAAAATCCTCGTAGCGGCCCATCAGCGAGCGCAGCCAGCTATATTCGAGCTGCTTGATGCGCCAGATCTGCGTGATGATGTCGCCGTGGCCGGGAAACGTCTCCTCGGTGATGGCGGCGACCGATTGCACGTCGAACAGCGTGCCATATGCATCGAAAACGACGGCTTTGATTGTCACCGGAATTCTCCTTCGCGGGTGAAAGTGCGCCGCGCCGGCCTGTTGTTGCCTCGTTTCGCCCTGCGTTTCAAGAACCGGGCGGGAGGACAGCCGCGCATCCGCGTCGCTTGTGCTCCAGCGCAGCTTCGCTACGCTGGCAGCAGAGATTTGGAAAAAAGTCGAC
>DATMSE010000074.1:0-4332 GCA_035565575.1 Xanthobacteraceae bacterium
GATCGATCGAACCACCGGCGCGATCTGCATCACCGCGCCTCCGTCCGGCCTTCTCACCGTCGGCGGCTATCGGTTTCAGGCCGACGATCTGGATGCCTGGGCCAAGCGCCTTGGCGAGGGCACGATGTTGACCGCGCTGCCGGATCGCCTGAGCGGCCACCGCCTTGCCGGGCGGGCCAACGACAACGCGCGCGCACGCGGCGCTCTTACCGAGCTTGGTCTCAATCCGTTGATGATTGAGGCCTTCCGTGATCGCATCAGCCAGGCTTGATCCGCAACTGCAAGCCGAACCGCGATCGTTGCCGGCCCAGGCTGCGCCAATCCAGAAAAACAATATCAGATCAATACAATACATCACCTCTTTCACAACGATCCAAAGACGCAAGCCGCCAAGCGGTGATTTCGCATCAAAGCCGCGGATATCCATTGACCGGTCATTAAGGCTGGGGAACTAGTTTGGAACCGCTCCTCAAACCCCGCGCGCCTGATGTCAGAATACGGACCAATTTTTTCGATTTTTGATCGCGATGGTCGATCGCTCGCAGCCGATCTCACGTCCGAGTTTGATTCGGCGATCGCAGTCGGCTGGTCCGAGGTCTCGCGCAAACTGAATGAGGGTCTTCCAGCAGCGATCATCGTCGACGCCGCGAATGCAGGCGTCAGAGCCGTCGAAACCTTGGCCCGGCGACTTGCCGCGGCTGAACCCTATATTCCGCTGATCGCCCTCGACCCTGCCGGCGAACTGCCCGGCAAGGCCATTCCGTTCACCACTGCCGCCGGCAACCTTGACCGATTGATCGCCCGTTTGCGCGCGGCGCTGCGGGTTCGTGCACTACATGCGACGATGTTGCGCCGCCAGTCCGACCATTCCTCAACCGCGATGCTTCCGGATACCGATCCGCTGCAGGATGCAACTGTTCTCCTGCTCGGACGGGGGACCTCCTATCCGACTTTGTCGGTGGCGCTCGGCGAGAAGGTCGGAGTGGTCGGCGCCTTGAGCATTGAAGCGGCTGCCAAACACCTCAACGCGCGGGACGTCGATGGCATCGTGATCGGTGATGGTTTTACAGCTCGCGTTCTGGACGCATTCCTCGCGGTGCTCTCCGAGGATCCGCGCTTCCGTAACCTGCCGATCATCGCGCCGACCGCCAACTGCAACTATGATCTCCCCAATCTGGAGGCAACGAGCGATCCGGCACAGATCATGATCTGTGCCCTGCCCTTGATCCGACAGCATGCCTTTGAGCAGCGGGTGACGCGCATCCTGCGATCGATCGACGCGGGCGGCCTTCTCGATCCACGAAGCGGACTGCTGACAGCCGCGGCCTTCGATCGCGATCTCGCTACCGCTATCGAACAGGCGCAGGCGCATCGCTCCGGATTGTCGATCGTCCGGTTCTCCTTCAGTGAAATCCATCCTCGCGAGCAGTATGACGCGGCACGCATTCTGAGCCGCCTGATGCGCCGCATGGATTTCGCCACGCTCCACGACGATGGCTCGATGACTGCGGTATTCGTCGAGGTCGGTGCCCGCAACGCCGCTGCAATCGCCAAGCGGCTCGCGAGCGTGATGAAGCACACCGTGTATAGCGCGAGACGCGGCACAAGGCTCGATCCGCACATCGAAATCGAGACGCTGAGGAAGGGCGACACTGCAGCCACGTTGCTTGCGCGTCTCGGCAAAGACGCGCGGCGGGCGGCATCCTGAGCAAGATGTCGTGCGGGTGTCTGACCGGCGGCTCAGGCGGCCTTGCGTCCCTCAGCGAGTTCGGCCAATTGCCGCACAATGTCCGTCGCGCCGGAAAGCCGCTCCTCCGGCGTTTCCCAGCTTTGCAGGAATACCACCTTCATGTCGGGGCGCACCTTCGCGGCCTGGCCGTGCCGCCGGATGAAGGCAACGAGGCGATCCGGCTGTGCGAAGCTGTTGTCGCGGAAGGTGATGACGGCGCCCTTCGGTCCGGCATCGAGCTTCTCAATATTGGCCCGCAGGCAATACGTCTTGATGGCGGCGACCTTGAAAAGATAGCGCACTTCGTCCGGTAGCGGACCGAACCGGTCGCGCAATTCGGCGCCGAAATTCTCGATCTCGTCTTCGGTTTCGAAATCCGCCAGCCGCCGATACAGCGACAGCCGCACCGCGAGGTCGGACACATAGTCCTCCGGAATCAGCACCGGCATGCCGATGGTGATTTGCGGCGACCAGCGATCGGCCACTGGCTCGGCGATGCCCGCCTTGAGATTAAGGATCGCCTCCTCCAGCATCGATTGATAAAGTTCGAAGCCGACTTCCTTGATGTGCCCGGACTGCTGCTCGCCGAGCAGATTGCCGGCACCACGAATGTCGAGGTCGTGCGAGGCCAATTGGAAGCCGGCACCCAGCGTCTCGAGCGATTGCAATACCTTGAGCCGCCGCTCCGCTTGTGCGGTGATCTTGTGTTCCGAGGGAAGCGTGAACAGCGCATAGGCGCGCAGCTTCGAACGTCCGACGCGGCCGCGCAGCTGATAGAGCTGGGCAAGGCCGAACATGTCGGCGCGGTGCACGATGAGCGTATTGGCGGACGGGATATCGAGGCCGGATTCGACGATGGTGGTCGACAGCAGAATGTCGTACTTGCCGTCATAGAAAGCCGACATGATGTCCTCGATGACGGTCGGCGGCATTTGGCCATGAGCCACCGCGACTTTCATCTCCGGCACATGTTTGTCGAGGAAGTCCTTCACCTCGGCAAGGTCGTCGATGCGCGGACAGACATAGAAGGCCTGACCGCCGCGATAGCGTTCACGCAGCAGTGCTTCGCGGATCATTAGCGGATCGTGCGGCGCCACGAAGGTGCGCACGGCGAGACGATCCACCGGGGGCGAAGCGATGATCGACAGGTCGCGTACTCCGGTCAGCGCCAGTTGCAGGGTGCGGGGGATCGGCGTCGCGCTCAATGTCAGCACATGCACTTCGGCCCGGAGCTGCTTGAGGCGCTCCTTGTGCGAGACACCGAAATGCTGCTCCTCGTCCACCACGAGCAATCCGAGATCCTTGAACTTGATCGTTTTGCCGAGTAGCGCATGCGTGCCGACCACGATATCGACCGTGCCGTCGGCCAGTCCCTTCTTGGTCTGGCTCAATTCCTTTGACGACACCAGGCGCGAGGCCTGCGCCACGTTGACCGGAAAACCGCGAAAGCGCTCGGCAAAGTTCTTCGCATGCTGGCGCGCCAGCAGCGTGGTCGGCACCACCACGGCGACCTGCTTGCCCTGCAGCGCCACCGCGAAGGTCGCGCGCAGCGCGACTTCGGTCTTGCCGAAACCGACGTCACCGCAGACCAGTCGGTCCATCGGCTTGCCGCTTTCGAGATCGTGCAGCGTCGCGTTGATGGCGGTGAGTTGATCCTCGGTTTCCTCATAGGGAAAACGAGCGCAGAACTCGTCATAAAGCCCGGGCTGAACCGCGAGCTTGGGCGCTTCATGCAGATGACGCTCGGCGGCGATCTTGATCAGCTCGCCGGCGATCTCGCGAATGCGGTTCTTGAGCTTGGCCTTGCGGGCCTGCCAACCGCTGCCGCCGAGCTTGTCGAGTTCGACATTGGTCTGGTCGGAGCCGTAACGCGACAGAAGATCGATATTCTCGACCGGCAGAAACAACTTGGTGTCGTTGGCGTAACGCAGTTCGACGCAATCATGCGGCGCACCGGCAACGTCCAGCGTCTGCAAGCCGATGAAGCGCCCGATGCCGTGCTCGACGTGCACGACAATGTCGCCGGTCGACAGGCTGGTAACCTCCGAGATGAAGTTCTCCAGTTTGCGGCTGGCCTTGCGCGGCCGCACCAGGCGGTCGCCGAGAATATCCTGCTCGGTAATGACGGCGACGGCATCGGTCTCGAACCCCGATTCCATGCCGACCACCGCGAGCATGGTTTCGTTGCGCGGCGTGGCCTGTACGGTGCGCCAACTGTTGACGCTGGTAAGATTCAAGAGCTTGTGGTCGGTCAGCATGCTGGACATGCGCTCGCGCGAGCCTTCGCTCCATAACGCGATAACGACCTTCTTGCGCGCCGCCTGCAGGGCCTGGACATGCGCAACCACACTGGCAAAGACATTCACGGAACTGTCGGCGCGTTCGGGTGCGAAATTTCGGCCCTGACGCGCCCCGGCATCGATGGCGGCGGTGCCGTCTTCCGGAATAGCGAACGGTGTCAGCCGCGCCAGTGCAGCCGCGTCCAGCCGCGCCTGCCACTCGCCTTCGGTGAGATAGAGCCGGTCCGGCGGCAGTGGCTGATAGACCGCGCCGCCGCCACCCTCCTCCAACGCCTCGCGCCGCGCCTCGTAATAGTCCCTGAT
>DATMSE010000075.1:0-3176 GCA_035565575.1 Xanthobacteraceae bacterium
GCGACCTCGGCGGTGATGGAAATGTGCGTCGACAATCCGCGCGAAGGCTTCGCCGACCTGTTCGCGACGCATCCTTCGGTGGACGAGCGCGTCAAGGCGCTGGTGAAATTCGCCGGCGGCCACGATCCCGGCCCGCTGTCGTTGCCGCAGGCTGAAGCCGCGACAGAGGAATCGGAGCCGCCCGTGCATGGGCCATGGAGCGACGACCCCGCGCCGCCTCCTCCACCCACTATCAACGGGCAGCAGCCTGTGCCGGGATCTTTGCCGGGGGCGCTTCCCGGGCCGATCCCGGGACCAATTCCCGGGCCCTGGGGCCGGCATTGATCGTGCTCGCCGCGATTGTTAACCGACTTTGGCGGGATTAACGTTATCGGCGGCCGCGGTGATTGAAATCTCCCTCGTTTCTGCCATCTTCGCGACCAAAGTCAGCGCAATCTGGGACTGCGGCAGCCCGATCGGGTCCGCCCGCAATGGGGACACGGGCATGAGCCTTCATGCTCGCTTCAAAAACAGCGCATAAAGGAACGTCATGGCGAAACCAGCAGTGATTGTCGTGGGTGCGGATAAGGGCGGCGTCGGCAAGACCACCGTGTCGCGCACGGTGCTCGATTATTTCAGCGCCAACAATGTTCCAACCCGGGCGTTCGACACGGAATCCCCGCGCGGCACGCTGAAGCGTTTCCATCCCGACATCACCGAGATCGTCGACATGACGGCGACCGCCGATCAGATGAAGATCTTCGATACGCTCAACACCGTCGCGCCGTCGGTGACCGTGATCGACGTTCGCGCCGGCCTGCTGTCGCCGGCGCTGGCTTCGCTGCGCGATATCGGCTTCCTCGATGCCGCCAAGTCCGGCCAGATCACCTTCGCCGTGTTCCACATTCTCGGCCCGTCCATCGCCTCGCTGGACGAGATCGCCGAAACCGCGAACTTCATGGACGGCGCGAAGTATTTTCTGGTGAAGAACTTCATCAACAACACCAGCTTCTTCGAGTGGGATCAGGCGACCTACAACTCCTATTTCCATCGCATCAAGGACGCGACCGAGATCACGATTCCCAAGCTCAACGAAATGGCGTTCGAGCAGGTCGAAGTCTCCTCCGTGCCGTTTCTCAAATTCGTCGCCAACAAGGGACCGAAGGATGAGAACGCCAACTACTCCTTCGTGCTGCGCGGTTATGTCCGCCACTGGCTCGCCAATGTCTGGAGCGAGTTCGACCGCATCAAGCTGACGGACATCGTCGGCAAGGAAAAGGACAAAGACAAGGATAAGGACAAGGCGGCCTCGGGCGACAAGCCGGCTGCCAAATCGGCCGGCGAAAAATAGCCGGTCCCGTACGCAAGAAACACCGCTGGAGCGGCGGCACCGGCCCAGCGTGTTGTGGCATGGCCACGAGGTTTCGCGCCATGCGCGGGCTTGACCCGCGCATCCATCTCCTTTCAAAGAATGGTGGATCGCCGGGCATAGGCGAGCGAAGCGACGCCGTTCTTCGAACGGCTATGCCCGGCGCTGACGGCGCACGACGTCCGTCCGGCCCGGAACCCAGCTCGTTCGTTGCAATCTCGCGCCATGCGCCGCACGCCCGTCTACATCGTCTGCTCGCCCCGGCCCTTGGTCGGCAAAACGCTGATCGCGCGGCTGCTGTGCGAGTTTTTGCTGTTGCAGCGCGGCGGCGTGATCGGTTTCGATGTCAACCTGAAGGAACCGACGCTGCTCGATTTCCTGCCGCGCACAACGGAAACCGCGGAAATCGACGACACCTTCGGCAAGATGGCGCTGATGGATCGCCTGATCCTCAACGATGGCACCGCCAAGGTGATCGATCTCGGCTTTCATGCCTTCGACGAATTCTTCACGATGATCGGCCAGATCGGCTTCTTCAAGGAAGCGATGCGGCGCGGCATCGCGCCGGTCGTGCTGTTCGTCGCCGACAGCGACCGCGTGTCGGCGCGCAGCTACGCGATGCTGCAAGCCGCTGTGCCGGCGCATGCGCTCATCACGGTCGACAACGAACACGTGCTGCGCGGCGAGATGCCGGCGCAATACGGCGGCCGGATGTTGCGTCTCCCGGCGCTGCCGGCCTTCCTCACCACCTATATCGATCGCACCTCGTTCTCGTTCACGGAATTTCTGCGCGGACAGAAAGATTCCTCGAGCGAACTGCACCAGTGGATTCGCGACGCTTATTTCAACTTCCGCGAGATCGAATTGCGGCTGCTGCTGCAGGGCGGCTGAAGGAGCTTTCAACCTCGTCATGGCGCTTTTCCGGCCATGAGGCAACAATATCGGACACTCAGTCCGTCGCGATGAAACCTGCTTCTCAATGGCCGTCGAACGCCATCAGCGTGCGCACCGGCACGTCCATGGCGCGCAGCTTATCGGCGCCGCCAAGGTCCGGCAGATCGATGATGAAGCACGCCGCGCAGACCACGGCGCCGATCTGCCGCAGCAGCTTCACCGCGCCTTCCGCGGTGCCACCGGTGGCAATCAGGTCATCGACGAGGATCACGCGCTCGCCCGGCTTGATGGCGTCGGCATGCATCTCCATCTCGTCGAGGCCATATTCCAGCGAATAGGCGATGCGCACCGTGGTATGCGGCAGCTTGCCCTTCTTGCGGATCGGTACGAAGCCCGCCGAGAGCTGATGCGCCACCGCGCCGCCGAGAATGAATCCGCGGGCCTCGATGCCGGCGACCTGATCGATTTTCGATCCGGCCCATGGATGCACCAGTTCATCCACGGCGCGGCGAAACGCCCGCGCGTCGCCGAGCAGCGTCGTGATATCGCGAAACAGGATGCCCGGCTTCGGATAATCCGGAATGGTGCGGACAGCGGCTTTCAGATCATCTTCAAGGACCATGGTGTCTTTCCCAGCGAAACCATTCCGCACCGTCATTGCGAGCGAGGCGAAGCAATCCAGGATGGTGAGGAACGAAGCCTGGATTGCTTCGTCGCTTCGCTCCTCGCAATGACGGCGTCAAAGGCTAGCCACCCCGCCCCAGCCGGAATGCGTTCTCGACGATGCGCAGGCCCACCTCGCCGCCGAGCGACATCAGCGACTCGGGATGAAACTGCACGCCGCCGACCGGCAGCGTCTTGTGCTCCAGGGCCATCGGAACGCCGTCGTCCGTCGAAGCCGTCACCTGCAACACCTCCGGCATGCTGTCCTGCT
>DATMSE010000076.1:0-8048 GCA_035565575.1 Xanthobacteraceae bacterium
GACCCAGAACCACCTCTCCGGCGTCATGGCCGGGTTTGTCCCGGCCATCCACGTTCTGGTCATTGCAAGGAGCGTAGCGACGAAGCAATCCAGTTCTTGCTTTGCGGCCATTTGGATTGCTTCGCGGAGCCTGTGCTCGGACAGCGCGAAGCGCTGATCCGAGTGCTCGCAATGACGAAGCGAAAACGTTACACCTCCGGAAAGCCGCGCAACAGATACTTCCGCAGGCCGTAGAGCAGCCCGTTGAGCATCAACCCGAGCAGCGAGATCGTGATCAGCGGCACGAACATGTCCACCGTCTGGAACGTGCGCGCGGCGCCGACCAAGAGATGGCCGAGGCCGTCGGTGGACGAAATCATCTCGGCCAGGAACACCACGATGCACGAGATCACCAGCCCGATACGCCAGCCGGTGAGGATCGACGGCAGCGCGGCCGGCGCGATCACCTTGAACAGAATCTGCCAGCGCGGCGTGCCGGCGGCGAGCGCCGACCATACCTGCTTCTGCTCCACCATCGACGCGCCGTAATAGGTCGAGAGCAGAATCGGAAACAGCGCGTCCAGCGTCACCAGCGTGATCTTCGACGCGTGATCGAAACCGAACAGGATGATCAGCGCGGGATAGAGCGCGACCTTCGGCAGCGGCGCCAGCACCTGCACTAGCGGCCGCACCACCGCGTTGATCGCCGGCACCACCGCCGCCGCAAGACCGATGCCGACGCCGAGCACCACCGCGATCAGGAAGCCGGCGAACAGCCGGATCATCGTCGCCAGAATATCGTCGAGAAAACCGACGCTGCCGAGTTGCTGCGCCAGCCGCAAGAACACCTTGCCCGGCGGCGGCAGTAGCGACGGCGGCGCAAAATCGAAACTGCACAGCGCCTGCCACACCGCGAGCACGACCAGGATCGGCAACGCACCCATCAAGACCGTGGTGAGGCGTTGCGCGCTCATGACGCCCCCAGCAGGATTTCCTGATGCGGCTCGGCCCACTTCACCAGCCGCCAGCGCAACTTATCGAACGCCGCATCGAGCACGATGCCGAGCGCGCCGATGATGATGATCATCGCGAACACGGTGTCGTATTGCGCCATGTCCATGGCGTTGAACAGGATGTTGCCCGCACCCGACTGCCGCGCGATCATTTCGCTGGTGACCATGGTGATCAGCGCCAGCACGAGACCGGTGCGGCAGCCGGTGAGGATTTCCGGCAGCGCCGCCGGCAGCACGATGCGCAGCATGCGTTGCAGGCCGTTGAGCCCCATCGCCGCGCCGGACCACAGCATCTTCTCCTCGACCGCCTTGGCGCCCTGAAAGGAATGATAGATCACCGGCAGGCTGACGCCGAGAAAGATCACCAGCGTCTTCGACGCATCGCCGACGCCGAGCCACAGCATGATGATCGGCATCAAGGCCGCCTTCGGCACCGGATAGATCATCATCAGCAGCGGATTGAAGAACGCGGAGACACGCGCGCTGCGCCCCATTGCGAGGCCGAGCGGAATCGAAATGAGAACCGCGAGCGAGAAGCCGATCACCATGCGGCGGATCGAATCGAGAATGTTGAGAAGCTGTTCGGGATCGCCGAGAATCTGCGGCACGGTCTGCAACGCGTGCCACGCGGTAGGGAAGCTCTCGGTGTCGAGCCACAGCGCCGCGACCTGCCATACCGCCAGCAGACCGAGGCAGGCCAAGAGCGGCGACAGTTTCGCGATGATGTTGCGCGCGGAAATCATGAATGATTCGCGTCGTCACGGCCGTCGTCGATCATCCGCTCGATATCGACGACGTATTTCTGATAGCGCGAATCCAGCAGCAGTTCGGCGCGCACGCGCGGGCGCGGCAGATCGATATTGACGATCTCTTTGATGCGGCCGGGCGCGCGCGTCATCACCACCACCTTGTCCGAGAGGAACACCGCCTCCTCGACCGAGTGCGTGACGAACAGCACCGTCTTGCGATCGCGTTCCCAGATGTTGAGCAGGTCGTTCTGCAAGCGCGTGCGGGTATGCGCATCGAGCGCGCCGAACGGTTCGTCCATCAACAGCACCGACGGACGATAGGCCAGCGTGCGCGCGATGGCGACACGCTGCTTCATGCCGCCGGACAATTCCTTCGGATAGAAATGCTCAAAACCCTTGAGCCCGACCATCTCGATCAGCCGCAGGCTCTGCGCTTCCGCCTCAGTGCGCTTCACGCCCTGCTGCCACAGGCCGTACATCACATTGCCAAGCACCGTCTTCCATGGAAACAGCGCGAACTCCTGAAACACCGGCCCGCGATCCGGCCCCGGCCCGGTGATCGCTGCGCCTTTCATGCGCGCGACACCCTCGCTCGGCGCAACGAAGCCGCCGACGATGTAGAGCAGCGTGGACTTGCCGCAGCCCGACGGCCCGAGGATCGAGACGAAGGCGCCATCGTCAACCGTCAGGTTGATGGCGGACAATGCGAGGTGGCTCTTGCGGCCCGAGGTTTCGAACCGCTTCGAGACGGACGCGATTTCGATCATGGCCCGCGCGCGTTCGCCGGACGTGGCTCCGCTTCCGGTGTCACTCTCCGGCCGCAACGGCACCTGCATCCGTCCCCCTCATTGATCTTCGTTCCGACGGCGAGGACAGTTTGCGGACTTTGTCCCGCATTGCAATCCTCGGACCGGCTCCTTGCCGGATTATTTTAAGATTGAAACGTGTCGAGGGGCGGGGTTTGCCGCCGAATTCACTGCCACAATTGCGCCTCCGTATCGCCGCAAGAATCCCGCCGCCAAAACTAGGCCGCAAGCGCCCGCATCTCGGCGGCAAGATCGGCCTTGCCCTCGAAGCCGATGCCCGGCAACTCCGGCATGGTGATGTAACCGTTCTCGACCTTCACGCCATCGGGGAATCCGCCATAGGGCTGGAACAGATCGGGATAGCTTTCATTGCCGCCGAGCCCGAGACCGGCTGCGATGTTCAGCGACATCTGATGGCCGCCATGCGGAATGCAGCGCGACGGCGACCAGCCGTGCGTCTTCAACACCTCCAATGTGCGTTGATATTCGCAAAGCCCGTACGACAACGCGCAATCGAATTGCAGGACGTCACGATCCGGCCGCATCCCGCCATAGCGAATGAGGTTGCGCGCGTCCTGATGGCTGAACAGGTTTTCGCCAGTCGCCATCGGCCCCGGATAGAACTCCGCCAGTGCCGCCTGCAACTGATAGTCGAGCGGATCGCCGGCTTCCTCGTACCAGAACAGCGGATAGTCGCGCAGCATCTTGGCGTAGGCGATCGCGGTTTCGAGATCGAACCGGCCGTTGGCATCGACAGCCAGTTGCGCCTGCGATCCGATCTCCTTCAGCACCGCTTCGATGCGTTCGCGATCCTCATCGAGCGACGCGCCGCCGATCTTCATCTTGACGACGCTGTAACCGCGATCGAGATAGCCGCGCATTTCCTGCCGCAGCTTATCGAGACCCTTTCCAGGATAGTAATAGCCGCCCGCCGCATAGACGAACACGCGCGGATCGGCGGCGCGGCCATGACGCTCCGCAAGCAAGCGAAACAGCGGCTTGTTTGCGATCTTCGCCACCGCGTCCCATACCGCCATGTCGATCGTGCCGACCGCGACCGAACGCTCGCCGTGCCCGCCCGGCTTCTCGTTCGTCATCAACGTCGCCCAGACTTTATCCGGATCGAGATTGTCGCCGCTTGCATCAAGCAACGTTGCCGGATCGGCTTCGGTCAGCCGCTTCGCGAAACGCTCACGGATCAAGCCGCCCTGTCCGTAACGGCCGTTCGAGTTGAAGCCGTAGCCGACCACCGGCTTGCCGTTGCGCTCGACATTGGTGACGACGGCAACGAGGCTCGTCGTCATCTTCGAGAAATCAATATAGGCGTTGCGGATCGCGGAGGCGATTGGCTTCGTCACCTCGCGCACGTCGACAATGCGGACGGACATCGTGAATCCTCTCGCGCCGGTCAGCTGGCGCTGTCGCGGAAGTAGGGCTCCACCGCTCCGCTGAGCTTGATAGTCAATGGATTGCCGTAGCGATCCTTGGCGTTGCCGGCCGGCACGCGGATCCAGCCCTCGCTGACGCAATACTCCTCGACATTGTTCTTCTCGACGCCCTTAAAGCGAACGCCGATATCGCGCGCCAGCAATTCAGCATTGTAATAAGGGCTGCGTGGATCAGTGGAGAGCCGGTCCGGCAATTGATCCGCTGTCGATGTCGGTTTCTCGTTCAAAGCAGTGCCTCGATATCCCTGGTCAAACTTTCGGGCCGCGTCGTCGGTGGATGACGCGCCACCACCCGGCCCGCTTTGTCGACCAGGAACTTGGTGAAGTTCCATTTGATCGACGCGCCGAGCAGGCCCGCTTTCTCACGTTTCAGAAATTTGTACAACGGGTGCGCGGCGTCCCCATTGACGTCGATCTTGTCGAACATCGGAAACGTCACCGCATAGTTGTTCGCGCAGAACGCGGCGATCTCCGCCGAACTGCCCGGCTCCTGTTTGCCGAACTGGTTGCAGGGAAAGCCGAGCACCGCAAAACCCCGCGGCGCATATTGCCGATGGAGATGTTCGAGCCCCTTATATTGTGGGGTGAAGCCGCAGGCGCTGGCGGTGTTGACGATCAGCAGCACCTGCCCTTCGAATTGCTTCAACGGCACCTCGCGGCCATCCAGCGCACGCGCGGAAAAATCATAGATGCTGACCATCGGCATCACCCTGTCATTGAACCGGATCGACCGGCGACGACGGCGTGCCCCCCGCCTCGATGGCTTCCCCGGCTGCCAGGCACAAATCCTCGCGATAGCGCCCGGCCACCACCTGCACGCCGACCGGCACACGGCCGACCAATCCCGTCGTCACCGTCAGGCCTGGCAATCCCATGAAGGGAATGCCGACCTGCGGCATCTGCGCCCGCCACACCCGCGCGAAGGACGCATCGTCCTTGAGGTCGAGTTGATCCTCAAACGGCAGCTCGCCGGAGACCGGCATCACCAGCACCGGATATTTTTCGAGGAAGAGCTGCCATTCGCGCGTCAACGCGGCGCGGCGCTGAACGATCGCGGACAGGCCCGCGGCATCGAGCGGATGAACCTTGTCGCGGCTGCCGCGCAAACACGCCAGCGCGCCCGGATCGTCTTCCTTCTCGGCCGCCGCCAGCATTCCTTCGAAACCGTCGCCAAGCCAGAATCTGCGTTGCAGTTCGGCGGCTTCATTCAGCGGTGGCGTGTTCTGAATCTCCTCGATCGTCCAGCCGGCATTTTGCAGGCGACGTGCGGCATCCTTCAATGCGTCGATCACATCGGGGACGGTTTCGAGTCCGTCCGGCCGCAGACACAGTGCCGCGCGGCGCGGCATCGGCGGCCCTTCGAGCGGCGCCGGGACCCACCACGGATCGCGCAAGTCCTGTCGCGACATGACCGTCAGGGCGAGACGCAGGTCGCCGATGGTGCGCGCCAGCGGCCCCGATACCGCCGAGATCTGCGGACACAATGCGCGCTCCGGTAGTGAAGCGTTGTGCGCTGGAATACGCCCCAGCGTCGGCCGCAGGCCGTGAATGCCGCAGGCGTAAGCCGGATAGCGGATCGAGCCGGCGATATCGGTGCCATGGCCGATATGACCGATGCCGGCGGCAGTCGCGGAGCCTGCGCCGCCCGACGAACCGCCCGGCGTAATTCCGGGATCACGCGGATTCTTCGTATGGCCGTGCAACTGATTGTTGGCGAACCAGCGGAATGAAAACGCCGGCGTGTTGGTGCGGCCGACGAACACCGCGCCGGCGCGGCGCAGGTTGGCCACCACGGGATTGTCGTCCCTGGCGATATTATCGCGCAACCCACGGATGCCGTTGGTGGTGGCGAACCCGGCCTGGTCGACATTCAGCTTGGTGGTGACGGGCACGCCTGCAAGGAGCCCCGGGTCCTCGCCATCGGCGATTTTCTTGTCGATGGCATCCGCTTCGGCCAGAGTCTGCTCCGGTCTATAGTCGACCACCGCATTGATTTTCGGATTGACCGCCTCGAGACGCTCCAGCGCGGCCCTGGCTGCATCCATCGCGGAAATTTTTCGTGAGCGGATCAGCGATGCCAGTTCGGTGGCCGAAAGACGCCAGAGATTGTCCATGAGTTCCGCTCCTTCCACAGTACGGTCTTGTCCATTGCCGCTTGTCGAGCGTTACGGCGTTTTCATGCGGATTGCCACTGCCACGTGAAGAGATGAACCGCGGGCACGCAGCCTCAACAAAACATAGGGATGCGGGAATGCTGCAGCGCGGTATTGACAGAGCCGAGCCTCGCGGTTGACCGATTTTTCGAGTGGCCTTCCGTTCAAATCGTCGTAGACTGCAAGCCTTGGCAATCGTGCCGGACTTGCCTGGGAGACCCAAATGGCCTGGAAGACACCGAAGATTGTTGAAGTGCCGGTTGGTATGGAAATCAATATGTACGCCTGCGCGGCGCGCAAATAAGCTTCGCAACGACAGCCTGTCCGGCCCGGGAGCGATAGCATGCTTCGCGTTATCGTTCTTGGAGCCGCGGCAGGCGGCGGCGTTCCGCAATGGAATTGTGGATGTCCGGTTTGCCGTGCGGCGCGGCGCGAACATCCCGAGCTGCAAAGCACCCAGTCGTCGATTGCTATTTGCCTCGACGACGCGCATTGGTTTTTGATCAATGCATCGCCGGATATCCGCCAGCAGATTACGCAAACCCCTCAGCTTCATCCGCGCCGCGATGCACTGCGGCACAGCCCCGTTGCGGGCGTCATCCTCACCAATGGCGAAATCGATGCGATCGCGGGACTGCTGACGCTGCGGGAAGGCTCGCCCTTCACGATCTATGCTCACCGTCAGGTGCTGGCGACCCTGGATAGCAACAGCATTTTCAACGTATTGAACCCGCGCCACGTCACGCGCGAACCGATCATCGTCAATCGACCGTTCGAGTTGCGATTGCCTGACGGCGCTCCATCCGGCATCGAGGTCACCGCATTCATCGTGCCAGGCAAACGCGCGTGGTATCTCGAGGATCAACCGCATCCCGGCAACGATCCGGACGGCGACACGCTCGGACTGCGGATCGCGGACAAGCGAGGCGGCCGGCACTTCTTTCATCTCGCTGCCTGCGCGCGGGTGACAGCCGACCTGGCGCAGCGGATCAAGAATGCACCGCTGGTGTTCTTTGACGGCACGGTCTGGCGTGACGACGAATTGATCAGCGCAGGACTTGGCAGCAAAACCGGCCAGGCGATGGGTCACATTGCAATGTCGGGCGCAGACGGCGCCATCGCCGCGCTCGCCGATCTCGGCATCGGCCGCAAGATTTTCCTGCATATCAACAATTCGAACCCGGCCTTGCTCCCGGACTCGCCCGAGCGCAAGGCTGTCGAACAGGCCGGCTGGGAAATCCCTGCCGACGGCATGGAGATCACGCTGTGATCCGGACCACAGCCTTCTCGCTCGTCAGCGACGCCCCGCTGCGCAGCGCCGAGGACCTCGAAGCGGCGCTGCGCCACATCGGTGCGACGCGCTACCACAACCTGCACCCGTTTCACCGGCTGCTGCACGGCGGCAAACTGAACAAAGGCCAGGTGCAGGCCTGGGCGCTCAATCGCTACTATTACCAGAGCACGATCCCCATCAAGGACGCGGTGGTGATCTCGCGCTTCCGGGACCGCAAGACCAGGCAGGAATGGCGGCATCGCATCGAGGATCACGACGGCGATATCGGCAGCGAGGGAGGGATTGAGCGCTGGCTCAAGCTCACCGAGGGCCTCGGACTCGATACCGCTTACGTCGAATCCGCTGAAGGCGTCCTGCCGGCGACGCGCTTCGCGGTGGAGGCCTATGTGCATTTCGTGCGCGAGCGCTCGCCGCTGGAAGCCATCGCATCGTCACTCACGGAACTGTTTGCGCCGAACCTGCACGAGGAGCGCATTTCCGGCATGCTGGCGCATTACGATTTCGTGAATCCGGAGATCATGAGCTACTTCAAGCGGCGGCTCGAGCAGGCTCCGCGCGACGCCAACTTTGCATTGGACTACGTTAAGACCCATGCGGCGACTCCGG
>DATMSE010000077.1:0-10280 GCA_035565575.1 Xanthobacteraceae bacterium
CCCGTGCCGAGCTGGAGTCGCTGCCGGGCGCCGGGCGCAAGACCGCCAATGTCGTGCTCAACATGGCGTTCGGCCAGCCGACCATGGCGGTGGATACGCATGTCTTCCGCGTCGGCAACCGCACCGGCATGGCGCCGGGCAGGACGCCGCTGGAGGTGGAGCAGAATCTCGAGCGGGTGATTCCGCCGCAGTTCATGCTGCACGCGCATCACTGGCTGATCCTGCACGGCCGCTACACCTGCCTCGCGCGCAAGCCGCGCTGCGAGGTGTGCCTGATCAACGATCTGTGCAGGTGGCCGGAGAAGACGGTGTAGCGCTTACACCGTCGGCACGCTGGTTCGTTTACGCTCGGGCTCGATCAGCTCCGGCCTCGGGCCGCTCAGTTGCTTGTGAAGGTGCACCATCAGCGCCATGGCGAACACCGGCGTGGCGAAGTTGACGATGGGGATCGAGACGAAGGCGGCGATGATCAGGCCGGCGGTGAAGATCGTTCCGGCGTAATGGCGGCGCATCGCCTTGGCTTCGTCGACCGGACGAAAGCGCAGCGCGGCGAATTCGAAATACTGCCGGCCAAGCAGCCAGGCGGTGGCGATGAAGAAGGCGATGAAGCCGAGCCCCGCGAACAGTGCGAACGGCAGCGCGATCAGATAGGCCAGCAGGGTCAGCCCGGCGAACTTGATGCCCTCGCTGATCGCCAATCCGTAAGGCAGCGCGGTGCCGGCGCGCTCCGCCGGATAGTGCTCGCGCTCGACGATATCGGCGACGTCGTCGACGAACACGCTCGCCACCAGCGACGTAATCGCGGGCATCAGAAAAATCGCGCCGAACACGATGCCGAAGCCGGCGATGATCGACACCATCCATGACAGGACGTTGAGCGGCGTGTGATAGTCGGGGCCGAGCGTCGCTTCCGCCCACACCATGCCGGAGGTGGCGAGCCAGCTCAGCAGCCGTTGCAGCGCCACCGCCAGCACCACGATCAGGATCAGCGCGAGTCCGATCGAACGCCACAGGATGGCGCGCATCGGCGGCGACAGGATTTGCGTCAGCGCCTTGACAGTGGCGTCGAGCATGGCGGCGGTGTCCCCTCTGCAAAACGATGACAGAGGTAGAGATGGGAGTCGGGCAAGACAAGAGGATGATTTGGAAGGTCGTCATCGTCGGTGGTTGACCGACGTCAGTTTTTTGGACCGAAGCACAACACAAGGATTGTCGTCCCCGCGCAGGCGGGGACCCATAACCCCTGGCGTTATGGTTGCGAAGATCGTTCGTCCACGATCACAACCGCTGTTCGTATCACAAGCGACACGGAGTATGGGTCCCCGCCTGCGCGGGGACGACGCTGTGGGCGTTGAGGCCTTTTGCCCGCAACGACCTCAGGATGACGAGGAAGCCCTTCATGGAGGCGCTATGCCCGGCCATGACGAAGAAATTTCAGCCGTCATCGCGAGGACCGAAGCGACGAAGTAATCCAGTGTTTAGGGAAGTAAGACTGGATTGCTTCGCGGAGCCTGTGCTCGGACAACGCGAAGCGCTGATCCGAGTGCTCGCGATGACGCCGTTGCGTCGGCGGAAGTCGCGCGCCTTTACACCACGCCCATCGCCTGCATCGCCTCGGCGACGCGGATGAAGCCGGCGACGTTGGCGCCGAGCACGTAGTTGCCCGGCGTGCCGTATTCCTCGGCGGTCTGCGCGCAGGTGTCGTGGATGTTGTGCATGATGGTCGCCAGCCGCTCCTCGGTGGCCTCGAAGGTCCAGGAGTCGCGCGAGGCGTTCTGCTGCATTTCCAGCGCGCTGGTGGCGACGCCGCCGGCATTCGCCGCCTTGCCGGGGCCGAACAGCACCTTGGCCTGCAGGAAGGCGTGCACAGCCTCCGGGGTGCAGGGCATGTTGGCGCCTTCGCCCACCGCGATCACGCCGTTTTTGATCAGCGTCGCCGCGTCGGTGCCGTTGAGCTCGTTCTGCGTGGCGGACGGCATCGCGATGTCGGCCGGCACTTCCCAGAGGCGGCCGCCGGGAATGAACTTGGCGCCGTTGCCGCGCGCCTTGGCGTAATCGGCGACACGGCCGCGGCGCTTCTCCTTGATCTCCTTCAAGAGGTCGAGATCGATGCCCTTCTCGTCCACCACGTAGCCGTTGGAATCCGAGCAGGCGATCACCTTGCCGCCGAATTCCGCCACCTTCTCCATGGTGTAGATCGCGACATTGCCGGCGCCGGAGACCAGCACCTTCTTGCCCTCGAAACCCTGCTTGCGGGTGCCGAGCATGCGCTCGACGAAGTAGGAGCAGCCGTAGCCGGTGGCCTCGGTGCGCACGCGCGAGCCGCCCCAGGTCAGGCCCTTGCCGGTGAGCACGCCGGATTCGTAGCGGTTGGTGATGCGCTTGTACTGGCCGAACATGAAGCCGATCTCGCGCTGGCCGACGCCGATGTCGCCCGCCGGCACGTCGGTATATTCGCCGAGGTGGCGGTGCAGCTCCAGCATGAAGGACTGACAGAAGCGCATGATCTCGCGCTCAGAGCGGCCCTTGGGATCGAAGTCGGAGCCGCCTTTGCCGCCGCCGATCGGCATGCCGGTCAGCGCGTTCTTGAAGGTCTGCTCGAAGCCGAGGAACTTGATGGTGCCGAGATAGACGCTCGGGTGGAAGCGCAACCCGCCTTTGTAGGGGCCGAGCGCGGAATTGAACTGGACGCGGAAGCCGCGATTGATGCGGACGTTGCCGTTGTCGTCGATCCACGGCACGCGGAAGATGATCTGCCGCTCCGGCTCGCAGATGCGCTCGATCAGCGCCGCCTCGGCATAACGCGGGTGCTTGGCGATCACCGCGCCGAGGCTGTCCAGCACCTCGCGCACCGCCTGGTGAAACTCGGTCTCACCCGGATTGCGCTGCAACACTTCATTGAAAATCGGTTCAAGCTTTTCGTCGAGCATGAAGCACCCCCAGATCCTTGGTCCCAAGACACGTGTTACGGTTGAAGCAGGCCGAAGGCACAGCCTGCCCCGTTGTCACAGGGATACAAAAGGCTCCACGCGATCCGACATGGCGGTTCGCTACCGGCATTTGCATCCGTGGCGGGCACGTCAGCAAAAACGGAAGCGAAGAACCGCCAGCAACTGTAACCTGCTGGTGAAGCTAGGGATTTGCCATTCGCCTCGCGGCGTTGCCGCAGGCTCGGCGGCGAATGCCAAATCCGCTTCACTCGCGCGCTGGTTTACAAGAGCGCTGCCTGTTTTTCAAACAAACCTTGGGTGGAAACTGTGCAGACTGCGACAATTTCGCGCAGCCCCTCGTGGCCGACGGTGCCGGATTCTCATTGTCGAAATTGTCTCCGCACCCCCGTCGTCGTCCCCGCCTGCGCCGGCGCGGGGACGACGACGGGGTGGTTTCGCGCTCAAACGCTCATTTCCGCGGCAGCCGCGCGCGGCGGCGGCGCGCCAGCCGTTTCAGGAACGAGCGGCGGCGTGGCCAGGGAGCCTGGAAACCCAGCACTGCCGTCCGCTACCTCCCGGAGCGGCTTCGGCCGGTCGGCCCAATGCAGCGTGGTGTAGTCGAAGCCGGCCTCGATGGTCGGCTTTACGATCTCGAAATAGGGCGAGATGTCGAAATCGCGCGGCATGTAGAGCGAGGAGTCGCGGATGTGCAGGATCTCGCGCCGCGCCTGCCGGCTCCTGGTGCGCGTGATCTTCGGCAGGATCGGATAGCGCACCGCCTCGAACGCCTGCGCGATCAGCGCCGAGCAGATGATCTTGGTCGGATCGCCGGAGCCGAGCGCGATCATGCGGCGGCGGAAGCGCTGCGGAATCGGCAGCGGGAAAAGGTAGCGCGCCAGATCGACGATGTTCTTGGTGTCGTAGCCGAAGCCGATGCGGTTGATGGCATAGCGGCACACCGTGGTGCGATCCTCATAGGACAGCCCCACCGGGCGGCAGATTCGCGTGTGATACGGAAAATATTTCGACAGTGGCGCGGTGGTGACGCCCTCGCCGACATTGGCCTCGATCAGCACATGCGGTTCGCCGTCGGGCTCCGCCGCGCCGCTGATCGGCCCGACATAGAGCGCCGCATGCGACCAGGTCGACTGCGTCAGATACTTGATGATGCCGGAGATGCGATTGTTGCCTTCGACCAGCAGCACGTCGCCGGGCATGATGACCCCGCGCAGATTTTCCGGATCGCTCGGCGTGAACGGTTCATATCCCGGCACCTCCTTCTGAAGGTAGCCAGCGATCAGCTTGCCGACGGCATCGAGCACGAAGCCCATCACATTCTCTCCGCGCGATTCAGTCCGACCGCGTGTGTGTGCATCTCTCAAGAATGATAGCAAGCCATTGCAATTTGGTTCATGCCAGCCCGCGGCTCCCTCACGATTGATTCACCATGACGGTTGCCGCACCGCAATGGATGCGGCAACTTACCGGTGCGTGCCGAAAGCCTTCAGCTTTCGGCAACGACAATGTCAGAAAAGCCCACATGGCAGAAAAGCTCGGATGACGGTCTCTCGTCGGACAGTATTGGCGGCCTCGGCGGTGTTCGCGGCCTGGCCATTATCGCGCATTGCCGCCGCTGCGCTGCCGCGCGAGGTTGACATTGTCGTGATCGGTGCCGGTGCCGCAGGCCTTGCCGCGGCGCGGCGCATCAAGGCCGCCAACCGCAGCGTCCTCGTCATCGAGGCCGCGCCGCGCATCGGCGGCCGCTGCGTCACGGATTCCACGACCTTTGCCGCCCCATTCGATCGCGGCGCGCATGCGCTCTACAATCCCGACGACAATCCGCTGGTGAAGCTGGCGCGCGCCAATGCTGTCGAGCTCTCTCCGATCTCGCCCGGCCAGCGGATCCGCATCGGCCGCCGCAACGCGCGCGCGGGCGAGGCGGAAGATTTTCTCGCGACGCTGGTGCGCGCCAATCGCGCCATCGACGAGGCGGCGCGGGCCAGGACCGATGTCGCCTGCGCGGCGGCGCTGCCAAAGGATCTCGGCGATTGGGCCGCGACGGTGGAATTCGTGCTTGGCGCCAGCGCGACCGGGCACGACCTCTCCGGGATGTCGGCCTTCGATCGCGCGCGGCTGCGGGAGCGCAATGCCGCCGCGGTCTGCCGCCAGGGGCTCGGCGCATTGCTGGCAAAACTCGGCGAGGGCATTCCGGTTGCGCTCGGCACCCCGGCAACGCGTGTGGTCTGGAGCAGCCGCGATGTCGCGGTGGAGACGCCGGCCGGAAAGATTGCCGCGCGCGCGGCGATCGTGACGGTGTCGACCCATGTGCTCGCTTCAAGCCGCATCGCGTTTGCGCCCGATCTGCCGAAGCGTCAGCTCGATGCCGCGTCCGGCCTGGGGCTCGGCAGCTACGATCGCATCGCGTTGCAGATGAGCGGCAATGCGCTCGGACTCGGCCGCGACGAGACCGTGCTCGAGCGCAGCAAGGATGCGCGCACCGCGCTATTGGTCGCCAATCTCGGCGGCTCGTCGCTGTGCACGGTCGACGTCGCCGGAACATTCGGCGCGGACCTCTCGGCGCAGGGCGAGGCGGCGATGGTGGCCTTCGCGCGGGAGTGGCTTGGCGGATTGTTCGGCAGCGATGCGGTGGCGAGGATCGAGCGCAGCGCCGCGACGCGCTGGAGTGCCGACCCCTTGATCGGCGGCGCGATGTCGGCGGCAAGGCCCGGTGCGGCGGGCGGCCGCAGGATTCTGGCAGAGCCGTTCGGCAACGTCTTCATCGCCGGCGAGGCGACGCACGAGACATTATACGGCACCGTCGAGGGTGCATGGGACAGCGGCGAGCAGGCGGCCGATGCCGCATTGAAAAAGATCGGCCCGGCGAAGCCACCGCCGCCGCAGAAGAAATCGCGAACGAAGAAGCGGCACGCGCACTGACGTTTCGTCGCTCCGCTCTTCGCAATGACGATACGAGAGACTCGTCGTCATGGCCGGACTTGTTCCGGCCATCCACGTCTTTGGCGATGCGTGGATGAAAGACGTGGATGCCCGTGACAAGCACGGGCATGACGCTGTGCTATGGGGAGGGCGCAGCGATCACGCAGGGACGACGAGTTACACCGGCAGCGGCAGGGTCACTTCCATCAGATCCTTCGCGACGATGGCTTTGCCGGTGAAATGCTTCTTCACATCAGTGAGCCATTGCTCGTCGGTGATGGAATCGTTGTCGCCCGGCACCAGATGGCTGAGCACCAAAAGCTTCGGCTGCGCGATGGCGGCGATGCGGCCGATGTCTTCGGTGGTGGTGTGGCTCGCCAGCAGATGCTTGCGCAGCGTTGCGCCGTTGGTGACCTTTTTCATGATGCCGTCGATGCCGGGCACATAAAGCGCCTCATGCACCAGCACGTCGGCGCCCTTGGCGAATTCGGCGAGCTTCGGATTGTAGGCGGTGTCGCTGGAGAACACGATGACGCCGTCGGCCGTCTCGAACTTGTAGGCGAAATTGTCGACGATCGGCGGATGCGGCGTGCGGAACGCGGTGACGGTGACGTCGTCGGTCTTGAACACCACGCCGTCGGCGTCGATGTCTTTGGCGATCAAGAGCTTGCGCAGATCGGGCCGGCCCTCGTCGGCGATGCGCGTGTCGATGTCGAACTTGTTGACCTCCCAATAGGCTGCGGTCATCGCCTCGGTGCCCTTCGGGCCGAAGGCATGGATCGGCGTCTTCAGGCCGGTGGCCCAGGCGTTGTAGGCGAGGTTGCCGTAGTCGAGATCGTGATCGGAATGCAGGTGGCTGAGCAGGATGTATTTGATCGATTGCAGCGGCACATGCGCCGCGACCAGTTGATGGCTGACGCCGGCGCCGCAATCGAGCACGATCGGCGTGTCGTTGACCATGATCAGGTTGGCCGGATTGGAGCGCCCGAGCCCGATGCGCGGCCCGCCCTTGGTGCCGAGGAACACGATGCGCGTGCGTGCCTTCGCGGGCGTCTGCGCCAGCGCGGCGGGCATGCGCGTCAATGACGCGAGAGCGCCGAGCGCGGACAGTTTCATCACATCGCGGCGATGCAGCATGGGGTCCTCCTGTCGAACACGGATGACGGAGGCTAGTCCCGCATGCGCCTCTGGCGCAAGTGACGATCGTCAGCGCGTTTCCGAGTCGAATTGAGGCTTAATCACCTACGACGGAAGTGGTCGCAGCCCGGCCCGGGCCCGAGCATGGCCGAAAGGGCGCGTCGGGGCACCTACCCCCGCAGCGTGCCGCCGGTCTTCTTCGTCACGTCCGCGACGATCTTCGCGGCGATGGCATCGATTTCCTGGTCGGTCAGCGTCTTCTCGCGCGGCTGGATCGTCACCGCGATCGCGATCGACTTCTTGTCGGGATCGATGCCCTTGCCTTCATAGACGTCGAACACCGTCACATTGGTGACGAGCTTCTTGTCGGCGCCCTGCGCGGCGCGGACGATGTCCGCCGCTTTCACGTCGCGCGCGACGATGAAGGCGAAGTCGCGCTCGACCGGATGGAACGCCGGCAGGTCGAGCTGCGGCTTGGCGCGCGTCGCCTTCGCCTTGCCTTCCGGAATGCGGTCGAGGATCACTTCGAACGCCATCACCGGGCCGTCGGCGCGAAGCGCCTCCAGCGCGCGCGGATGCAGTTCGCCGAAGTAGCCGAGCACGTTCTGCGGCCCCATCTGGATCGCGGCGGAGCGGCCGGGATGCAGCCACGCCGGAAATTTTTCGCCGCCGCCCGGTGCGATCTGCAACGCCTGCACGGAGGCGCCGGCCGCGGCCAGCACCGCGAAGGCATCGGCCTTGGCATCGAACGCATTGGCCGGCGCCGCGCCGGTCCAGCTTCGCCCCAGGCCCTGCGACGACGCGAAGCCACGCCGCACGCCGCTCGCGGCGGTGAACTGGTCCTGCGGGCGGTCGCCCCTGAAAATCTGTCCGACCTCGAACAGCGCGACGTCGTCGATCCCGCGATCGCGATTGGCCTGCGCCGCCGCGATCAGGCCCGGCAGCAGCGAGGGCCGCATGTCGGAGAGATCCGATGCAATCGGATTGGCGAGCGCCAGCGCGGGCTGGCCGCCGCCAAACAGTTCGGCGTGAGGCTTTGCGATGAACGACCACGTCACGGCTTCCACCATGCCGCGCGCGGCGAGCGCGCGCCTGGCGCGGCGGGTGCGCGATTGCAGCGTGGTGAGCACCGGCTTGCGCGGATTGTCGCCGCGCGGAAACGGCGTCATCGGCACCTTGTCGACGCCGACGATGCGCACGATTTCCTCGACGATGTCGGCCTTGCCGTGCACGTCGGTGCGCCACGACGGCACCGCGATCTTCACCACCGGACCGTTGCCCGCCACCATGAAGCCGAGCCGTTGCAGAATGCCGCGCGCCTCCGGCAGCGGCACTTCAATGCCGGCGAGACGCTTCAGCTCGGACAGCGGATAATCGATGACGCGATCGTCGGGGAAGGCCTTGCCGACCACGACGTTGTCGGACGGCGTGCCGCCGCACAGCTCCATCACCATTTTCGTCGCGAGTTCGAGGCCCGGCACCATGAAGGCGGGATCGACACCGCGCTCGAAACGATAGCGCGCGTCGGAATTGATGCCGAGCTTGCGGCCGGTCTGCGCGATGTTGATCTCGTTCCACAGCGCCGATTCGATCAGCACGTCGGTGGTGTTTTCATCGCAGCCCGACGCCTCGCCGCCCATGATGCCGGCGAGCGATTCGACACCGTGATCGTCGGCGATGACGCAGATCGACGGGTCGAGCTTGTAGGTCTTGCCGTCGAGCGCCAGCAATTCCTCGCCGTCGCGCGCGTGGCGCACGGTGAGGTTGCCCTTCACCTTCTTGGCGTCGAACACATGCAGCGGCCGCGCGCGGTCGTAGGTCATGAAGTTGGTGATGTCGACCAGCGCGTTGATCGGACGCAGGCCAATCGCGGTGAGGCGCTGTTGCAGCCATTCGGGCGACGGACCGTTCTTCACGCCGCGCACCAGACGCAGCGCGAAGCCGGGGCACAGCGCCGGATCTTCGACGGTCACCTGCACCGGGCAGGGGAACTCGCCCTTGATCGGCTTGATGCCGGGGTCCTTCAGCTTGCCCATGTCGGCGGCGGCGAGATCGCGCGCGATGCCGTGCACGCCGGTGGCGTCCTGCCGGTTCGGCGTCAGATTGATCTCGATCACCGGGTCGCCGAGTTTCGCCCATTCGACATAGGAGGCGCCGATCGGCGCGTCCGCCGGCAATTCGACGATGCCGCTGTGGTCGTCGGAGATTTCAATCTCCGCGCCGGAGATCAGCATGCCGCGCGATTCGACGCCGCGAATCGAGCCGACGCTGAGCGTGATGTTCTTGCCGGGAATGAAAGTGCCGGGCGGGCCGAAGATGGTGACGAGGCCGTCGCGCGCGTTCGGCGCGCCGCACACCACCTGCACCGGATCGCCGCCGTCGCCGATATCGACCATGCACACCCGCAGACGATCCGCGTTCGGATGCTGCACGGCGGAGATCACGCGCGCGATGCGGATCGGCTTGAGCTGCTCGGCCTTGTTCTCGATATGCTCGACTTCGAGCCCGATCATGGTGAGCTTGTCGGCGAGCTTGTCCAGCGACTCGTCGGTCTCGAGATGATCCTTCAGCCAGGAGAGGGTGAATTTCATGACTGCGAACCTCGGCGCGTGTCACCTCCCCCCTTGAGGGGGAGGTCGTCATTCGCCTCGTGCGAATGACGGGAGGGGGGTAAGGATCGATTTGCTTCGTCCAGGATGGTCTGGACCACGGTGTCGCAGCGAGACGTCACATCGGAATTCCAGAAGCGCAGCACGCGATAGCCCTTGTGGGTTAGCCATTGCGTGCGCTTTGCATCAGAGGCGGCCTCGCGCTCGCCGGCGTGCTGGCCGCCATCGAGTTCGATGACGAGTCTGCACTCATGACAGACGAAATCAGCAATGTAGGGACCGATAGGTGCTTGCCGTCGGAAGCTTAGTCCGGCGAGGCGATGCGCGCGCAATCGCGACCACAGCAGCCGTTCGGCATCGGTCATGGTGATGCGCAGCGTTTTCGCGCGCGTGCGCGTAAGGTTGGCGACAGGGCGGTGAGCGGTCGTGCGACCCCCCTCCCGGTCCGCTTCGCGGACCGACCTCCCCCTCAAGGGGGGAGGTGGAACGTCATCCTCTGCCGTCATCCTGGCCCTCACGAACTCAATCCTCCCGCGAGCGTCGGGATATCGAGCGGCTTGAAGCCGTAGTGGTTGAGCCAGCGCACGTCGCCTTCGAACAGTTGGCGCAGGTCGGCGATGCCGTATTTCAGCATGGCGATGCGGTCGATGCCCATGCCCCAGGCAAA
>DATMSE010000078.1:0-16228 GCA_035565575.1 Xanthobacteraceae bacterium
GCCGCGATGGAGGGGATGGAGTTCGATACCCCCAAGGGCAAGATGATCTTCCGCAAGGAAGACCATCAGGCGCTGCAAAGCATGTATCACTTCCGCGTCAAGGTCGATCCGAATGTCGCCTGGGCGATCAACGAGCCGGTCCGCGAAATCAAGATCGAGGACATGAACATTCCGATCCGCAACAAGCGGTGACCACTCTTGCTCGCGGCGGCTTCGACGAGGCCGTCGCAAAATGACCAGTCATGGCCGGGCTTGTCCCGGCTATCCACGTCTTGTTTGATAGCGCATAGGGAAAGACGTGGATGCCCGGGACAAGCCCGGGCATGACAACCACCAACGATAGCGGCTTCTTAAACATTTGTCCGACGCCTCATGTCTCTCACGCTCGAAACCCGCGATCTGACCATCCGGTTCGGCGGCCACGTCGCCGTCAACCGGGTGAGTTGCGTCTTTCGCCCGGGAGAACTGACTGCGATCGTCGGACCGAACGGCGCGGGGAAGACCACCTATTTCAACCTGATGTCGGGGCAGCTGCGTCCCTCCGCCGGCCAGGTGCTGCTGGCGGGCGAGGACATCACGCGGCTCTCGGCGCCGCTGCGCACGCGCGCGGGGCTTGGCCGCGCCTTCCAGCTGACCAACCTGTTTCCGAACCTCAGTGTCGAAGAAAACGTTCGTCTCGCGGTCCAGGCCGCAGCGGGCGTGCATTACGACATGCTGCGGCCGTGGCTGAAGCGTCGCGACCTGATCGCGCGCGCCGACGCCATTCTCGAAGAGGTCGCGCTCGGCCATCGCCGCGCGGTCGCCGCCACCGCGCTGTCGCATGGCGACCAGCGCAAGCTGGAAGTGGCGCTGATGATGGCGCTCGAACCCAAGGTTTTCATGTTCGACGAGCCCACCGCCGGCATGAGCGTCGACGAGGTGCCGGTGGTGCTCGATCTGATCGCACGGCTGAAGCGCGATGCGAGCAAGATCATCCTGCTGGTGGAGCACAAGATGGACGTGGTGCGCTCGCTCGCCGACCGCATCATCGTCCTGCACAACGGCCAGCTTGTCGCCGACGGCGAGCCGGCGGAGGTGATCGCCTCGCCGATCGTGCAGGAAGCCTATCTCGGCATCGCGCCCGGAAAGACAGCCGCATGAGCGACATGCTGACGCTGAGCGGCGTGCACACCCATATCGGGCAATACCACATTCTCCACGGCGTCGATTTCACCGTGCCGGAGGGACAGACCACCATGCTGCTGGGCCGCAACGGCGCCGGCAAGACCACGACGCTGCGCACCATCATGGGGCTGTCGCCGCCGTCCTCCGGCGCGATCCATCTGGCCGGCGCATCGATCGGCGGCAGCGCGACGCCCGACATCGCGATGCGCGGCGTCGGCTACGTGCCGGAGACGATGGCGGTGTTTTCCGATCTCACCGTGAAGGAAAACCTCGTTCTCGCCGCGCGCAGCGGTCCGTTCGATTCGGCGCGGCTGGACTGGATTTTCGGTTTCTTTCCGCCGCTGAAGAAATTCTGGCTGTCGCGCGCCGGCAGCCTGTCCGGCGGCCAGAAGCAGATGCTGTCGATCGCGCGCGCCATCGTCGAGCCGCGCAAGCTATTGCTGATCGACGAGCCGACCAAGGGGCTCGCGCCGGCGATCGTGATGGCGCTGATCGAATGCTTCGCCGAGATCAAGCGGTCCGGCGCCACCATTCTTCTCGTCGAACAGAATTTTCGCGTGGCTGAGGCGATCGGCGATACGGTCGCGGTGATGGACAACGGTCGCATCGTGCATCGTGGTGACATGGCCGCGCTGTCCCGCGACGTCGCCTTGCAGGAGCGGTTGCTGGGATTGAGCCTGGAGGCGCATCAATGACCGACGCAACCGCCAGCGAGGCGCTGCCGAAGCCGCCGCTCGACATCGTGCCGTTGCTGCTGCCGGTGGTCCTGGCGCTGGCGATGATTCCGTTGATCGGCTCCGCCAGCACCTGGGTGACGCTCACCGTCGCCAGTCTGGCGATGGGGATGATGATCTTCATCATGGCCTCCGGCCTGACCTTGGTGTTCGGTCTGATGGACGTGCTCAACTTCGGCCATGGTGCGTTCATCGCGGTGGGCGCCTACGTCGCGACGCTGATCCTGTTGCCGATGGCGGCGTGGGTGCAGGCGGATTCGCTGTGGCTGAATTTGCTCGCGGTCGCGCCGGCGGTGCTGCTGGCGATGGCGGTGACCGGCGCGCTCGGCCTGGTGTTCGAGCGGGTGCTGATCCGCCCGGTCTACGGCCAGCATCTCAAGCAGATCCTCATTACCATGGGCGGGCTGATCGTCGCCGAGCAGGCGCTCTATGCGCTGTGGGGACCGCAGATCATTCCGCTGCCGCTGCCGACCGCGCTGCGCGGTTCCTACATCTTCGGCGACATCGCCATCGCCAAGTATCGCCTGCTGGCGATGTTGATCGGGTTGGTCGTGTTCATCGTCACCATGCTGGTGTTGAACCGCACCCGGCTCGGCCTGTTGATCCGCGCCGGCGTCGAGAATCGCGAGATGGTCGAGGCGCTGGGCTATCGCATCCGCCGCCTGTTCCTCGGCGTGTTCATGGCCGGCTCGGCGCTCGCCGGCCTCGGCGGCGTGATGTGGGCGCTGTATCGGGAACAGGTCCATGCGTCGATCGGCAGCGAATTGATGATCATGGTGTTCATCGTCGTCATCATCGGCGGGCTGGGCTCGGTCACCGGCTGCTTCATCGGCGCGATTCTGGTGGCGATGGTCGCGAACTACGGCGGCTTCCTGATGCCGAAGCTGGCGCTGGTGTCTGACATTCTGCTGATGGTCGCGATCCTGATGTGGCGGCCGCGCGGCCTCTATGCGCTGACGAACAGGTGAGACTCTGCCGATGATGCTTCTCTCGGGCGACCCGCCGCGCAGCCGCGCCCTGAGCGCCGTTCTCATCGTCATCGTCCTGACATTGGCGCTGACGCCGTTCCTGTTTCCCGGCGCGAAGGCGATGAATGTCGCGGCGAAGATCTGCATCTTCGCGGCGCTGGTCGCGTCCTACGATTTGCTGCTCGGTTACACCGGCACCGTGTCGTTCGCGCATACGATGTTCTACGGCATCGGCAGTTATGCGCTGGCGATCGCGCTTTACGGGCTGGGGCCGACATGGAGCGCGGTCGCGGTCGGCATTCTGGTCGGCCTGCCGGTCGCGGCACTGCTGGCGCTCGGCATCGGTCTGTTTTCGTTGCGCGTGCAGGCGATCTTCTTCGCAATGATCACGCTCGCGGTCGCCTCCGCCTTTCTGGTGCTGGCGTCGCAACTGTCATGGCTGACCGGCGGCGAGGACGGGCGCAGCTTCCGGCTGCCTGACCTGCTGCGGCCCGGCACCGTGCTGCTCTCCAAGGAGACGTTCGGATTCGAGATCAACGGCCGCACGCTGACCTATTACATCGTGTTCGTGGCGTCAGCGGCGATGATCCTTGCGCTGCTGCGCATCGTGAACTCGCCGTTCGGCCGGGTGTTGCAGGCGATCCGCGAGAATCCGTTCCGGGCCGAGGCGCTCGGTTATCGCACCGTCTTCCACCTGACTTATGCCAATTGCATCTCGGCGCTGGTCGCGGCCTGCGCCGGCATCCTCAACGCGCTGTGGCTACGTTATGCCGGGCCGGATACGTCGCTGAGCTTTTCGATCATGATCGATATTCTGCTGATGGTGGTGATCGGCGGCATGGGCACGATGTACGGCGCCATCGTCGGCGCCACCATCTTCATTCTCGCGCAAAACTATCTGCAGGCGCTGATGGGCGCGGCCTCGCGCGCCGCCGGTGAAATCGGGCTGCCGTTGCTGCCCGGCCTGCTGCATCCCGACCGCTGGCTGCTATGGCTAGGCCTGCTGTTCATCGCCAGCGTCTATTTTTTCCCGACCGGCATCGTCGGCCGTCTTCGCAAAGGGCAGAAGGGCTGACCCGTCATCTTGCCGCCTGCTTTATGGCGTCGTGGAGCGAAGCGGATATCCGGTCCAGGACGATTGCATGGCCTGGTCGTAGCGCCGCGGATCAACGCGCCAGTACAGCACCGCTACCACGGCAACGCAGACCAGATGCATGATCCAGCCGGCGAGGAAACCACCGGTCCGATCGTGCAGGACCGCCACGAGCCAGGGCGGGATCGCTGAAATCAGGAAACCGCCGCCCTGCATCAAGGCGGACAGCGTGCCCGCCCGACCGGGGTCGGGCAGATGATCGAGCGCGACGATCATCGACAGCGAGAAGCAGCCGCCGAGGCCGGCGCCGAGCAGGATCGACCAGACGACGGGCGCCGCTTCCGGCCGAAAAGCCACGCCGGAAAAGCCGGCGGCCTGGATCACCAGCGTCAGCCACAGCCACGGGCGCAGATCCGTGCTTCTGCGGGCGAGGACCGGCAGCATCAGCGCTGCGACAGCCTGAGACAGCGCCATGATCGCCAGCAGGCTGCCGCTCGCGGGGCCCGTCCAGCCGTGCGCCTGATAAGACGGCGCCAGCCAGGCAACAACCGTCGAGTATCCGCCATTGACGAGGCCGAAGCACGCCATCAGCAGCCATGTTCGCGGGCGCCTGAGAAAATCCCCCGCCGCGTTGCCGGCCGGTCGGCCGCCGTCGCCGCGCGGCAGATAACACGCCGCGAGAAGCAGCGCGGCCAATGCAGGCACCGCCATCCACGCGAGACCGATACGCCAGCTTCCAAAGAGATCGGCCATGATCGGCGAAGCCTGGGCGCCCAACGCGCCGCCGCCCATCAGCGTCGCGGAATAAAGGCCCATCACCATGCCGACATGACGCGGAAACTGCTGCTTAACGATGCCGGGGAACACCGCCTGAACGATCGCGGCTCCGAGTCCGAGCAGGGCTGCGGTCGCGACGATCTGCGCGCCGTTGACAACAAGCAGCCGCAAACATGATCCGGCGGCGAGGATGGCGAGCGCGCTGACGACAGCGCGTCGCGCACCGACCCGCGCCTGAAGGAAGGGACCAGCAAAGGCGAAGCATCCCATCAGCAGCATCGGCACCAGCGTCAGCAGCGCCATGCCCTGCAGCCCTAGGCCGGTTTGCGCCGTCATCTGCGCGGCCAGCGGACCGATGCCGGTGATGAACGGGCGCAGATTGAGTCCGACCAGGGCGACGACAGCCAGTTGCAGCACGTAGCTGGGTGAGGAGATTTGGCGTGACATATCGGATCAGGCGCAACCGGCCTGACCTTTCTTCCAGTTCGCGTAAAGATGCGGATACGGCTCCGGCCGGATCGGCAGATGGCGAATCATCATCGATTGCTCGGCGAAGGGCTTGGCCAGATCGGCATAGATCGCGGCGGTCGACAGTCCGTATGGCTCACCATCCTCGTTGGAATAGGCATAGATGACGGCGGCAACGCCGGTCATTCGCATCGCCGCCATGCACATCGGGCACGGATGGCCGCTGGCATAGACCGTGCAGCCTTGGAGGTTTGGCGAGCCGAACTCGCGACTGGCAGCGCGAATTGCCGTCAGCTCGGCATGGGCCGTGGGATCGCCGGTGCTGTGAATCTCGTTGACGCCGCGCGCGACGATCGCGCCGTCCTTGACCACGACAGCGCCGAACGGGCGCCCGCCCTTGGCGACATTGGCTTGCGCCAGCTCGATCGCTTCGCAGAGAAAACGCTCTTCATCGGGCATGGTCATTTCCTTTCCTCCTGCGCGCCTGCCGCGATCACCCGCCTCCCGGTTGATCCGAGCAGCAATATCGAGGGCGCCGGCCCGCCTAGACTAGACCCGCCTAGACTAGATAAGGCTCGTCTGGCCTATTTAGAAATTAAATATATAGATATATTACATTATGTTTCTGGATATGGTGGCGGCTCCCGAACCGGCGCCATGGGGTGCTGCAATGCTTGATCCGCGCCTTCTTCGCTCGTTTGTCGCCATCATCGACGCGGGCGGTTTCGTCCAAGCCGCTGGGCGTCTCAACATGACGCAATCCACCGTCAGTCAGCAGCTCGCGCGGCTTGAAGAGGCGGTAGGTCAAATCCTGGTCGATCGCGCCGCGCGTCCGGTGACGCCGACCGCGGCGGGCGAACGCCTGATCGGCTATGCGCGGCGAATCCTGGCGCTGCAGCAGGAAGCTGAAACGATGCTTGGCGATCCGGTGGGCACGACATCGATCCGTATCGGCTTGCCGGAGGATATCGTCAGCAGCGCGATGGCGAAGGCGTTCGGTGATTTTGCCAAGCGTCATCGCGAAATCAGGCTCGACGTCACCGCCGGATTGAGCCGCGATCTGACCAAGCGCTATCGCAGCGGCGAATTCGACATCGTGATTGTCAAGGAGGCGGAGGCCAGCGCCGATCACCGCGCGACATTTCCCGAAGCGATGGCGTGGTTCGAAAGCGCCACGGTCTCAAGGGATTGGACCGATCCCATTCCGCTGGTCGCCTTTCCGCCGGGGGGCCTTTATCGGGAGGCGATGTTCGAACGCATCGAGCGAGCGCAGCGGCGCTGGTACATCGCCGTTTCAGGCAGCAGCCTTCACAATGTCCTTGTCGCAGTAGAGGCCGGGCTCGGCCTGTCGCTCCTGCCCAGGAGCGTGGCAGCCGGATATCACGTCCGGCCCTATGCGGCCTTCGGCAGCGAGCCGGCGATGGCGATATCGCTCTACGCATGGGAGATTAGCGGGCCAATCGCCGAATTGGTCCAGCGGATGCGCGCTGTCCTCGCCGCAAGACACACCGGGCCGAAAACCTCCCGCCGATCGAGAGGTCAACGCTGACCGGTTGGGGGCGTCAGCCCAGCCATGACCCCCGGACCTGTCGCGCACTTCCGCGATCACCGCAAGCGCGCCGACAGTGCCGCCATCACCGGGCGAAGATAGTCGAGGAACAGCGGCGGATTTTCGGTCATCGGAAAATGGCCGAGCTCCGGCATTTCCACCACCGTTGCATTCTTGATCCAGCCGCCGAGCGCATGAGCATCGGCGACGGTGGCGGAGAAGTCGTAGTGCCCGATCAGCAGGGTGACCGGAATTGCGTCGCCATCGATGCGTTTGGCGATGACTTCGCCGTCGAACTCATCCGAATAGAAAGCGAGATCGCCATCATAGATTCCGGGCGCGCCCTGCGCATAGATGTGTGCCGCCCGCCGACGATCCTCCGCGGGGCTGCTCGGGCTCATCAGGCCGCGCACATAGGCCGCTGAGTGCCATCCGCCGTTGACCTTGGCGTGGGTGAGAAACGGATTGCGCCGCCCGCGCGGCCGCAGCGGCGCCTCCAGTGCGACAACGCCGCGCACAAGATCCGGGCGCTCCGCCGCGAGCGCCAGCGCGATGCCGGCTCCCATCGAACAACCCATGACGACGGCGGGTTCGCCGATCACCTGTTCGATGAAACCCGCGCACCAGTTGAGATAGGATGCCTGGTCGAGTTGGTAGATGCCGCCGTCCCAGCCGAACGGCGGCATCGAGCGGCCGTGCGCCGGCATGTCGAAGCCGATCATGCGCCAGTCGCGGCATAGCGTGCGGTCGGACATCACGCCGTGAAACTGGCGGGTGTCGGCGCCCGCGGTATGCAGGCAGAGCACCGGAATGCCGTCGCCGGCGCTTTCGCTGAAAAGATCGCAAACCTGGCCGTGAGCGGCGCGCACGCGATGATAGCGGCCATGTAGTCGTTGCAGGTCGATGTCCGACGCGTTGCCGTTCTTGCCGTTGAGATGTGCGAAGATCGCTTCCAGGCAGGCGCGGGCTTGCGCGATGGTGAGCGGCTCGCCGGAGACCGTGAAGCGCGGATTGCGCAGCTGGATCGACGAGAACGAATGATAGGTCGGCGGCGGCATGGCTTCCAGCGCGGTCCGCCAATCGGTTTCGGCCGCGATCAGCGAAATATCGGCCGCGCCGGAAGATATTCGCGTCGTGATGCTGTCCGGCGTGAACGCGATGTCGACGGCCTGCGCCTCGGTGCCAAAGCGGATCGTCAGCTCGAGTCCCCGCCCGAGGGACATCACCTCCGGCGCGGCGATCGCGGCCGTCAGCCGCTGGTGCAGCGTTTCGATGATCGCGCCCATGGCGGCCGATCAACGCTTGGCGGTGAGATAGCGGCCGATCTCGGTGTGGTCGGCGGTATTGCCGAGCGCTTTGAGCGCGCCGTCCCACAAGGACGCGACTTCATCCGCCAGGGGCGCGGTGACGCCGATCTGGTGGGCGAGTTCGTCGGCGGTGCGAATGTCCTTCGCCATCAGTGCCAGCGAGAAGCCCGAGGTGAAAGATTCCGGAATCACGAACTGCTTGATCTTGTTTTCAGTTGAGTTGTTACGGCCGGTAGAGGCATTGAAGACATCGACCAGCGTGTTCGGATCGATGCCGAAGCGGCCGCCGATCGCCACCGCCTCGACGGCGGCGGCAAGGCCCGCGGCGGAAACATAGTTGTTGAGCGCTTTCGCAGCATGGCCGGAGCCGAGCGGGCCGGTGCGGAAGATCGACTTGCCCATCGCTTTCAATACCGGCTCGGCCCGGTCGATGGTGGCCGCGTCGCCGCCGACCATGATCGCGAGCGTACCGTCGATCGCACGCTTGACGCCGCCCGAAACCGGCGCATCGATGAATGCGAATCCCGCCGCGATGAGCTCTTCGCCGAGTGCCTTGGTGCCGACCGGGGCTGACGAGCTCATGTCGATCAGCACCGTGCCCGGCGCGAGATGCGGCTTGAAGCCCTCGACCGCCGCGCGGACGATCTTGCCGTCGGGCAGCAAGGTGATCACCACGGCCGCGCCCGCCACCGCCTCGGCGGCGGTTGCCGCCGCCGTACCGCCGGCGGCGCTGAACCTCGCGCGTGCCTCGCTCGAGGTGTCGAAACCGACGACCTGATAGCCGGCGCGGGTTACGCACGCAGCCATCGGCTGGCCCATGTTGCCGATGCCGATCACGGCGATCTTCGCCGGCGGGAGAATGGGATTCGATTGCGACACGATTGACTCCTTACCTGGCCTTCGGCTCGTTCGCGGCCGGCGTGGCGGCGGACGGCGGTTCATTTTTGCGAAGTGCCGCGACCGCAATCGCGGCGGCGTTGTGGATGTGCTGCACGCAGGCCCGCTCGGCTCCGTCCACGTCACCGCTTTCGATCGCGACGAGAATGGTCTCGATTTCCTTCAGGCTGTGATCGATGCGGTTGGCCTGGGTCATCGAGGTCATGCGCAGCAGCGTGACACGGTTGAGCAGCATGTTCAGGAAGCGCTGGACGAAGATGTTGCCGCAGCCCTCGAGCATGGCGGCGTAGAATTCGGTCTTGGCGGCGAGGAGATCACTGCGGTCCTCCTGCCGCGCCACCCGTCCCATGATCTCGAACTGCGCGCGCAGCCGCGCCAGAATCTGCGGATCGCGCTTGCGCGCGCATTCGCGGCCGGCGAAGCCTTCCAGCATCGCGCGCAGCTCATAGAGCTGCTCGGCCTCATCCGCCGTGATGGTGCTGACCACCGGTCCGCGGTGGGGGACCGTCGCCACCAGCCCCTCCGCTTCAAGTTGACGCAGGGCCTCGCGGATCGAGGTGCGGCCGACGCCGGTCTGTTCGCACAATTCGCGTTCGATCAGTCGCTGCCCCGGCTTGAAAGTCCCGTTGCCGATTGCGGTTCTCAGCCGGTTTTCGACGAGGAGACGCAGACTGGTCGCCTCCCGCGCCACGTTCAGATCGGAATCGGTTTTGCTCATGCGAGGATATCATCAGACTATCAGACAATCTGTCAATCAGCTTGACTGCTTCGCCGTTTTATGACGGAGTTCGGCGCAAGCCAGACGGCAACATCAGGGAGTGAGCGTCCATGCCGAAAAAATCCTCGACACCGTCCGCCGAACTCAATCGCCGCACGCTGCTTGCCGGCACGGCTTCACTGCTGGCGGCGCCGATAGTGGCGCGTCCCGGTTTCGCGCAAGGGAAGACGGTGAATGTCGGCGTGATCATGCCGCTGTCCGGCGCCAACGCGCAGTTCGGCATCAATTCGCGCAACGGCATCGAACTGGTCGCCGACGAAATCAACGCGGCCGGCGGCATCAAGGCGCTGGGCGGAGCAAAGATCAATCTGATCGTCGCGGACTCCACCTCGACGCCGACCACGGCGGGCACCGTGGCCCAGCGGCTCATCACGCAGAACGACGTTACCGCCATTCTCGGCGCGTTCGCCTCCTCCCTGACCCTGGCGATCTCCGAAGTCACCGAGCGACGCGACATTCCGCTGCTGACGATGTCGTTCGCCGATCAGATCACCGGCCGCGGTTACAAGAACATCTTCCAGGTCGTCGCCAAGGCATCGGTGATCGGCAAGGCGCAGTTCGACTACACCATGGCCATCGCCGAGGCGGCGGGCTCCAAGATCAGCAAGATCGCGATCATGTACGAGGACACTGCGTACGGATCGGCCCAGGCCAACGGCCTGCGCGCGGGCGCCAAGGCAGCCAATGTCGAGGTCGTGATGGACGACGCCTATCCGCTTGGCATCACCGATACGACGCCGCTGATCAACAAGCTGCGGGCCTCGGGGGCGCAGGCGGTGTTCCCGGTGTCCTACCTGAACGACAGCCTGCTCATCATCCGCACCATGCGCCAGCAGAAGATCGACATCCCGGCGATCGGCGGCGCAGCCGGATACGTCATTCCCGATTTCGAGAAGGGGCTCGGCGAGTTCGCCGAGAACGTGCTCTCGATCAATCTGTCGAATTACGACCTCGCCCCGGACCTGACCGCGCGTTTCCAGAAGCGCTTCGGCTACTTCATGGTGCACGAGGCGCTGGAGCATGCGGTGGCGTTGGACGTGCTGGTGCAGGCCATCGAGAAGGCGAAGTCCGCGAAGGCGGAGGACGTCAGCGCAGCCCTGCGCGGCGCCAAGTTCACCGGCGGCTGGGCCAAGGCGATGACCGGCGGCGCGGTCGAGTTCGACGACACCGGCCTCAACGTGTTGTCAGTGCCTGTCATGGTGCAGTGGCGCAACAAGGAACTGGTGACCGTGTGGCCGAAGGAATATGCCAAGGCCAAGGCGGTCTGGAAATCGTAATCCGCTGAGCGAAACACCGCAGTGGCATTCATTCAGGCAGTTATCGACGGGCTGCTGATCGGCGGCGTTTACGCCGTGATCTCCATCGGCCTCACGCTGGTTTATGGCGTGATGGGCATCATCAATTTCGCGCAGGCGGAATTCCTGATGGTCGGCATGCTCGTCGCATGGTTCGCATGGGCCTTCCTCGGGCTCGATCCGGTGCTGGCGGCGCCGCTGTCCTTCGCGGTGGCGTTCGTTATCGGCTGGTTCGTGCAGGGCCAGCTCATCTCGCGCGTGCTGAAAGCGCCCTCGGTGGCGCAGATCTTCCTCACCGTGGGTCTGCTGATCGTGATCGAAAACAGTGCACTGCTTGCCTTCGGCTCGCAGTTTCGCTCGGTCACGACGTGGTATCAGACCATGTCGCTGTCGCTGGGGCCGCTCTTCGTCAGCGTGCCGTACCTGATCGCGTTCGCGATGTCGCTCGCCTGCGGCGTGCTGTTGTGGTGGTTCATGCGCGCGAGCTGGTTCGGCCGCGCCATGCGCGCGACCGCGCAAAATCCGGCGGCAGCCCAACTGATGGGCATCGATTCGGCGCTGATGTATCGCATCGCGTTCGCGCTCGGCGTCGGACTGACGGCGTTCGGCGGCGCGGTGATCCTTCCTTATGTGACGGTCTATCCGGGCGTCGGCGGACAGTATGTGGTGCTGATGTTCACCGTCGTCGTGCTGGGCGGCCTCGGCAGCGTCGCTGGCGCGGTGGTCGGCGGCCTTGCCGTCGGCGTGATCCAGGCGCTGTCGGCACTGGTCTTTCCCATTCAGTTGCAGAACCTCGTGTTGTTTCTCGTGTTCATCATGGTGCTCGCGGTGAAGCCGCAAGGTCTCGTGGGAGCCAGCCGATGAAGCGCTGGTTACTCCTCGCCATCGTTCTCGCCGTCGCCGGCCTGCTGCCGCTGGCGCTCGATCCGCGTGGCTACTGGATTCGCGTCCTGACCTTCACGCTGCTGTTTGCGGCGATGGCGCAGGCGTGGAATATCATCGGCGGGCTCGCCAACCAGACCTCGCTCGGCCATGCCGCGTTCTTCGGCATCGGCGCCTATACCTCGACGATCCTGCTGTTGAAGTTCAGCATCAGTCCATGGCTCGGCATGCTGGCGGGCGGCGTGTTCGGCGGTCTTGCCGCCCTGGTGATCGCGATTCCGACCATGCGGCTGCAGGGCCATTATTTCGCCCTGGCGACGCTCGCTTTCGGCGAAGTCATGCGCGTCATCGCCAACGTCTGGGCATCGCTCACCGGCGGGCCGGCCGGCATCTCGGTGCCGTTTTCGCCGCCAAGCATCGCCGGCTATTCGTTCAAGCTGCTGCTGCCCCACACCTATATCGCGATCGCGGCACTCGTGATCACCACCGTGATCTTCGAATGGATCCAGCGCGGCGCGATGGGCTATCGCCTGCGCGCCATCAAGGAAAATCCGTCGGCTGCGGAAGTGATCGGCATCGATACCACGCGCGTCAAGCTGCAGGCCGCGGTGATTTCCGGCGCGCTGATGGCGATGCTGGGCACGCTCTATGCGCAGGTCGCGGTGTTCTTCGATCCGGATACGGTCTTCAGCGCGGCCGGCATCTCGATCCGCGTCGCGCTGATCGCAATTCTCGGCGGCATCGGCACCGCGATCGGGCCGATCCTCGGCGCATTCTTCATTATTCCGCTCGAGGAACTGATGAACGAATGGCTGTCGTCCAGCGCGGCCGGCTTGTCGCAGCTCGTGTTCGGGCTGATCCTGATCGCGGTGATCCTCTGGCGTCCGCACGGATTCATCACCGTCTTGCGGTCCCTGCGTGCGAAGTTCACCAAGGGAGCGGCGCGATGACCATCCTTGACGTGCACGGCGTTTCGCGCCGTTTCGGCGGCCTGCAAGCGCTCTCCGATGTGACCTTTTCGGTGCCGAAGGGCCAGATCATCGGGCTGATCGGTCCGAACGGCGCCGGCAAGACCACCTTCTTCAGCACGCTGGTCGGCCTGATCAAGCCCGACAAAGGATCGATCCTGCTCGATGGCGAACCGGTCGTCGGGCTGAAGCCGCACAAGATTGCCCGGCTCGGCATGACCAAGACGTTCCAGAACGTCGCGCTGTTCGGCGAGAGCTCGGTGCTGGACAATGTGCTGACGGCGGGGCTGCTCCGTCATGACGTCGATGCCGCCCGCGAGGAAGCCCTCAAATGCCTGGACCGTGTCGGGCTGCGGTCCATCGCGCATCAGCAGGCGGGCATTCTGTCGTTCCCGGAGCGGGCCCGTGTCGAGCTCGCGCGTGCGCTGTGCACCGGTCCCAAGGTGCTGCTGCTCGACGAGGTGATGGCGGCGCTCAACCCGGTCGAGATGCAGGAGGTTATGGACCTGATCCGCTCGTTGCGAGACGACGGCATCACGCTGCTGGTTGTCGAGCATCACATGCGCGCCATCATGGCGATCTGCGACCGCATTCTCGTTCTGAATTTCGGTAAGCTGCTCGCCGACGGCACGCCGGAGCAGATTGCCAACGATCCCCAGGTGGTCGAGGCATATCTCGGCAAATCGATGGAGAAACGCGCATGAGCGCCGCTCCATTGCTCAGTATCGAGAATCTCAGCGCCGGTTATAACGAGGTCGAGGTGCTGCACGGCATCAACCTCGAGGTGGTCGAAGGCGAATTCGTCTGCATCATCGGTGCGAATACCGCCGGCAAGAGCACGATCCTGCGCGCCATCTCGCGTCAGGTGCCGCGCGTGACCGGCCGCGTTCAGTTCTCGGGCGTCGATCTTTCGAGCCGAGCGGCGCATCAGGTGCCAGCGCTCGGCATCGCGCATGTGCCGGAAGGGCGCCAGATCTTCCCCGACATGACGGTGGAGGAAAATCTGCTGCTCGGCGCGTTCACCGCGCGAGCCGCGTCCGATCTTCCGGCGCGAATGCAGGACGTCTTCACGTTGTTCCCGCGCCTGTTGGAGCGGCGCGAGCAGTTGGCCGGCACCTTGTCCGGCGGCGAACAGCAGATGGTTGCCGTCGGTCGGGCGCTGATGCTCAGGCCGAAGCTGCTGCTGCTGGATGAACCGAGCCACGGCCTTGCACCGAAGGTGGTCGAGGAGATGCACGACGCGTTCGTGGAAATTCATCGCCGCGGAACCTCCATCCTTCTGGTCGAGCAGAATGTCAGTCTCGCGCTCGATGTTGCGACGCGCGGCTATGTGCTCGAAAGCGGGCGTATCACGCTTGAAGGAGCTTCCGCTGAACTCAATCAAAATCCTGCTGTAAGGGCAGCGTATCTCGGCATATGAGAACGTTCGTGGTCCTTGGAGCACACCCTCTCTCCCACCAACAGCAATGGCATTGACATGAGCTACAATCAGACGATCACCCTCGGCGGACTTTACGATATCGGGCTGTCCGCGCGCCGCGAGGTTCTCGGCGCCGAGTATGTCGACAACTCGATCAATTCCGCCAACGACTTCATGATGACGTTTCAGCACATCACCACCGAGTGGTGCTGGGGGTATGCCTGGAATCGGCCGGGCCTCGACCGCAAGACGCGCAGCATGCTCAATCTCGCGATACTGACGGCGCTGAGCAAGCCGGCGGAACTCAAGCTGCACGTCAAGGGCGCGATCACCAATGGCGTCACCGTGGACGAGATCAAGGAAATCCTGCTTCACGCCACGGTCTATTGCGGCATTCCCTCCGGTCTGGAGGCGTTCAAGACGGCGAACGCGGTGCTCAAGGAGCTTGGCGAGGTCAAGTGAGGCTGGTGTCTGCTCGAGACGCCGTGACGGCTGGCGAGCAGGCGCGTGTTTGCTCCCTCACGCCATAGCTGGCGCATCGACCCTGCAATCGCTGACATGGTCTCGGCAGGATAGACGCTGATGGCTGCACCGGCCGATGCAAGCATTCCGAAACGCAGCCGCCACGGAGTGGGCCGCTGGTGAGGCTCATTTCGCCGCCGGATCGCGCGCAACTTGCCGCTGTCTCCGCCGCTACAATAGAAGCGGTCGGCGCTGGCGGCTTCTAGCCCGAGACACCCGTGCCGGCAGGCATCTCCAGCTTGGTGATGACCTCGCCGGTTTCGGGATCGATTCGCCGCAAATCGCTCTCGTCGCCTTCCCATGTGCGGTGCCTAAGCTCGCCGTCACCCAGGTGTCGACAGCTGATTTGACGCGAGAGCAGTTCGCTCCTTGAGCGGGCCAGCCGCTTCCATCCGCGAGGACGCCGCCAAGAAGGGAAGGGCTGTTCGGGTGGGTCAGTTGATCGTATTAAGCCGGCAGAAACTTGCGACGGGAGGTCGAATTGCCGGGTCTATGGTTCGAGGAGTTTTCGGTTGGACAGAGGTTCGATCATCCGATTACGCGCACGGTGACGGAGATGGACAATATGTTGTTCTCCAACATGACGCTCAATCCGCAGCCATTGCATATCGATTTTCATTTCGCCGAGCAGACCGAGTTCGGCAAGCCGCTGGTGAACTCTCTGTTCACGCTCGGCCTGATGATCGGAATTTCGGTGCATGACACCACGTTGCGCACCACTATCGCAAATCTCGGCATGACCGATGTGAACTTTCCAGCGCCGGTCTTTCACGGCGATTCAATTCGTGTGGTGACCACGGTGGAAGCGGTTCGGCCCAGCGGATCGCGGCCGGACGCGGGACTTGTGACCTTCCGTCACCGCGCTTTCAATCAGAACGATCAGGAAGTGGCTAACTGCACGCGTGTCGCCTTCATGCGGAAGCGGCCCGCCGAAGGGGTGCGATAACCTCGCGTCGAGGACGGCGTCGTGGCGCGATCGTCAAGCCTGCGCTTGGAAGGCAGCTAGCAAACAGCATCGTCCGCATCTGCCGCTAAGACACGAGTTGGACAGAAGAATGACTCCGCTCGTCGCGCGCGTAGAATCCGCCGTTCAAGAAGGATCTGTAAGGAAGAGGGTTCTTCCATGCCGCGCGGCTCTAGCGGCCGTTCGCGAACTTGGCCTCCATGGTGCGGCGGATGCGGACCGTTTCGTCGTTTTCATCGATCTCGACATCGTTCCAGCCGATGACGCCGCCATGCTGGATATTGCTTTTCAGCTTGACGCGATGGGCGAGGCCGATCGGCAGCGCGCCGACCTTCAGGCTGTCGCGCGCCGGCATCAATTTGCCCCAGACCGTATAGCCGCCTTCGCCATCCAGCATCTCGCCGGCCTTCAGGTCGCGCTTGGCGACGGCGACGACGTCGCC
>DATMSE010000079.1:0-7000 GCA_035565575.1 Xanthobacteraceae bacterium
CGCTATAAGCCGCCCCATCGTCGGAGTGTGGCGCAGCCCGGTAGAGCACTGCGTTCGGGACGCAGGGGTCGCAGGTTCAAATCCTGCCACTCCGACCATTGATTTCCTTGAACTTCCGGCCTTTGGCCCCGCCCTTGCGGGCCAGCTGTGACGTTGCCCCCGATACACCCCTTTTTTGTCTTCCGGTCAAATCCCGTCGCCTGAATGGATTTTCGGCGGATGGCCAAAGGGGGTGATTCCCGCATGTCATCCCGCGTCAGCATAGAGCCCTGCCCGATGCCGTACCGAAAGATCGCCCCGCCATCATAAGGTTCGCGTTTTCCGGGCCGGCATCGGCATTGCAGCAGCGGCGCGATGTGATGTGGGTAGCGAATGTGCCGCCCCCTCCATTAGGGTGGTGGTTCGGACGTTCGCATCATGTTATCGCCGATCCTTCAACCGAGCCCTGAACCCGCTGCGCGATGAGGCGATCGCCGGATTCGGACACTCGGCACATCAACCCGCAGGTTGGGGCATGCACGGTCTCGTCAGCGACATCACGCTCAGCATTCTGTTCGCCTGGATGCTGGGGATGCTGGCGCATGTCGCCCGCCAGCCGCTGATTCTGGCCTACCTCGTCGGCGGCTTCCTGGTCGGGCCCCACGGCATCGGCCTGATCAAGTCGGACCAGTCGATCGCGACCATCTCCGAACTCGGCCTGATCTTCATGCTGTTCATGATCGGACTCGAGATCGACCTCAAGAAGATCGTCCGCGCCGGTCGCGTCATCCTGATCGCCGCCGGCGGCCAGCTGCTCGGCGGCTGCCTGCTCGGCGTGGCGCTGTTTCTGGCGATGGGGCTGAGCCTCGGCGCCGGCCGTTTCGATGCGCTGTATCTCAGCGTCGCCTCTGCACTCTCCAGCACCGTGATCATCGTCAAGGTGCTCTATGAGAAGCGCGAGCTGGATACGCTGCCCGGCCGCATCACCCTCGGCGTGCTGGTGCTGCAGGACATCTTCGCGATTCTGTTTCTGGCGGTGCAGCCCAGCCTCGACGATCTGCAGCCCGGCGTCATCCTGCTGTCGGTGGCCCGCGTCGGCGTGCTGGTGGCGACGGCGTGGGTGCTGAGCCGCTACGTGCTGCCAAAGCTGTTTCACCAGATCGCGCGGCGGCCCGAACTGGTGATGCTCGGGGCGCTGGCGTGGTGCTTCCTGATCGGCGAGGTCGCGGAGCGGCTGCATCTGTCGCGCGAGATGGGCTCGCTGGTGGCGGGCGTCTCGCTCTCGACGTTTCCCTACGCGCTGGACGTCACCGCGAAGGTGACGACGCTGCGCGATTTCTTCATCACGCTGTTCTTCGTCGCGCTCGGCATGACCATCCCGGTCCCGGACCGCTCGGTGATCGGACTGGCGCTGATCATCGCGGTGTTCACGGTGGCGAGCCGCCTCGTCACCACCTTCGTGCCGCTCTATCTGATGAAGCAGGGCCTGCGCGCCAGTCTGCTGCCCGCGATCAACCTGGCGCAGATCAGCGAGTTCTCGCTGGTGGTGATCCAGACCGGCGTGCTGGCCAAGCACATCTCGATGCAGACCGCCAACGCCGCCTCCTTCGCCTTCGTGCTGCTGGCGGTGCTTTCCACCTTCATGATCGGCCGCAGCGACCAGATCGTCCGCGCCCTGATCGGCCCGATGAAACGGCTCGGGCTGCGCGACCTCGACGCCGCGGAACTGGCGGCGGCCGAGCGCGGCGAGGGACACGGCACCGCGCGCCGCATCGTCATCCTCGGCTTCTTCCGGGCCGCCAGCGCGTTGCTGGCCGAAATCGAACGGCGGGACAAGTCGCTGCTCGACCAGATCAGCGTGGTGGATTTCAATCCCAACGTGTTTCGCAACCTCGCGGTGCGCGGCATTCACGTCATCTATGGCGACATCAGCAATGTCGAGACCCTGATGCATGCCGGAATCGGCGGCGCCGAGATCATCATCCTCAGCGTGCCCGACGCGCTGCTCAAGGGCGCCGACAATGAGAAGCTGGTGCGCCATGTCCGGGCTCTGAACCCGAAAGCCAAGATCATCTCCACCGCGGACGTCCTCGCCGATGTCAGCGACCAGTATGCGGCCGGCGCCGACTACGTCACCGTGCCGCGCATCACCGATGCGGAAGAGCTGTACCGCGCCATCGAGGCCGCCGATCACGGGCTGCTGGACGCCAAACGCGCCGAGGCCGATGGCCGGCTGGCCGACCGCGCCGAGGTGCTGCCGTAAGACGGGACCGCGCGCAATTAGATAGTGGCGTCATCGCCGGGCTTGACCCGGCGATCCATCCTTTTGAGAAAGATGGATGCCCGGATGAAGTCCGGGCATGACGACCGGGTGGCATGACGGCTGGGTCAGGACGGCGCAAGAGTTGCGTTGCTTCCCGCACTGCGCCATATGAACGGGGTCTTTGTCAGAGTAAGTGCGCATGACCCATTCGATTACCGAAGTTCTGCAAGCGTTCGCCGCCGGCGAGATCGTCGTCGTGACCGACGACGACGATCGCGAGGGCGAGGGCGACCTGATCGTCGCCGCCTCGCTTTGCACCGCCGAGAAGATGGCGTTCATCATCCGTCACACCTCCGGTATCGTCTGCGCGCCGCTGACCGTCGACGATGCGCGGCGGTTGCGTCTCGATCCGATGGTGGCGCAGAACGACTCCAACCACACCACAGCCTTCACGGTGTCGATCGACTATAAGCCGGACGGCGGCACCGGCATCTCCGCCGACGAGCGCGCCTCGTGCTGTCGCGCGCTGGCCAATCCCAACGCCGGCGCGAACGATTTCGCGCGGCCCGGCCACATCTTCCCGCTGATCGCGCGCGATGGCGGCGTTCTGCTGCGCGCCGGGCACACCGAGGCGGCGGTCGATCTGTGCAGGCTGGCGGGACTGCCGCCGGTGGGCGTCATCAGCGAACTGATGAATGACGACGGCACCGTGACCAAAGGCGAGCAGGTGGCGAAGTTCGCCGCCGCGCATAACCTCAAGCATGTCACCATCGCCGACATCATCGCCTATCGCCAGGCGCGCGAGAAGCTGATCGAACGTGTCTCGACCTTCCACGTCGACAGCCCGATCGGCCCGCTGCAGGGTTATGCCTATCGCTCACCGTTCGACAGCATCGCGCATGCCGCGTTCGTCTATAACGGCGTCGGCGACGGCCGGAACGTGCTGACGCGGTTTCACAAGCCGAACATCGTGCGCGATATCTTCACCGGCCCGGAGCGGATGCGCGAGGTGCTGGAGAAGTTCAAGGCGGCCGGCAGCGGCGTGCTGGTCTACCTGCGTGACGGCGCCGCGGGAGTTCCCGTAGAGCCGATCGATGCGCCGAAGACCGCCGAGGCCGATCGCAACCGGCAGTGGCGCGAAGTCGGCGTCGGCGCGCAGATCCTGCGCGATCTCGGCGTCACCTCGATCCGACACCTGACATCGACCGCGCATGACTACAAAGGTCTGTCCGGTTTCGGTATCGAGATCGTCTCCAACGAGCGCCTTGAAGGCTGACAATCAAAGAATTACTCTGCGCCGTCGCGAAGAGTGCGACGGTGATGTGAAAGGAATCTCATGGGCGTGCGTCCGCAGAGCAAAGACAAGCCGAGTCTGGCGAGCTTCAAGTGGGACGATCCGTTCCTGCTCGATGACCAACTCACCGAGGACGAGCGGCTGATCCGCGACACCGCGCGCGCTTATGCGCAGGACAAGCTGCTGCCTCGCGTTTCGCAGGCCTATCTGGAAGAGAAGACCGACCGCGAGATCTTCAACGAGATGGGCGAACTCGGCCTGATCGGCATCACGCTGCCGGAGGAATACGGCTGCGCCAATGCCAGCTACGTCGCTTACGGCCTCGTGGCGCGCGAGATCGAGCGCGTGGATTCCGGCTATCGCTCGATGAACTCGGTGCAGTCCTCGCTGGTGATGCATCCGATCTACGCTTACGGCGACGATAGTCAGCGCAAGAAGTATCTGCCGAAGCTCGCCAGCGGCGAGTGGGTCGGCTGCTTCGGCCTGACCGAGCCGGACGCCGGTTCCGATCCCGGCGGCATGAAGACCCGCGCCGAGAAGGTGTCGGACGGCTATCGCCTGACCGGCTCGAAGATGTGGATCTCCAACGCGCCGATCGCCGACGTGTTCGTGGTGTGGGCGAAGTCCGCCGCGCATGACAACCAGATCCGCGGCTTCATCCTCGAGAAGGGCATGAAGGGCCTCTCCGCGCCGAAGATCGGCGGCAAGCTCAGCCTGCGCGCCTCGATCACCGGCGAGATCGTGATGGACGGCGTGGTGGTGCCGGAGAGCGCGCTGTTGCCCAACGTCTCGGGATTGAAGGGGCCGTTCGGCTGCCTCAACCGCGCGCGCTACGGCATCTCGTGGGGCGCGATGGGCGCGGCGGAAGACTGCATGCACCGCGCGCGGCAATACACGCTCGACCGCAAGCAGTTCAACCGGCCGCTCGCGGCGAACCAGCTGATTCAGAAGAAGCTCGCAGACATGGAGACCGAAATCGCGCTCGGCCTGCAAGGTTCGTTGCGTGTCGGTCGCCTGATGGACGAAGGCAAGATGGCGCCGGAAATGATCTCGATCATGAAGCGCAATAATTGCGGCAAGGCGCTCGACATCGCCCGCATGGCGCGCGACATGCACGGCGGTAACGGCATTCAGGCCGAGTATCACGTCATGCGGCACGTCCATAACCTCGAAACGGTGAACACCTATGAGGGCACCCACGACGTCCACGCGCTGATCCTCGGCCGCGCCATCACCGGCATTCAGGCGTTTTCGTAAGGGATCGTCGAGAGGGCCCGACCGGAAATCCGTTTGGTGCACGTGGTACGCGGATTTCCAACCCGAAGATCGTCGTCCCCGCGAAGGCGGGGACCCATACGCCGCAGCGATTCGGCTCCATCCCCGACGCGAGTTTCTTTTGTAACAACCAAGCCCAGGGGTTATGGGTCCCTGCCTTCGCAGGGACGACGCCGAGGATGACGGCACGGAGATAGCGAGCGACCATGTCCGACGACAACGACGACGTCCCGTTCAACCGCGATTTTCCGCTCAAGCCCGGCGTCGTCGAGGAAGTCGTTCCCGGCGTGCGCCGCGTGTTGTGCGGCAACCCGTCGCCGTTCACCTTCACCGGCACGGTGAGTTACATCGTCGGCCGCGGCAAGGTGGCGATCATCGATCCCGGCCCCGACAATGCCGCGCACGCGCAGGCGCTGCTCGACGCGGTGAAGGGCGAGACGGTGACGCATATCGTCGTCACCCACACCCACAATGATCACTCGCCGAACACGCCGCGCATCAAGGCCGCGACCGGCGCGCCGGTCTATGCCGAGGGCGCGCATCGCGCCTCGCGGCCGCGCTACGAGAGCGAGAAGCACAATCCGGAATCCGGCGCCGACCGCGATTTCAGGCCCGACGTCACGCTGCGCGACGGCGACGTGATCGAGGGCGACGGCTGGCGTCTCGAAGCGGTGGCGACGCCGGGCCATACCGCCAACCACATGGCGTTCGCCTGGCCGGAACGCGAGCTGACCTTCATCGGTGATCACGTGATGGGCTGGTCGACGTCGATCGTCGCGCCGCCGGACGGCTCGATGGTCGATTACATGGCCTCGCTGGAGCGCCTGACGCAGCGCCAGGAGCATCTGTATTTCTCGGGCCATGGCCCGGAGATTCCGAACGCGCAAAAATTCGTGCGCTTCCTGATCCGCCACCGCAAGGCGCGCGAAGCGTCGATCCTGCATCGGCTCGGCAAGGGCGAGGCGGATATCCCGACCATCGTGCGCGCGAGCTATATCGGCATCGATCCGCGGTTGATGAATGCCGCCGGCTATTCGGTGCTGGCGCACCTCGAGGATCTCGTCGCGCGCGGCGTGGTGGCAACCGATGGCGACCCGGTCATCGGCGGCAGTTACAGATTAGCGAAGGTAAGTAGTGAGTAGCGAATAGTGGGTTGACCGCGCGAACCGTGTGCTTTCTTTCTATTCGCTATTCGCTATTCGCTATTCGCTACTTCTTCGCGCCCTTCGCTTGGGCCTTGGCTGCCGGCGGCTTGACCGGCGCGGTGTTCTCGTCCGAGATCGTGTTAAGGTCGGCAATCAGGGCGGTGATGCGGGCCGCGTTGCTGCCGAGATCGCTCTCGAAATGCCGCGAGGACGAGCGGATATCGATCCGCGCGCCGTCGCCGGACGGCAGGATGCGGATCGCGACATCCTCCCGCAGGCCCATCAGCGGCGTGCGCGCCACCGCCTCGATATGGCCCTCGCGGCGCGGCGGCTGCGGCGGCCGTGCATCGACGATGCGCCATTTGCGCCGCGTCACGAAATGCAGCGTCGCGTCGTAGGCGCGCTGCACCGAGACGTCGAGCTGCACCGGTTCGATATCGGGATAGGCCTGCCGCTGCTGCTCGGCGGCATAGAGGCCGGCATAGACCGCGGGATTGGTGCCGTCGCCGGTGCGCAGCCGCGCCAGCACGTCGAAGCGCGGCGGATCGATCGGATCAGTGGTGATGTCGTAGATCGCCGGCACCTGATGATACTGGTAGGCGAGATAGGCCGGATAGGCCAGTACCAGCAGCGACAGCAGCAGCGCGGCCGCGACGCGTCCAAGGCCGCGCGCGCCGCTCTGCCAGATCGCGGCGAACGCCGCCAGCGACACCACGATGGATAGTCCCGCGCAGAACAGCGCGCCGACGAAGGTCGCGAGCGCCGGGCGGACTTCGAGAAAGCCGAAGCGCACGACGATGATCGAGACCACGGCAACGACGGCGGCGAACACCGCGAGCCGGCGCGCCCAGGTGGCGAGCGATGAATAGGGCTCGGCGAGATAGGCGGCTCGGAACCTGCGGGCCATGTCGACGTCCGGTTGCGGCGAGGGTGGGTGCGCGGATGACCAGGGTCTGATCCAACTGCGTTGAATCAGACCCGTTGTTTATCTTTTTGTTTGAGCATGATCTTTTCCGAAGACCGGTGCCCACTTTTCGGGATCAT
>DATMSE010000080.1:0-9814 GCA_035565575.1 Xanthobacteraceae bacterium
GTCGCCATGATGCGCGTGGTGACGTAATCGGCCGGGTTGTGCCCCGAGGGAACGTCCTGCCGCTTGCGCAGCACGCGGGTGCGGCTGACCATGTCGTAGTCGTAGACTTCCGACGGCGTCGTCATCGACGAATAGGAAAAGCGCAGGTTGGTGGTGTCAAATTCGTAGCCGCCATGGGTATCGAGCGAATAGGCGGCCTCGTCGAAAGCGATGCTGTGCTCGCTGCCGTCCGTGAGATCGCGGATGACGATGCTCGGCAATGCATTGGCGCGTTCCAGCCGGACCAGATGCCGCGAATACAACTCGAAGTCGATCAGATAGACGCCCGGACGATACGCGATGAGATCGCGCCAGTTGTCGCGCGACGGCGAAGCCAGCGGCGCGGTCACGATCTTGAAGTCGATGGCGTCGTCGGCATTGGTGAGGATGAACAACTCGTCGCCACGATCGGCGAGGGAATACTGCACGCCCTCTTCGCGCGCCGCGACCAGCCGGGGCGGCGCGTCGGGATTGGCGAGATCGAGCAGCCACTGCTCCGAGGTTTCGTGGTCGCCGCCGGCGATCACGCCGAAGCGGCCGCTGGCGCTTTCATGGATGTGGGTGAACCAGCCGGTGTCCTTTTCCTCGTAGACCAGCTTGTCGTCCGTCTGCCTGGTGCCGAGCCGGTGCAGGAAGACCTGCATCGGCCGATGATTGTCGTCGAGCTTGACGTAGAAGAAGGACCGCGAGTCCTTGCACCACACCACACCGCCATCGGTCTGTTCAAGGATGTCGGGGAGGTCTTCGCCCGTCGCCCAGTCGCGCACGCGGATCGTAAAATATTCCGAACCGCGCGTGTCGGCGCTCCAGGCTTCGAGTTTGTGATCCCAGGAATGGCTGGCGTCACCGAAGTTGAAGTAATCGGTGTCCTTCGCCAGCGCGTCGCCATCGAGGATGGTTTCCTCGATGCCACCGTCGCGCGGGGTGCGGACGAAGATCGCGTGCTGGCCGCCTTCGCGATACTTGCGGAAATAGGCGAACGGACCGTCCTTGGACGGCACGCTGGAATCGTCTTCCTTGATGCGCCCGCGCATTTCGCTGACGAGCCGGCGTTGCAGGCCGCTCGTGCCGCCGAGCACGCTCTCGGTAAAAGCATTCTCGGCGTCGAGATAGGCGCGGATATCGGCGGGCAGCACGGTAGGATCGTGCAGCACCTCCTGCCAGTTGTCGGCCTTCAGCCAGGCGTAGTCATCGGTCAGTGTCGTGCCGTGCAAGGTGAAGGATTGCGGCCGCTTGTCGGCGATCGGAGCTTTGGTCGTGGTGTCGTTCATCGAATGATTTGCCTGTTCATGCGCCGACATTGTAGGCCAGCGAGCGGATCGCGGCGGCGGTGCCGCCTTCGCCGTGCGGAATGCGCAGCGCGCGCAGAGCCATCTCCACCACGCCGAGCGTGCCGAGAATCATCGGCGCGTTGACGTGGCCCATATGCGCGATGCGGAACGCCTTGCCGGAGAGATCGCCGATGCCGGTGCCGAGCACCACGCCGCACTTACCCTTGCAATAAGCCTGCAATGCGGCCGGATCGCAGCCGCTGTTGGTGCGAACGGTACTGACGGTGTCGGAGCGCTCGGTTGCATTGAGAATGTTGAATTCCAGCACCTCGCCCTGCGCCCAGACCTCGATGGCGCTGCGCACCGCGCGGGCCAACAGGCGGTGCCGCGCGAACGACGCATCGAGTCCCTCCGCGAACAGCATGTCGAGCGCCTTGCGCAGCGCGAACAGCAGATGCACCGGCGCGGTGCCGGCGTATTTGTGATAGTGCTCGAGCCCCTCGCGCGCAGTCCAGTCCCAATAAGGCGTGCGCAGGCCGGCATGGCGATGCCGCTCGCGCGCGCGATCGTTGGCGGCGACGAAAGCGAGGCCGGGCGGCGTCATCAGGCCCTTCTGCGAGCCGGACATCGCGACGTCGACGCCCCATGCGTCCATCTCGAACGGCAGGCAGCCGAGCGAAGCGACCGTATCGACCATGAACAGCGCGTCATGACCGGCGGCCTTGATGGCGCGGCCAATCGCGGCGATGTCGTTGACGACGCCGGACGCGGTATCGACCTGCACCACGAGCACAGCCTTGATCCGGCGTTGCGTGTCCTGCCGCAGCCGCGCCTCGACCTCGGCGGGCCGCACCGCGCGGCGCAGGTCGCCCTTCAGCACCTCGACCTCGACGCCGGTTGCGGCGGCGGCGTCGCCCCAGCCGATGGCGAAGCGGCCGCTTTCCAGCACCAGAATCTTGTCGCCGCGCGACAGCGTGTTGCTCAGCGTCGCTTCCCACGCGCCATGGCCGTTGGCGATGTAGATGTAAGTGCGCCCGGCGGTGCGGAACAGCCGCTTGAGATCGCCGAGCAGGCCGTCGGTGAGTTGCACCATTTCGTCGGAATAGATGTCCAGCGCCGGGCGATGCATCGCCTGCAGCACCTCGTCGGGCATCGTGGTAGGGCCGGGGATGGCGAGAAATTCCCGCCCCGCGCGAACGACCATCGTGGGACTTCCTTGTTGTTCTTGCAGTCCGTCCTGCTTGGCACGGCGAGGCCGCGAATTAAAGTCTTTCCGCTGAATGCCCGATATCGGGACGGAATATGAGCACGGCGGGTTGGCGATTATTTGCGGATCGCACCTGCGATAGCCTGCCAGATCTGGTCCTTGAGCTGGATAGCGAGCGGACTGGCGATATCGATCACCGGCGTGGCGTTTTTCCGGCAGTTCTCGACCAGCCGCAGCACCCAGACTTCGCCGTCGGTGTAGTAGGGATCGCCGCCGCCGTTGCGGCCGGCCAACGTCGGACCGACGCCGGTGACCTGATACTTCGCCATCACCATGCCGGCGGCCTCAAGATCGGTTGCAAGCGTCGCGCGCTCGGCGTCGATATCGGGCGCGATGTGATGGGTGACGGCGCCGGTGTAATGACTGATGCCGACGTCGCGATCGAAGGCGGCGTCGCCGAGCCAAACCGGGCGATTTTCCGCGCCGCGCTCCAGCACGCGCCAGAACCGGACGTGGTGGCGCTGATCGGCGCTGCCGCCGACCTGTTTTTCGAAGGCCAGATCCTCGCGGCGGCCGAGGTAATAGAGGTTGCTCACCGGCGCCTCGCGATAGGGCCGGCGGAAGATCACGCTGCCGGCGATGCCGATGCTGGAGCGGATCGAGATCGGCACGGCCGGCGACCAGCCGGCTTGCTTCATCGCGCAGGCAATATCGTCGCGCGAACCGATCAGGCCGACATTGATCGGATCGCCGGGAATGCCTTGCGCGGTGCGGGTCACCATCGGCAGGCCGGCAAGACCCTTCTGATGTTCGTAATGCGTCCACAGGATCGGCAGCAGCATATAGGCGATCAGCCCATAGAGGCTGAGCAGCATCAGCACCAACAGCACGGTCTGCCGCACGCGGCGGTGCTTGCGTCGCGTTTGCGAAACACCATCGTTGTCATCAGGGGCGATCAGTTTGCCAGCCCGTTGTTGCGCGCCGCGATGCTCTCATGAGGCGGCGATGCTGTCACCGTCGCGTTTCGCGGCAGCCGGCGGCTTCCGCATCCTCCACCGAGCAGAACCAGCGCGTGCCTTTGCTGACCTTCATCTTGATCTGGGCATACCAGCGGCTGGTGGGACGGTGATAGATGCACTGGCCCGAGGTGTTGACGTTGCCTTTGATGCGGCAGGCCGGCGACGGCGGCAGCGGACCCGAAGCCGAAGCCAGCAGCAGGCGCCGCACGTTCTCCTTCGGTTTCGCCGCGCCGAGGATCGGCGCATTTTTTCTGCGCGTCCGCCAGTCGGCGGGTGCGAAGAATGCGCCCTGCCAGAGACCGGCATTGGCGGCCTGGGCCTGCTTCTGCTCGGCCTCGTAGGTATGCGCGCCGCGAAACGCCAGCGCCCAGCCGTTCTGCACCAGCCACTTGTGAATGTCCTCGCCGTCGACGGTGCACTTGGCCAGCGTGCGCGCGCGGCGGTCGAGACGCATCAGATGGCAGGTCCATGGCTTGTTACCAACCTGGCTCGCCAAGGCGTCGTGCGCGGCGATACCGCATTTCCACGGCGCACCCTTGGCATCGAGGCACAGTTGCTGCGGCGAGGGGGCATCGATGCCAGCGAGCTTGATGCGAATGTTGTTGATGCTGATCTGATCGGCGCTTTGAATCTTGGGAATGCCAGTGACATCGGCTGCGTGCGCCGCGGTCGCCAGTGCCAGCATCATCGTGACGAAAAACGTATGTTTGAACATCAACGGGGCCATCAACGAGGAGGACGATCTGCGAACGATCGCATCGTCGGGTGGTCTTTGACTGAAGGTCGGTCGCGAGATATCGGACGATGATCTTTGGTGGTGATGGATGTCCCGCCATTCTGGCGGTCATCAAACCATCACGCAAGACGCCGCGCGCGGAGCGCGCCGGTGGCCGCTGTCACGTTCGTGAGATCGCCAATGCGCGCCGCGCCAGTGCGAGGCCCATCAGGACGAAGGCTGAGGTGACCTCGGGGCCGCCGACCAGGATGCGCGTCGGCGTCTTCATCTTGTTCCATTCATAAGCCTTGAACGGACCGCGCCGTCCGCCTTCGCCAAGCTGGCGAAGGATGACATGGAGCGGCCCCATGAAGCTCTCCGGATCCGCGCCGAGATGACCGAGCGCGATCAGCGCCAGCGCCGCGTCGAACGGATTCATCTCGTGAGTGATCAGTTCGTCACGGACATAAGCGAGCACTTTCTCGCGAATGACAGCGAACGCATCGCCGGGATCGAGCGCGCGGCGCGCCGCTTCCGGCAGCGTCATGAAGGCCGCGTAGCAGCGGCCGAAATAGGCCGAGTAAAGTTCGGGCAGGTAATAGATGTGCGAGCGCGGATCGGCGAATGCGCCGCTTTCCGCCAAGCGCCGCTGGAACGCGATAATGCCGTGGATCACCGCGAGCCGCGACGGCGTCTCGACGATCTTCCAGCGCGCGCAGTTACGGAACGAGACTTCCAGCACGTCGAGATTGAGCGTCGGATCGAGATCGTTGCCGTAGGGGCGTTCGCCGGCAAGATTGTCGATCCAGGTGACGATGCCGCCGCGATAATCGACGTGATCGTTGAGCGGAACGGTGACCAGCGGTTCATTGCCACCGTCCTGCACCTGATAACCGGCGTAGAAATCGAGCAGCGGCTGATCGAGCAGCGGATCGCTGCTGCCGGCCTGCAGCGCCGCGGAGAACGAGCACGCGGTGGTGTCGCAATCCGGCACGTAGATGCCGAAGCCGAGGTCCTGCTTGATCTGCGCGAAGAAGCGGCTGAAGCGCGGATGCGGCGCCGGCGCCAGCGCGGTAATGACGTCGAAGGTGTTGCCGTCGCGTCCGTACACGGTTTCGCGGCTCGGCCCCAGGCAGAATTCGGCCATCGCGTCGATGGCCACACGCGCGTGCGTCTGTTCGTCCGGCGCGGCGAGGCCGGTTTCGAGATAGCTCAATAGCGCCTCGATGAAGAAGGCATCGTAGTAGGCCGAGCGATGGCGGATCTGCACCGGCTCCCACATCGGCTCGGCGATGCCGGTCCATGGCGGATTGATCAACTGCCCCGCCGGCGAGCGCGCGATGAACACGCGCGCCAGATTGAACAGCAGCGTGGAGTTCTTGTAGCCGCGGGCGTCGAGGCCGGTCAGCGCCGCAAGAAAGTCGGTGCCGCGCAGGTCGGGATCGCCAATGAGGTTGAAAGCCGCATAGGTCGGCAGAAAGCCGTTCCTGGCGTAGGAGCGCAGCAGGTGCTGGCCGCAGGTGCGGATCGCGGCTTCGATCTCGGCCATTGGCGGCGGCGAGCTTGGCGCGGTCCATGGCTTGGGGCGTGGGTGATGCAGCCGCACCGTATCGACGAGCGCGGCCACCGGCTGGCCGATCGCGGCCCAATCCGGTTCGCGATCGTCGCGGGCCCGGGTCAGCGCCGCCCGCAGCGCCTGCAGCCGACCGTCATCGCGCAGTTCGGGCAAACCCGCCCGCCGCAGGAGCGGCTGAAGGGCCGGGTTTCGCAAGGCCGTCCGATAGAATTTAGCCAGATGAGCGTCGCCCGGCAGGGACCGGCGGCCGGAGGGGCGCAGCACCGGATCGCAGACCTCGTAAAGCGAGGGCCCGTCCTTGCCGGCGGTGAGGGCGCGCCACGTGGCGCCGGCGAAATACCGCACATTCGTCAATTGGTTTTCCGCCCCTGTCTGCCCCGGCCTAACGCTCCGATGTGGTCCACCGAAGCTTCAATCGTCGCGCACTCAACCCGCAAGCCTTTGAAAACTGTCATGAATCAATCGAAATTACAAATGTGATGCGGGTCACTGTGGAGAAGTGAGGCCCGCGTCATGGTTACGGTATGAAACGGGCCGCTCCGAAACAGAACGGTCCCAGCCCAAGGGAGGGTGTCATGTCGACGATCTTCACCCGGTCCTGTCTCCGCGCCGGCCTCTGCAGCCTCACGGTGACCGGTTCTCTGGCTGCTTTCGCTGCATCGGCAAGTGCCTATACCAGCGAGCAGCGCATCGCCTGCACCCCGGACGCCTTCCGCCTCTGCAGCAGCGAGATCCCGGACATCGCGGGCATCACCGCCTGCATGCGCAAGCAGAAGGCCAGCCTGAGCGCCGCCTGCAAGGCGGTCTTCGACAAATAATGGTCGGAGTTGTCACGCGGATCGGAAAGACGGTAACTCTTTGTTATACCGCAGTGCCGCAAATCGAGCACAATTGGTCTGCAAGACCTGCGCAACCCTCAACCTGAATGCGAGTACCGGCGCGCGTTCAACGCTGCGACGGATGACGAGGACCTGCACGTCTATGAAAATTCCAAGTTTTCGCGTTTCGCGCCGGTCGGCTGTCGTTTTCGCAGTGATGGTCGGGACGCTCTCGCTGGCGATCGGCGCCCACGCCGCCCTCTACAAGCGCGCCAGCGAGCCCGCCAAGGCGGCGTCCACCGTCGCGCCGGCGGCCAATGGTGCCTCCAAGGTGGCGCTGATTATCGGCAACGGCCGTTATCCGGACGCCACCGCCCCGCTGGCCCAGCCGGTCAACGATGCCCGGGCCCTCACCGCCGCTCTGCAGCGGGACGGTTTCGACGTCGAGACGGTGGAGAATGCCGACAAGAATGAAATGCGCGGCGCCGTCGAGCGGCTCAAGGCGAAGATCCGGCCGGAGTCAGTGGCGATGTTGTTCTTCGCCGGCTATGGCGTGCAGGTCGGCCGCGAAAGCTACATGATCCCGGTCGACGCCGCGATCTGGAAGGAAGCCGACGTCCGGCGCGACGGCATCAGCATCGAAGCCGTCCTGGATGCGATGAAGCAGCGCGGCGCCCGCGCCAAGCTGGTGGTGGTCGATGCCTCGCGGCGGAATCCCTACGAGCGCCGGTTCCGTGCGTATTCCCACGGCCTTGCGTCGATCAGTTCGCCCGACAATGCGCTGATCCTGTCCTCGGCGGCACCGGGACAGGTGGTCGATGACGGCGACGGCCAAAACAGCCTGCTGGTGTCGGAACTGCTGACCAATCTCAACGCGCCGGCCGCGGCGGCGACGGCGGTGTTCAATAAAACCCGGCAGGCGGTGGCGCAGGCCTCCAACGGCAAGCAGGTGCCCTCGGTGTCGTCGTCGCTCCTGGACGACGTCCATTTCCATACCGCAGGCGCGGATCTCGCCAAGGCCGGCAGCTGAGCTGCCCGGCCGGGCGCCGCTCCTTTTAATCTCCTGCGAGTGCTACTTCTTCGTCGTCTCGGCGACGATCGGACGAACCGGATCGCCTTCCCGCAGAAGGGCGCCGGCGCGGACGACGACGGTTTCCCCTTCGGTCAGGCCTTCGCGGATTTCAACCTGTCCTCCGGACATCAGGCCGGTTTCGACGCGCCGGGTCTCGACGCGATCGCGCCGCACCACCTGCACCACCGTGCCGGCGCTGCTATAGAGGATCGCGGTCAGCGGCACCGAAATGCCGCAGCTCTCGCCCGTCTTGATCGAGGCGCGCCCGGACGCGTTGACCAGCAATGGCCGCTTCGATGTCACGGCGACAAATGCATGGCCAAGCTGGCTGTTCGGGTCCACGGTCGCGCCGATCTGCCGCACCTGTCCCTTCAGTTCTTCAATGCCGTTGATCCTGATGATGGCCGCCTGATCGACTTTCAGCTTGGCGAGATCGCGGGTCGGCACCTGGACCGCGAGGTCGAAATCATTGCCGGTGATGATACTGAACAGGGCTTCGCCCTTGCCGGAAGCCATGGCCCCGACCACCGCGGTTGACGCGCCGACCAGGCCGGCGGCGGGCGCCTGCACTGTGGTCGATCCGCCTTCGGGCTGAGCGAGCTTAGCCATGGCCTGACCGGCCGTCACTGTCTGTCCGACATCGACCAGCACCTCGAGCACCTTGAGGCCGGGGCGCTCCGGCCGCACCGCGACTTCCTGGCGCGGGATCAGGAAGCCGAAGGCTTCGACCACATCGGCAAAGCACGATTTCGCGGTGGTCAGCACCGTGACCGCCGCGATGTTGTTCGGCGCTTCTGCGGCGGCAAAACCGGATTGCGGCGCCGCGCCCATCAGCGCCGCGGCGAGGACTGCAACGCAAACCGCTTGGCTGGGACGGTGCAGCAACGGCGGGCGGGCGGCAATGCGATTCATCAAGGATTCCGGTTTGGCAGAGACGATCGGACCATAGACTATTGAAGCGACGGAGCAGCGCCAAGAGGCTCGGTCCGGTCACCGTGGTCGCGGCACGCTGGTCGGCCTCAACGCCCGGCGAGTTCAGGAGGTCTGGCCGAACGAGCGGACCTCGGCGCCGGCCTCCGGCTGGGAAGTGCGCCAGCGCAGAATCTCCACGGCCGCGATCGGATGATGAAAGCCCTTCAGGTTGAGGGGAGCGATAGGCTTCGCCTCGACAAGGGATTCCACCATGCCATAGGTCCGCTGGCTGACGATGATCTGTCCGGCATTGGCCTCGCTGGAGAGCCGCGACGCCAGGTTGGTGACGCTGCCGATCGCCGCATATTCCAGGCGTCGCTCGAAGCCGATCTGCCCCAGCGTGGCATAGCCCACGGCGATGCCGACGCCGAAGCCGAGATCGTGGCCGCGATTGCGCCACTTGCGGGTCAGGGTTTCGATATTGTCGCGCATCTCGATCGCCATTCGCACCGCGCGCTCGGCGTGATCGGCAAACGGGAGCGGTGCGTTGAATAGGATCATCACGCCATCGCCGGCATAGCGGTCGAGCGTGCCCTCATAGCGGAAGATCAGTTCGCCTAGCGCCGCGTGATACTCGCGCAGCACGTTCATCGCTTCTTCCGGCTCCGAGCTCTCGGTGAAGGCGGTGAAGCCGCGCAGGTCGCAGAACACCACGGTGACTTCGCGGCGATGGCTATTGAGCAGCGAGTCGTGGCCATCGGAGGAGGCGATCAGCTGCGCCACCTGCGGCGCAAGGAAACGCTCCAGCCGCCGGATACGCTCGATTTCGGCAAGCTGTTTTGCAACGCGGTCCTCCAGCGAACGATTCCAGTGCAGCAACTGATCGGTCTGTTCCTGCAGCTTGTCCGCCTGCCGCTGCACGGTGTCGCGTGCCGTCGCCAGTTCGCTGACCGACCGGGCCAGATCGCGCGTGCGCTCCGCCACCTTGGATTCGAGGCCCGCATAGGTTTCCTGCAATTGCCCGGCCATGCTGTTGAACTGGTCCGCCAGCTCCTCCAGCTCGTCGGCGGTCCTGACTTCAATGCGATGGCTGAAATCGCCTGCGCCGAGTCGCCGCGCGCCGGCGCGAAGCGCCTTGATCGGGATCAGCATTCGCCGCGCCAGCAGAATGCCGGCAAGGATCGC
>DATMSE010000081.1:0-16920 GCA_035565575.1 Xanthobacteraceae bacterium
CCGCGCCGCTGGCATCGATCGCCCCACGCGCCGCGGCGACACGCTCGACCGCCAGCGAACGATCGTAGAGCGGCTTCGCCTTGTCGCCGGTGGAATCCTCGATGGACAATCCGGCAACACCGGTCGCAAGCGCCCGCGTCACATTTGCAGCAACGCCTTCCGGCGCGTCAGCGAATCCGCCCTCGAAATCCGCATTCACCGGCAGATCGACAGCCGCGCACAGCTGCGTCCGGTGATCGATGACATCGTCGCACGTCACCTTGTTGTCGGCCCGCCCCGTGGACCAGGCATAGCCGGCACTGGTCGATGCCAGCGCCTTGTAACCCAGATGCTGCAAGGCGCGGGCGGTGCCGACATCCCAGGGATTGGGGATGACGAAGCAGCCGCTCTCATGCATTCGCCGGAAGGTCGCGCGCTTCTCTGACGTCGATACTGGCATCACGTGATCCCCTATAGAGCCATGAAAGCCGGACATCGCGCCCCTTCTGGCCGCGCAGCCTCCGGCAGGAGTATGATCGATCTTCGGATGACATCATAGAGCAAGGACCCCGCGCGAGATGTTTCGGCGGCAGCCGAAATGTGAGCGCGCGGCGCGGTGCAAGCCCTAATGCAGGTCCGCGTCGTAGACGAATTTCGGCATCTCCCATTTGAAGGCAATCGCCAGCAGGCGGAACGTCAATCCGATCGCCAGTGTCGTGAGCACGACGAGATCGTGATTGAGCTGCAACCAGAGGCCACTGACGTAAATGACGCCGACCACCACCGAAACGCTGGCGTAAAGTTCGCTGCGAAACAACAGCGGCACATCGTTGCAAAGCACATCGCGCAGCACGCCGCCGACACAGCCGGTGATCATGCCCGAGACGATGACGATCGGCAGCGGCACCTGCATGGTCAGAGCGACGTCGCAGCCGAGGATGGTGAACACCACGAGCCCAATGGCGTCCAGCACCAGGAACGTCATGCGCAGCCGATGCATGAAGCGCGCCACCGCGATGGTCAGCAGAGCGGAGACGGCGGTAAGCCCGAGCAGCCACGGATGCGCGACCCACAGCAGCGGATGATGTCCAAGCAGCACGTCGCGCACCGAGCCGCCGCCGAGCGCGGTGACGCAGCCAAGCAGCGCAACGCCGACCCAGTCCATCTTGCGCCGGCCGGCGGCAAGCGCCGCGGTCATCGCCTCGGCGACGAATCCGACGATCGACAGCACGTGGAGAACCGTATCGCTATGCTGCATGCCCCCTCGTAACCCGCATCGGCCCGTTGGCAGATCGCCGTTGAATCAGGATCGTAGCTCGGCGCTTCGGCCATGCAAGATCAAGCCGCTATCGCGGCCAGACGCCAGGCCATGCGCGCGGGGAGCACGCCCCGCTCTGCGCATTCCGTTCATCCCGTAGTCAGGAACCGACGCCTAGAGTCGCCGTTATTCGTTGGATAGCCAGCAGAGGAGACACCCATGAAAACGATTTTCGCAGCCGCCCTCGTGGCCGGCACAGTGCTGGGCTTCGGCGCCGCCAATGCCGCCCCGATGGCTCCGGTCGCTCCCGCCACCCAGGGCGACGTCATCCAGGTCGCCGGCGGCTGCGGTCCCGGTTTCCATCGCGGCCCCTATGGCGGCTGCCGCGTCAATCGCGGCCGCGTTGTCGTTGTGCCGCCGCGCTATGTGCGCCCGGCCCGACGCTGCCCGCCCGGCATGTTCTGGCGTCACGGCCGCTGCTGGCGATAAGCCGATCCGCATCGACATAAGCAAAAGCCCCGCATCGCGGGGCTTTTGTCATTCTGAAAGCTGATGGCCGCTTGGATGCGCCTCAACGAGGCGACAGCTTTGCGTGTTCTTCCGCCAGCCGCAATATCTCGCGGGAGCGTTTTACCTCTGGCCAGTCTCGGTCGAAATCGGCGATCAGCCGCTTCATCTCGGCGCCACCCACCGCAGCTTCAAGCGACCCCAGGTCGGCAAACTGATACATCGCCAGATGAACCGAAGGGTCGGTGTTGCTCCAGTAGCGCCACGCCTTCGCAACGCCGAACGTTCGCACCGCGTCCGGCAGATGCTCGCGGCTGTACCAGGCGTCGAACGCCGCGCGCTTGCTCTCGTCCGGCACCACCGATCTGACGATGAAGAGATGTTGCGACATCGCCTCTCCTTACAGCGGCAGGTTGTCGTGCTTCTTCGCCGGGATTTCCACCTTCTTGTCGCGCAGCATCGCGAGGGCGCGGGCGATGCGTTTGCGGGTCGAATGCGGCATGATGACATCGTCGATGTAGCCGCGCTCGGCGGCGACGAACGGCGACAGGAAACGGTCCTCGTATTCCTTGGTGCGCGCGGCGATCTTGTCCGGATCATTCATGTCCTGCCGGAAGATGATCTCCACCGCGCCCTTGGCGCCCATCACCGCGATCTGCGCCGTCGGCCATGCGTAATTCATATCGGCGCCGATCTCCTTCGACGCCATCACGTCGAATGCGCCGCCATAGGCCTTGCGGGTGATGACCGTGACCAGCGGCACCGTGCATTGCGAGTAGGCGAACAGCAGTTTCGCGCCATGCTTGATCAGCCCGCCGTATTCCTGCGCGGTGCCCGGCAGGAACCCCGGCACGTCGACGAAGGTCACGATCGGGATGTTGAAGGCGTCGCAGAACCGCACGAAGCGCGCGGCCTTGCGGGAGGCGTCGGAATCGAGCACGCCTGCGAGCACCATCGGCTGGTTGGCGACGAAGCCCACCGTGCGGCCGGCGATGCGACCGAAGCCGGTGACGATGTTCTTGGCGAAGGTCGGCGCCAGTTCGAAGAAGTCGCCCTCGTCCACCACCTTCAGGATCAATTCCTTGATGTCGTAGGGCACGTTGGGATTGTCGGGAATCAGCGTGTCGAGCGAGTTGTCCACCCGCTCGATATCATCGAAGCTCGGCCATTCCGGCACGCCATCACTGTTGTTGGACGGCAGGAAGTCCAGCAGCCGGCGCATCTGCAGCAGCGTCTCGATGTCATTGTCGAACGCGCCGTCGGCGATCGATGACTTGGTGGCGTGCACCGAGGCGCCGCCGAGTTCTTCCGCCGTCACCACCTCGTTGGTGACCGTCTTCACCACGTCGGGACCGGTGACGAACATGTAGCTCGTGCCCTTCACCATGAAGATGAAGTCGGTCATCGCCGGCGAATAGACGTCGCCGCCGGCGCACGGCCCCATGATGACGCTGATCTGCGGAATGACGCCTGAGGCCTGCACGTTGCGGCGGAAGACGTAGGAATAGCCGGCCAGCGCCGCGACGCCTTCCTGGATGCGCGCGCCGCCCGCGTCGTAAAGGCCGATGATCGGCGCCCGCGCCTTCATCGCCATATCCTGCAGCTTGGTGATCTTGAGCGCGTGGGTCTCCGACAGCGAGCCGCCGAACACCGTGAAGTCCTTGGCGAACACAAATACCTTGCGGCCGTTGACGGTGCCCCATCCGGTGACCACGCCGTCGCCCGGAACCTTGGTTTTCTCCATGCCGAACTCGGTCGACCGGTGCTCGACGAACATGTCGAACTCCTCGAACGAGCCCTTGTCGAGAAGCACCTCGATGCGCTCGCGCGCCGTCAGCTTGCCGCGCTTGTGCTGCGCCTCGATGCGCTTTTCGCCGCCGCCAAGTTTTGCACCGGCGCGCCGCGCCTCGAGAGATTCCAGAATATCGTTCATAGGGTCCCAGCCATCAAATCCGGGGCGGCAGCCGCGCCCCCTTGTGCGTGATCGGAGCTTTCTATCATGTGGTTTTCCGGGATGGAAACCGGAGAAACGATGCAATTTGCGGTGGAAATCCGTATTCTCTCAATAACCTGCCCCGGAGGAGACCCCTCATGACCGCCACCCCGACCGAACCAGCCGCCGGAGCCGCCACCGGCGGGGTCAATACCCTGCTGCGGATCGAGGGGCTGACGCTGTTTGCCGGCATGACGCTGCTGTACGGCATCTGGGGCGGCTCATGGTGGATCTATGTGGCGCTGTTCTTCGTGCCGGACCTCAGCTTTCTGGCCTATCTCGCCGGCCCGCGGGTCGGCGCCATCACCTACAACGCCATGCACACCTATATGCCGTCGCTGATCCTATCGGTGATCGGCTTCGCGCTGGTGATGCCGCTGACGCTGTCCATCGCCATGATCTGGATGGCCCATATCGGAATCGATCGCGCGCTCGGCTTCGGCCTGAAATACGATGCCGGCTTCGGCTTCACCCATCTCGGCCGCTTCGGCAAGGCCGCGCGAGCGAGCTCCTGAGCATCAGACGGCGTGACTGGCGTCCCGCATGCAATGCAGGGCGCGGCGTTACACGCTGCGCCGCGTCCGGGACACGTCTTATACTTGCAGCCTCAAATCGCGCCGATGTCGCCGAGCAATTGCTTGGTCAGCGTCATGCGCGCGGCGGTGTGGCGCGGCTCGCGGATGTCGATATTGAGCGCGAACACGGTCTGCTCGCCCGCCTTCTCGGCCCAGCCGACCAGCCATCCCACCGACGGGCGCACCTTGCCCGGTTCGGAATGATCATCGACGCCGATGAGACCCGTCTTGTAGCGGATCACCGCCTCGCCCGCCTTTTCCACCGGCAGGATATCGCGCGTCAATTGCTGGCTGCGCTTGGAGACCGGCAGCGCGCCGCGCCGCAGCCGGTCGAGAAAATCGATCTGCTGCATCGGATCGATCCGCATGTCGCCGGTGAGCCAGAACTTGTCGATGCCGCCGCCGATGTTGCGGTTGCCGTAGTCGAGCAGGCTGACATATTTCTGCATCCGCTCTTCGCCGATACGCCGCGCGATCTCCTGATAGACCGGCACCGCGGAAGCCGCGATCGCTGAACGCAAGGTGTGATCCTTGTTCCAGTCGGGAAACGCGCGCGTCACGCCGTCCCACTTGAAGACGTCCTTGTCGGGATCGGCGACGACGCCGGTGTCCAGCGCAATCACGGAGTTCGGAATCTTGTAAGTCGAAGCCGGCAGGATCGCTTCGCCGGAGCGCGTCGGATCGCTGGCGATGATCAGGTAGTCCTCGGTCCTGTAGCCGACGAAAGTGCCGACCGTTCCGGCCTCGCTGAACCGCTTGGCGAGGCTGTCGCGGATCTCACTGCGTTGCGGCGCGACATCGGCCCCCGCGGCTCGCGGCAAGGCAACCGCGGCAGCGAGACAGGCGAGCGCGTGACGGCGATTGAGCATGAGATCATTCCGGTTCAGGCGACCACCGCGACTTTCAACCGCATCGTGGTCAAACGATGACGCCTGACGCACGGAGACATGACGTAGCCCACACTATCCGTCATGCCCGGCTTTATGCCGGGCATCCCCGTCTTAAAGGCGGCGCCGCAAGAAAGACGTGGATGGCCGGGACGAGCCCCGGCCATGACGAGTGTTGATTCCATCTCAACGAAAACTGCTCCAGAATCGCGCGGAGTTCAGCGCACGCGGCCCGACAGCCGCAGCACGAACACCAGCACCTCGGCCACCGCTTTGTAGAGTTCGGCGGGAATCTCGTCGCCGAGTTCGACATTGGCGAGCGCGCCGGCCAGCACCTCGTTCTCCTCGATGGGAACGTCGTGGGCCTTGGCCAGTTCGATGATCTTTTCGCCGAGCGCGCCACGGCCTTTCGCCACCACGCGCGGCGCGCCGGCGTGATCATATTCCAGCGCGACCGCGAGCTGATCCTTCATGATCGGTGCTTCCGCCATCACAACGCCCGATCGAGAAAATGGCCGGCCGGAGCCGCGGCAGTCTGCGGCGGGGCGCCGTCGCGGATGACGATGTCGCCGGGCTTGAGATCGGCGCGGCTCAGCGCCTCGTTCAATTGGGCAGCGCCGGCACGCAATTGGTCGGCGGTGGCCGGCCGCTCCGCCCACATCCGCACCGACGTGGTGTCGCCGCTCAGCGAGACCAGCGCATGAACCGGGCCCGCCGGCTCGACATCCAGCGAGAACCGGGCGCGCCAGACCCGCTTGGCTGCCTCCACCTCAACGCCTCCGCCGTCGCGCGCGATCTCAAACTGCGCCACCGCGGTGCCCGCCGGCGTCGCGAACGGAATCTCGAAATGCCAGCGCGGTGCAGTGGAATCATTGCGCGCGGCCAGCGCGTCGGCGCGATCCGGCAGCGAGGCGATCTGCAGCAAGGTGGTGCGCGCGATCGCGGCGTCGGTGTCGTCGTGAAGCCGATGCATCACCTCCGAAGCCGACGCGCCGCTTGCAAGCGAAGACACCGCGATGGGCTGCGCGGTGGGCGACGCGCCGCGGACCGGCGGCGGCGGCACATTGGTGCGCACGCTGACATCGTCCCCCTCCGCCGTTGCGGCGGCGGCATGCAGGGCGCCGCCGGCCGGCGTTTCCTGCAGCAGGTTCAGCGCAAGGCGCGCGGCAACCGCATCGAGCGGCGGCTGTGCTGCGCCCGATGCGAACGTGAACCGTCCCCCGCCGAGCCGCGCGACATCGTCCGCCGCCGGCACCCGCGCCTGCGGCAGCAGGATTTCCTGCACGTCCAGGTCGGGCGCCAAAGTCGGCGCGGCGGATGCGCCGAGACGCGCAAACGCGGCCGCAGCGTCGGGTCCGGCGCTGGATTGCGGCGCCGCGCCGGGCGCCGGCGCTGACTTTCCCCCGGTCCCGCTGCTATCGAGCCGCAGCGACAGCATCTGCCGGAACACCAGCAACGCCGCCTTCAGATCGTGGATCATTCCGCTGCTTGCCGGCGTCATCGTGCCGGCCGCCAGCCTCTGCTCCAGAAACAATCCGGAATTCTGCAGAGCCGTCTTGATGTCGTTAGCCGACAGCGAGGCGTCCAGCACCGGCCGCCCCACCAGCAATTGCGCGGCCGCCTGCCGCAGGTCCGCCGGAAGGTTACCCGAGAGCGCCGCCGCCTGCACATCGGCGAACAATTGCGACAGGCCCGCCTGCCTGGTCGCCGCCGACTGTGCCGCCGCCGAGACCGCAAGCGCCTGCAGTGCCGTCAGTCCCTGCTGCGGCAACGGTGTCGTTGCGGCAGCTTTTGCAGCCGCATTCACTGGCATGTCGGAGCCGATCGCTACCGTATCGGACGGCGCCAGCGACGGCGCGCTCGCAGATGACGGTTGCTGCCCGACGATGGCGAGACGGATGCCGTCCGGCGTCTGCGAGACCGCCAGCCGCACGTTCTGGCCGACCTGCAGCGGCACTTCCGACATCACCTCGATGGACAGATTGGCGATGGCGATGCGCACCGCGTTGTTGGCGAGCAGCTTGAGCACCTGCGCGTCGATCACGGTGCCGGGTTGCAGCACGACATCGGCCGGCACGCCCTGCGCGGCAATGACCGGAAAAATCGGGTTGAGCGAGATCGCCATGCTGCGGCATCCTGTTGCTGCAGGACGCTAACGCAGGCGCGTAAACCTCTCGTTAACTGGTTGCTTGAACTGGTTACTTGCCGCGCGCGTCAGGCCGCCGCGCGCGCCGCCAGCATCGAGGCCGCCGCGCGGAAATCCTGCAAACGGGCATCGCGCCGGGCCATCGCCTCCGCGTCGGCGCCCCATTGCTCGATGTTCCAGTCCTCGTCCACATGCGCGGCGGCCCACACCTCGTCGGGGTTGCGCAGGCCGCGCAGCAGCGCCAGAGCCAGCAGCGCCGAGCCCGTCACGGTGGTGATGATATGCAGCGCGGCGATCGCCCACGGGTCATCGGGCAGCGCCGCCGTCGCGGCAGCGATCGCGGTGTCCGGCTGACGCACATGCATGACGCCTTGCGCGAGCACGAAGCGCGCGCCGAGGGTATCCGCGGCCCAGAACAGCACCGGATCCCAGTGCTGCGCCTCGCGCGCCACCAGCGCGTCGGGATGGGCGGCACGATAGAACAGCAGATCGGATTCGAAATACCGCGCGATATCGGCCGCCACCACATCGACGCGATCGACGACGCCGGCAATGACGCTGTTGGCGAGACGCGTCATCGGCATCGTCATCGGATCGATGAAGTCGGTTTGCACGTTCCATTCGTCGGCGACCGCCTGCGCGATGGCACGATCCGGGATCACCAGCGGCTGCCCTGTCGGCGTGCGCACCGGCTTGCCGTCGAGTCTGATGGCGAAGCCGCCCTCGGCGTCTTCGATCGTGGCGGCCGAATAGAAGCGCTTGCGCTGCGGCGCACGGCTGGTCTGACGAACCGCCTCCTGCGGATCGAGCGAGGCATTGGCCGCAATCTCTTCGAACTGGTCGCGCATGACGACGTCATATCCTCACTGGTTGGCACAGGCGCGCGAATACGCCGCACGATCGCCGGAATTCAAGCCTGCCGCCGCACCGTCATGCAGGCAATCGATGACACGGTCGCCGAACGAGCGACGATGCGAGCGCCGGACGCTCGGCTGCTGGGGCGGCGCATCGAGCTTCGGCACCGGCGGCACCTCGATCTTCGGCGGCGGAGGCGGCGGCGGCGCCGGTATGATAGGCGGCGTCATGCCCGGCGCGATCAACTGCGCAGATGCGATACCGCCCATGCCCATGGTCATCAACATCATGGCGCCGAGCAGCGCTGGCGATAAACGTGTCATCGCGAATAGGTCGTGCCGCGAACATGGGAGCGCAAGCCCTTACTCCTCGGGTGCGTGCTCGATCGGATCGAAACGGTCCGCCTCCAGCCCGAGCAGGTTCCACGATTGCAACATATGCGGCGGCAGCGGCGCGGTGGCATCGATCATGCCGCCGCGCGGGTGCGGAATGACGATCCGCCGCGCCAGCAGGTGCAGCCGGTTCTGGATGCCGCCCGGCAACTGCCAGTTCTCCTTGTTGAAGTATTTCGGATCGCCAATGATCGGGTGGTCGATATGCGCCATGTGCGCGCGCAACTGATGCGTGCGGCCTGTCACCGGCTTCAGGGACACCCAGGCGAGCTTCTGCGCCGAGGTTTCCACCACCGCGTAATAGGTCACCGCGTGACTCGCGCCCTCGTCGCCATGGGCGGCGATGCGCATGATGGAGTCCTCCTCGTTCTCTTCCTTGACGAGATAGGTCGAGATGCGGCCCTGCTTCGGCTTCGGCACGCCGGCCACCAGCGCCCAGTAGATCTTGCGCGCCGAGCGATGACGAAACGCGCCGGTCAAGGCCGAGGCCGCGAAGCGCGTCTTGGCGACCAACAGGCATCCCGCCGTCTCGCGATCGAGGCGATGCACCAGGCGCGGCTTCTGCCCCTTGGCGTCGCGCATCGCTTCCAGCATCTGGTCGACATGCCGCGTCATGCCGGAGCCGCCCTGCACCGCGAGGCCTGCGGGCTTGTTCAGCACCATCACGTCGGCGTCTTCGTAGAGCGTCATCGCCTTCAGCGCATCGAGCGTCTTCTGCTGCGCCTCGGAGACCTGCGCCACCTTCGGCGCGTCGAGTTTCAGCGGTGGAATGCGAACGCTCTGGCCTTCCTCGAGGCGGTCCTTGCTGTCGGCGCGCTTGCCGTCGACGCGCAACTCGCCTTTTCGCACGATGCGCTGGATGTGCGAGAATGACAGGCCCGGAAAGCGGGCCTCGAGAAACCGATCGACGCGCATGTTGGCTTCGTCGGCGGTCACGGTGACGGTCTGAACCCTTGTAGGCAGCGGCGCATTCGCACGCTCACCCTCCTCCTGCCTTGCCGTGGAGAGAGATTGTGTCGCGGACGCTGAGGCAGGGATACGCGTCGGCACTGGGTGTCCCCCACCCCCGACCCCTCCCCGCCGCTTCGCTTCGCTTCGCGGAGGGAGGGGAGCAGACTTGCGGCCACCGACCTTCTTACTGCCGCGCGCGGGCTTCGCGCGTTCGGATTTCGCTCGATCGGATTTTTTGGCGAGCGGGCGTTTGACGCGACGGCTCATGCTGCTGCCTCTAATTGCATTGGGCGTCCTTCTCCAGATGCGTCAAATCCCGCACGGTCGTGCGCGACGGATTGCGTTTGCGCGCCTCGGCCGCATCCGCGCATGCACCGGCCTTATCGCCGTTCTGAAGTTTCGCGAAGGCAAGATACGCCCAGGCATCGCCGATGTCGGCAGTATCCACCACCGCCTTTTCAAGCACCGGCTGCGCATCGCGATAGCGCTTCTGCATCAGCAGCAGCCGGCCGTAGTCGGTGTTGAGCATTTTGAGCGGATGCGGCTGCTTGTAAGCGTGCTTGAACAACTCATCGGCAAAAGCGAGGTCGTTGAAACGCATCTGCGCCACCATCGCCAAGCCATGATAGACCGCGCTCCGCTCGGGTATTAGCAGATAGGCCTGATTGAACCGCCGCGCCGCTTCCGCCGCGCGCCCCGTCGTGATCGCCTTCCAGCCACGAATGGTGACGGCGTCGAAAGCTTGTTCGCGCGAGCCCGCCGCGGCAATGAGATCGCTGACGAGTTTCTGATCCGCCGCGCGCTGCTCCGCCGTCTTGGCCTCAAAGCCATAGAACGGCTGTTCGTCGGCAGGTGCGTCGAAGGTTGTTCTGGTCACCTGCACGCCGGGCGCGACCTCCACCGTCTCGGCCTGTGCGGCGGCGGCGAAGCCGAGCAGCACCAGCGTCATCAGCAGTCGTGCGATGCATCGTCCCATCATCTTCCTGTGTTCCTGTCTGGCGCGGCGCGCGGGATGGCCGAGCCTCATGACGAGCCCTCGTTCTGGAATACTCGCTCGAGCGCACGATCGACCGCGACATTCGTCGGCAGGGTGATGCCGAACATCTGCCTCAGCGTCGTGCGCAGTTCGTCAATGTCGGCAAGCGTCCGCCGCCGCACCGATCCATCGGGATCGCGGATCGAGAGCGTGGTATTGTTGAGAATCTGCCGGCGGTCCTGCGTCGGCCGCGCCAGGATCAGGCTCTTGACGAAATCCGACTTCGGATTGGTCGAAACGAACCAGTTCGCCGCCTCGAAATCCACCGGATAGCAGTCGACGTCGTCGATGCTGTAGACCGGCCGCCATTCCTCGCCCAATCTGACCTCGAGGTGAAGCGAATCCCCTTTCGGATTCATCCGATAGGTCTGATGCGGCGTCGCCTGCGGCTCGGTCGTATCGAGGCGCAGCGGCGCGGTCGGCGTCATGGCGCCGAACGCGACGTCGCTCAGGTACCATTGACCTTCCGCCTTGACGATCATCGACATATGCGCGCGCGGCGGCGTCACCTCGGGCGGCTGCATCCAGCGCACCCGCGCCATCCGCAGTTTCACTTCGAAGCCGAGCGCCATCAGCGCAAGCCGCAGATACTGGTTCTGCTCGTGGCAATAGCCGCCGCGTCCCTCGTGCAGGATCTTCCGCTCGATCACCGCGGGATCGATCACCACCGGCAGACCGGAGAATGAATTCAGGTTCTCGAAGGCAATTGCCATCTGGTGCTGCAGGATGATGCGCGAGAGCGTGTCACGCGTCGGCGCACGCACGCCATCGAAGCCGATGCGGGCGAGATAACCCTCGAGATCGATGCGAAAATCGGTCACGACGCGCGCTCCCGCCGCAGCTTCGCCCAGTAATCGAGCCGCTTGCGAATTTCGCGCTCGAAGCCGCGATCCGGCGGATCGTAAAAGGTCTGGCGACCGAGCGCCTCCGGGAAGTAATCCTGCCCTGAAAATGCATCCGGCATATCGTGATCGTATTGATAGCCGCCGCCGTAGCCTTCGGATTTCATCAGCTTGGTCGGCGCATTGAGAATGTGTTTCGGCGGCAGCAGCGAGCCCGCGTCCTTCGCGGTGCGCATCGCCGCGCCGAACGCCTTGTAGGCGGCGTTGGATTTCGGCGCGGTGGCGAGATAGATCACGGCCTGGGCGATCGCGAGTTCGCCTTCCGGCGAGCCGAGAAAGTCATAGGCATCCTTCGCCGCGTTGCAGATCACCAGCGCCTGCGGATCGGCGAGGCCGATATCCTCCACCGCCATCCGCACCACCCGCCGCGCCAGGAACAGCGGGTCTTCGCCGGCGTCGAACATGCGTGCGAGATAGTACAATGCGGCATCGGGATCGGAGCCGCGCACCGATTTATGCAATGCCGAGATCAGGTTGTAGTGACCGTCCGCCGACTTGTCGTAGATCGGCGCGCGGCGCTGCAGGACGTCCTGCAACTGCACGGCGTTAAAGGTCTCGCCCGCGCGCGCCGAGCGCCAGACCTCTTCAACGAGCGTCAGCGCGGCGCGGCCGTCGCCGTCCGCCATCCGCACCAGCGCGGCGCGCGCCTCGGTGTCGAGCGGCAGCGGCCGGCCCTCGAGCCGCTCCGCCTGCGCGAACAGCTTTTCGATCGCGTTCGCATCGAGCGAATGAAACACCAGCACGCGCGCGCGGGAGAGCAACGCCGCGTTGAGTTCGAACGAGGGATTCTCGGTGGTGGCGCCGACCAACACCACCGTGCCGTCTTCCATCACCGGCAGAAACGAATCCTGCTGCGCGCGATTGAAGCGGTGCACCTCGTCGACGAACAGCAGCGTGCCGATGCCGGTCTCGCGGCGCGCCCGCGCCGCATCGAACACCTTCTTGAGATCGGCGACGCCGGAAAACACCGCCGAGATCTGCTCGAAATGCAGTTCTGTGGCGTCCGCCAGCAGTCGCGCCACCGTGGTCTTACCGGTGCCGGGCGGCCCCCAGAAGATCAGCGAGCCCAGCGTGCGGGTTTCCAGCATGCGCGTCAGCGCGCCGTCGGGGCCGAGGATGTGATCCTGCCCCACCACGTCGGCCAGCTTGCGCGGCCGCAGCCGCTCGGGCAACGGACGCGGCGCATCCTGCTCCAGCCCTGCGGCGGAGAAGAGGGATTGCGTCGCTGTCTTTTTCCGATCGGCCATGCCTGCCACAGAACTTACTTTCGTCATGCCCGACCTTGTGCCGGGCATCCACGTCTTCACTTCACCCAACGATCCAAGACGTGGATGGCCGGGACGAGCCCGGCCATGACGACATGTCTATCCCCCGAGCGTCACCTGAATCTGCTGACCGCCGCGGATCACGGTGATGCGCCACAGGCGGCTGCGCTCGCGCGCCACCCGTCGCAGCACCTCGGTATCGTCGATCTTCACGCCGTTGACCGCGACAATGACGTCGCCCTTCTGGAAGCCGACATTGGCGGCCGTTCCGTCATCGGCGAGCTCGGTGATCACGACGCCCTCGTCATTGTCGAGCCGCAGTTCATCGGCCACGGCGGGCGAGATATTGGCGACCTTCGCGCCCTGGAACGGCGAGCGGCTGGTGATGACGATTTCATTGCGGTTTATATCGGGCGCCATCTCCAGCGGAATGGCGAGCTTCACCAGCTTGCCGCCGCGCTGCACCTCTACCTGGGCCGTGCCGCCCAGCGGCCGCGTGGCGAAGCGATAGCCGAAAGCGTTGGGATCGTCGATGGTCTGGCCATCCACCGCGACGATCAGATCGGACAGCTTGAGGCCGCCGCGCGCCGCCGGACTGTCCGGCACCACCTTGACCACCAGCGCGCCGGTCGGCCGCTTCAGGCCGAGCGTCTCGGCGATCTCCGGCGTCACGGCTTGCAGCCGCGCCCCTAACCACGGCCGCTTCACCGCCTTGCCGCCGCGCTCGGCGGAGGCCACCACCACCCGCACCATGTTGGCGGGAATGGCGAAGCCGATGCCCTGCGAGCCGCCGGAGCGCGAGAAGATCGCGGTGTTGATGCCGACCAGCTTGCCGCTCATATCGACCAGCGCGCCGCCGGAATTGCCGGGATTGATCGCCGCGTCGGTCTGGATGAAAAACTGATAATCGGTGATGCCGACCTGAGTCCGCGCAAGCGCCGAGACGATGCCGTGCGTCACCGTCTGGCCGACGCCGAACGGATTGCCCACCGCCAGCACCACGTCGCCGACCTGAAGGTCATCGGAATTGGCGAAATCGAGCGTCGGGAATTTCTCCTTGACGTTCTTCAGGCGCAGCACCGCGAGATCGGTGCGGGTATCCTTCAGCACGATCTCCGCTTCGAACTCGCGCTTGTCGGCGAGCGACACCTTGACCTGATCGGCGCCCTCGATGACGTGGTTGTTGGTCACCACCAAGCCCGACGGATCGACCATGACGCCCGAGCCGAGCGAGCGCTGCATCTGCTCCGGCTGCTGGCCCGGCACACCGAAGAAGCGGCGGAAGATCGGATCGTCCAGCAGCGGATTGTGGTTCTGGATCACCTTGGCGGCATAGACATTGACCACCGCCGGCGTCACCCGCTGCACGATCGGTGCATAGGACAGCCGCAACTCGTTCTGCGAGGCCGGCACACGGCGATCCTGGGCATGAGCCGGCGCCAGCATCGTCAGGGCGAGAAGCGACAGAGCGAACAGGCGAAATAACGTCATTGAGCGATTCCCAAAGTGGAGACCGAGATATAGGCATCCCTGCCATTCAAGAGAAGCGGAACGGGGCATTTTCGCGCCCGTCCCGCCGGTTTTCGGGTGAGCGCGCGCGGATTTAAGCGATTGCCGCCGCTGCCATACGCCGCCTCGCTTTCTACCAGTTGCGTCCTCGCTTGCAATCAAGGCCCGAGGGACGGAACGAGGCCACTTGGAGGACCCTGCCATGAAGGCCATAGGCTATACCGAATCGCGCCCGATCGACGCCACCGACGCGCTGATCGATTTCGACGCCCGATCCCGGAACCGGGCCCGCGCGACCTTCGCGTCGCCGTCAAGGCCGTCTCAGTGAATCCGGTCGATACCAAGGTGCGCAAGCGCGCCGCGCCGCCGGCCGGCGCGCACAAGATCCTCGGCTACGACGCCGCCGGCGTGGTCGACGCGGTCGTCAAGGACGCTACGCTGTTCAAGCCCGGCGACGAGGTGTTTTACGCCGGCTCGATCCTGCGCCAGGGCACCAATGCCGAATATCACCTGGTGGACGAGCGGATCGTCGGCCGCAAACCGGCGACTCTGCGCTCGCGTCATTTGCGTCCGATGTCTGCATGACGCGCGGCAATGCGGCCACACTCGCTCTCGCAACTCACAAGATGCGTCGTGACGCCGCACCTCGTGCGCGCGACTGTCGCATAACTGTAATCGAACATTTCTAGCGTGCGCCCGAGCTTCGAACGGAGCTTGCTGGGGACGATCTGATTTTCGCCGCAAGGCGAGAGACGCAACGAACATCGACCCAAAACAAAAACCGATCCAGCCTGCGACAGCGATGTTTGCGGGAGCTGGAGCAATTTGTCTCGACAACAGGGGATACTTATGTCGGCAAAAACGAAATTCATCTTGGGGGCGATCGGTCTGGCCGGCGCGCTCGGTGCGACGCAGGCACACGCGCAGACTGCGACCGCAGAACAGGTTGAAAGTCTGCAGAAACAGATTCGCGCGCTGGAAAAGAAGCTGGAAAGCGTTCAGCAGAAGACGTTTCTGAACGCCAGCGCCGGCTATATGCCGACCAAGGCGAAGTTCGCACCGCCGGATGTGCTGGTGACGATGAAAGGGAATCGCCCGACCATCTGCACCGCGGACGGCTTCAATTGCGTCGGCATCACCGGCCGTCTGCACCTCGATGTCGGCGGCTATTCCTATCGTCCCAACACCGCGGCGACGACGCCGCAAGACCTGCAGAACGGCGTCAATGCCCGCCGCGCCCGCATCGGTCTCACCGGTGTGTTCGCGCGTGACTGGGAATACGCGCTGATCGTCGACGGCGGCGGCTCGCAGGACGGCACTGTGACGCTCAACAATGCCTACGTGTCGTACAAGGGCTTCAAGGGCGTGCGGATCGAGGGCGGCTACATGGACGTGCCCTACACCCTCGACGAGGCCACCAGCTCGAACAACATCACCTTCATGGAACGTGCGTCGTCGCAGGTGCTGGCGACCGATCTCGGCGCCGGCGACAACCGCGCGGCCTTCGGTGTGCGCGCCAACGACAACTGGTGGTGGGCCGGCGCCTACCTCACCGGTCCGACCACCGGCTACGATCATTCACTGCGGGTGCCCTATGCCGCGACCGGCCGCCTCGTGTTCGCGCCGATCAACACCGATGCCGGCGCCTTCCTGTTCGGCGGCGACGTGCTCTATCTCGCCGACACCGGCGGCGCGCCCAACGTCAACGAACTCCGCATGCGCGAGCGCATCGAAGTGCGTATCGATCCGACCCGCGTGCTCGACACCGGCGCCCTTGCCAACGTCAACAACGCGCTGGTGCTGAGCGCCGAAGCCGCCGCCACCGTCGGCAGCTTCCACGCCCAGGGCGAATACTTCGATTATTCGATCTCGCGCTTTGCCCAGCCCGACCTGCACTTCAAGGGCGGCTATGTGCAGGCCGGCTACATCCTCACCGGCGAAAAGCGCAAGTATAACGCCTCGTCCGGTTCGCTCGGCGGCGTCAATCCGGCCAACCCCTTCTTCTGGGACATGACCGGCGGCACCGGCGCATGGGAAATCGCCGCGCGTTACAGCTACGTCGATCTCAACGACAAGATCGTCTTCGGCGGCAAGCAGGAAAACGTCACCGTCGGTCTCAACTGGTACCTGAACGAGAACATGCGGATGATGTTCAACTGGATCCACGGCACGGTGCAGAAGACCAATCTGGCCGGCATCGATCGTGGCGCGAAGTACGACGCCTTCGCGATGCGCACGCAGTTCGCCTTCTAAGGCCAGGGACACCGCCACGCGGTGTCCTCAACCTTCCAGTGAACCTCCACATCGCGCGCCGTGGCCGGATGCCCACGGCACGGCGCAACGATCGACAGGATGACGCCCGCGTGCCGTTCAGGCCCGCGGGCTTTGCTGTGCAGGACTTGCAGTACAGAACGAGGCCCAGGCAACGTCGTCATTCCGGGATATGCACGCGGGCATGACGACAAACGCATCGAGACGGCGATGCGGATAGCGATAACAGCCGCTTCATTTCCGCTGTCATCACAACAAAAAAGCGGCGCCTCAGCGCCGCCTTTCAAATTCGATGGTCCACAGGCTTACGCCGCTTCGGATTCCTCGCCCTGCACCGGGCCGGAGTCCTTGCCCTTGGCATCGACGTCGCGATCGACGAACTCGATCACCGCCA
>DATMSE010000082.1:0-8168 GCA_035565575.1 Xanthobacteraceae bacterium
GCGACGGGGCTCGGTACCGGCGGCTCCAGCGCGATTCCGTCCGGCGGCGTCAGTGTCGAGCGTGCAACACGCGATCTCGGCGTCAAACTGAAAGATGTCGCTGCCGAGGCGCTGGAAGCGGGCGTCGCCGATCTCGAGATCGACGGTGGTGTGATCCGCGTCGCCGGGACCGACCGCAGCATCACCTTCGCTGAACTGGCGAAGCGTCCGGGTGCCGATCCCTCGAAGCTGAATGCCAGCGCCAAGTTCAGCAGCGCGGACGGCACGTTCCCCAACGGCACACATCTGGTGGAGGTCGAACTCGATCCGGCGACGGGCATGATCCGGCTGGTCAATTACGTCGTTGTCGATGATTTCGGCGCGACGCTCAATCCCTTAATGCTGGCGGGTCAGGTGCATGGCGGCACCATGCAGGGTATCGGTCAGGCACTCATGGAGCGCGCCGTTTATGACGACGCCGATGGCCAGCTCGTCACCGGGACCTTCATGGACTATGCGCTGCCACGGGCGACGGACGGTACACCCATCACGTTCGAGACTCACAACGTGCCGTGCGTCACGAATCCGCTCGGGGTGAAGGGCGCGGGCGAGGCCGGCGCGATTGGTTCGTGCCCGGCGGTGGTCAATGCGATCATTGATGCGCTGTGGCGGGAATACGGCATCGATCATATCGACATGCCGGCCACGCCCGAGCGGGTGTGGGCCGCGATTCGCGAACGGCAGGCTCGCGCTGCGGCATAGTGTCGAGCCGCTCCGTCGGAATATTGCCGGATCAACGGGGTTGTCTATGCTGCGCCTGTCGTCGCTCCGTGCGCAGGCGGTAATGAATTGCAGTGTGCAACGCCGCTGTTTCACAAGGCGGTCAGCCAAGGAGAGAACAAACTGATGAAGCGTGTATTCGTGACAGTTACGGCGATCCTGCTGGGTATCGGCGGCGTATCGGCGCAGCAGGATATCCTCAGCCAGCGCCAGACTGCGATGAAGGAGAACGGCCGCAATCTCGGTGGCGTTCTCGGCGCCATGGCCAAGGGGGAGAAGCCCTATGATCAGGCGGCGATCGATGCAGCGTTGGCCAAGCTCGCTGACAACGCCAAGGCGATGAGCGGACACTTTCCCGACAGCACCAAGGGTCTGAAGGCGGAAGGCAAATACAGCGCTTCGCCAAAGATCTGGGATAGCCGCGCGGATTTCGAGTCCCACATCGCCAGCTACAGCAAGGCCATCAGCGAGGTGAAGGCCAGCGTCAAGGACATCGACACGCTGAAGGCCGCGGTCCCGGTGCTCGGCAAGCAGTGCTCGGGATGTCACGAAACCTATCGTCTGCAGAACAGCTAATCCGACAGGCAACGCCGGGAGGCCGGAAGGCCTCCCGGAAACAAAACGAGGCGACCATAGGCATGGCGCGACGTCTCTCTCTTTTTGCCGTGGCGCTGGCCATCGTCGCTTTTGCTGTCTATTGGTGGTTGACGATGCCGTCGACCGTCGCAGCCGGCACGTTGCCGGCCCATACGCCGGATCTCGCGAACGGAAAGACGGTCTTCAACGCGGCGGGCTGTGCCTCCTGTCATGCCGTGCCGAATCAGCAGGACCGGACACGGCTTGGCGGCGGACTGCCGCTGACGTCGCCCTTCGGCACGTTCTACGCACCGAACATCTCGCCCGATCCCAATGACGGGATCGGCCAGTGGACCGAGGCGCAGTTCGTCAAGGCCGTGGTCCATGGTGTTTCGCCGGATGGCGCGCATTATTTCCCCGCATTTCCCTACACGTCCTATCACGGTGCGAAGATCGCGGACGTGCGCGACCTGTTCGCCTATATCAAGACCTTGCCGCCGGTGAGCGGGAAAGCTCCAGACCACGCCGTTGGATTTCCGTTCAATATCCGGCGCAATATCGGTATCTGGAAGCTGCTGTTCATGGATCGTCAGCCGCCCGTCATGGATGCGGCGCGTTCGCCGCAATGGAATCGGGGCGCCTATCTCGTCAATGTGCTGGGGCATTGCGCCGAGTGCCATAGTCCGCGCAACATGCTCGGCGGCATCATCACGGCGCAGCGCTTTGCAGGCGGGCCGAACCCTGAGGGCAAGGGCTGGGTGCCCAACATCACCCAGAAGAACCTTGCCGACTGGAGCGACAAGGATCTCGCCTATTTCCTCGAGAGCGGATTGTTGCCGGATGGCGATTCTGCCGGCGGCTCGATGGCCAGCGTCATCAAGAATACCTCGCAGCTCAGCGCCGATGATCGCGCCGCGATGGCGGTCTACTTGAAGTCGCTCCCGGCAGTGGAAGGCCCGAAGCGGCCGCAATCGAAATAATGGATCACGCCCGCGCGGCGCGGGCATGATCCATTGATCGAATTACTTCGTCACCTGACCACGGATTTCCCCGCCCGGATGCGCCTGGGTGTGGATGTTGACATAATATTTGCCGGCCATCAGGTCGGCAGCCTGGGCATCGGTGAGCGTGGCGCTGCCTTCGATCGGGCTCCTGTCAACCTTGGCGAACGGGATTGCGACGCCGGCGTTTTTGCCCGGATCGGCGGGTCCATGGAAGTGGCCGGCTGTCGCCGGACCGGTCAAACCGGCATAGGTCACCTTCCAGCTCAGCTTTTTGCTTGAGGTGTCGTAGGTGACCGCCGCCGTCCCAGTCCCCTTGCTGTCATTGGCCGGAACCTGGGAGGCGCCGTTCAATGTCGCTTTCATCATTACGGTTTCGGCCAGCGCCGGTGCCGATGCAAGGCAGCTTCCAAGGGCGAGGGCGGTCAAAGTCAGTTTCAGCGTCGTCATGAGGCACTCCCTGAACAGTCGCGTTGTGGGCTGTGCCAGTGCGAACAACCGGGCGGCCAAATTATTCCCCGGTTGCTTCAGTTTATGCGCGTCTCGACGTGGCGTAGAAGATTAGGGTCCACGCGGGCTCGGCGACGGGGATCATCCGTTTCTCATGCGCGCGCTGGCCGCCGGTTCGGCCTGAACCCTAGGTCGTGCCGAAGGCCTTGAAGGTGATGATCGTGCGGGTGTCCTGGATGCCAGGAATGATCTGCACCTTCTCGTTCACGAAATGGCCGATATCGGTGTCGTTTTCGACGTAGAATTTCACCAGCAGATCGAAATCTCCCGCCGTCGAGTAGATTTCCGAGGCGATTTCCGCCTCAGCAAGCGCATTGGCCACCGTATAGGATTGCCCGAGCTTGCATTTGATCTGCACGAAGAAGGGAACCATCGTATTTGTCTCCGAAGGGGCGACCTATTTTGCGTACTAAAGCCGGAAAGAGCCGGCAGACGCAAGCAGTCGTGGCCGGACTTAACCCTCCACTCCATCTATCTTCAGAAGATGAGTGGCCTGTCAGGTTCGGGCAGGTGCCTGATGAGATATTGTCGGCCGGATGGATCGGCCAAGCGGGAGAGCCATGACCATTCCCATAGCGTTGACCATCGCCGGCTCGGATTCGGGCGGCGGCGCCGGCATTCAGGCGGACATCAAGGCGTTCTCGGCCTGCGGCGTCTATGGGGCGTCGGTGATCACGGCGTTGACCGCCCAGAACACCCGTGGCGTCACGGGAATTCACGAGGTGCCGCCGGACTTCGTCACCGCACAGATCGATGCGGTGTTCAGCGATCTCGCTATCAAGGCGGTCAAGATCGGGATGGTGTCGCAGCGCGAGGTGATCGAGGCGATCGTCGCTGGACTTGACCGGTGGTCGCCGCCTCATGTGGTGGTGGATCCGGTGATGGTGGCGACGTCGGGCGACCGGCTGCTGGTTGCCGATGCCGTCGATGCCTTGCGGCGGCTGCTGATACCGCGCGCAACCATCATCACGCCGAACCTGCCGGAAGCTGCCGCGCTGCTGGATGCACCGGTCGCCGTATCGGAAGCCGAGATCGCAAAGCAGGGCGAGCAGTTGCTGGCGCTTGGCTGCGCGGCCGTCCTGATCAAGGGCGGGCATGGCGACGGCCCGGAGAGCACCGATTATCTGTGTCGTCGTGGCGGCGTCGTTCGGCTTGCTGCGCCTCGCATTGCTACGCGCAATACGCATGGTACCGGCTGCACGCTGTCGTCGGCTATCGCCGCCGGCTTGGCGAAAGGCCTTTCGCTGGAGGAGGCGGTGCGCGAAGCCAAGGCCTATATCAGCGCCGCCATCGCCGCCGCGGACCGCCTGCAGGTCGGCCATGGGCACGGCCCCGTACACCATTTTTATGCCTTCGAGCCGCGCGGGCCGGGAAAATCCTGATCCTGGGACGTTGCCGGCCAGCAGCCGCAAGCGCGGATTTCCTCGGTCCATCGTCGCGCAACTGTCGCACAGCGTTGCTATCGCCAATTCGTGTCTTCCGGCGCGATTCGATGGCGATTCACGATGGCAGCTTCCGATCTCGATATTTCCACGGTTCAATCCGCATACGCGCGATGGGCTCCGATCTACGACGCGGTATGCGGACCTATCATCGTCAATGGCCGGCGCGCCGCAGCTGCCGCGGCTCGCGCCCATGGTGGACGCATTCTTGAAGTCGGCGTCGGAACGGGGCTGTCGTTCGACGATTACGATGGATCGACCGAGATCACCGGCATCGATGTCAGCGCCCCGATGCTCGCCAAGGCTCGGGCAAAGATGGCGAGCGGCCGTTATCCTTACGTCAAGGCGGTGCATCTGATGGATGCCCATGCGATGGCTTTTGCCAACGCGACATTTGACTGCGTGGTGGCGCAATTCGTCATCACGCTGGTGGCGAACCCGGAGCAGGTTCTGTCCGAGTGCCATCGCGTGGTGAAGCCGGGCGGGCGGATCATCCTGGTCAATCATCTCTATTCGGAGGTCGGCGTCGCCGCGGCGATCGAGCGCTGGGCGGCGCAACGCACCCGCGCATTCGGACTTCGGCCGGAGTTTCCCTTTGCACGGCTGCAGGCCTGGGCGCAGGCCAATGACGATGCCATCCTCGTCGAGCGGCGCAGGCTGGCGCCATTCGGCATCTACACTCTCGTCAGCTTCGAGCGTGGCCGCCAACCCGTGGCGGCGCGCCATGAACCTGTCATGGATATCGGCTAATCACCCTGCATGGAACGCGACATGATGCGTGAAGGACAAGCGGAACGGCATTTTCGCACCTTGTTCATTTCCGACGTTCATCTCGGCGCGCGAGGCTCGCAGGCGGACAGGCTGCTCGACTTTCTCCGCATTCACGACGCCGAGACCATTTATCTGGTCGGCGATATCGTCGATGGCTGGGCGTTGAAGTCACACTGGCATTGGCCGCAATCGCACAACGATTTCGTGCAGAAGATGCTGCGCAAAGTGCGTAAAGGCGCGCGCGTCATCTACATCCCCGGCAATCACGACGAATTCCTGCGCTCCTACTACGGCACGCATTTCGGCGGCGTCGAAGTGGTCGAGACCGCGATTCACGAAGGGCCGGACGGGCGGCGTTATCTTGTGATCCATGGCGACATTTTCGATCTCGTCGTCCAGAACGCGCGCTGGCTCGCTCATCTTGGCGACAAGGCCTACGATCTGGCGATCCAGCTCAACCGCCTGGTCAACGCGTGCCGACGCTGGCTCGGCGTGCCGTATTGGTCGCTCTCGCAATGGGCCAAGTTGAAGGTCAAGAACGCCGTCAACTACATTGGGGCATTCGAGCAGACGCTCGCCGCGGAGGCGCGCCGGTGCGGCGCCGACGGTGTCATTTGCGGTCATATCCACTATGCCGCCATCCGCGACGAGCATGGCATCCGCTACATGAATTGCGGCGATTGGGTCGAAAGCTGCACGGCGCTGGCTGAGCACGATGACGGCCGCTTCGAAATCATCACCTGGACCGAGCCGCTTCGCCGAACCGTTCCGACGCAACCCATCGCGGTGCGTGCGGCCTGATGCGGATCCTCATCGCGACAGATGCCTGGCATCCGCAGATCAACGGCGTGGTGCGCACGCTGACGATGATGGCAGCGGCGGCGCCTCGCTTCGGTGCGGAGATCGTGTTTCTCACACCGGAGTCATTTCGTACCGTCGCACTGCCAGGATATGAAGGTCTCCGCATCGCGCTGCCATCGCCCGTCAAGGTCGCGCGGCTGATTGAGCGGGCGCATCCGGACAATATCCACATCGCTACCGAAGGGCCGATCGGACTGATGGTGCGCCGCTATTGCTGCCGCCGCGACCTGCCGTTCACCACCAGCTTTCATACCCGATTCCCGGATTATATCGCGGCCCGCGCACCGGTCCCCGAGGCATGGGTATGGGCCGCGTTGCGACGCTTTCATCGGCCAAGCCAATCGGTGATGGCGGCGACGCCCGCGCTTGCCGGAGAGTTGCGCGCGCGGGGATTTGATCATGTCATGCTATGGCCGCGTGGGGTCGATACCACGCTGTTCCATCCGCGCAACGTCGATTTCGGTTTGCCGCGGCCGGTCTTCCTGTCGGTTGGCCGTGTCGCCGTCGAGAAAAACCTGGAAGCCTTTTTGTCGCTCGATCTGCCCGGCACCAAGGTCGTGGTCGGCGATGGCCCGGCGCGGATGGCTTTGCAGCAGAAGTATCCGCAAGCGGTTTTCCTCGGCGCCATGACCGGCGAGGCCTTGGCCAAGACCTATGCCGCCGCCGACGTCTTCGTGTTTCCAAGCCGGACCGATACCTACGGACTCGTCCTTCTCGAAGCCTTGGCGAGCGGCGTGCCGGTTGCAGCTTTCCCCGCTCCGGGGCCTCGCGATGTTATCGGCACCGCACCGGTCGGAGTTCTCGACGATGACCTGCGCCTGGCCTGCCTTGCCGCCTTGAAAATTGCGCCGCAAAGCTGCCTGGAGTTTGCCGCAAGAAATAGCTGGCCGATTTCAGCGGAGGCCTTTGTCGCCAATGTGCTTCGATCCCGGCCAGGAGCGCGGCAATCGGATGAGCGGCAGTCCACCATTCCTCCGGTGCGTTCGCTATCCGACCCGCATTTGTAGGCTCTTGTTTGCGCCACAGGACCCGCGTACCAATTCGGGGTATGAGCCAATTCCCTTCGCTTTCCGTAACTCCAGCCGACATCGATGCCGCGGCCCGGGTGCTTGCGCCATATGCGGTGCATACACCGCTTCTGTCGTCGTCAACGATCGATGCGCTGACCGGCGCGCGCGTCCTGTTCAAGCCGGAAGTCCTGCAGCGCACCGGCTCGTTCAAGTTTCGCGGCGCCTTCAACAAGATGTCAGCCATTCCCGAAGCGTCCCGACAGGGCGGCGTAGTTGCGTTCTCTTCCGGGAATCATGCGCAAGGCGTTGCTGCGGCGGCGCAGATTCTGCGAATGCGCGCCACCATCGTCATGCCGTCCGATGCGCCGGCGGCGAAGCGCGAACGCACGAGGAGCTACGGTGCCGAGGTGGTGCTGTACGATCGGCTCCGTGAGGATCGCGAGGCGATTGCGCGACGATTGGCGGCGGAACAGGGAGCGACCTTAGTGCCGCCTTACGACGATGCGCAGATCGTCGCCGGGCAGGGAACGGTCGGTCGCGAGATTGCGGAAGACTTGGAGTTGCTGGGGATTGTACCGGATATCGTTGTCGCGCCGGCTTCCGGTGGCGGTCTGGTGGCAGGCATCGCGGTGGCGGTCAAAGCGCGCTTTTCTCAGGCCGCTGTGATGACCGCCGAGCCGGCCGGTTTCGATGATCATGCGCAATCATTCCGTGCCGGTCGGCGCGAAGCGCATGGTGGAAAAGAACGGACCATTTGCGATGCGTTGATGGCGCTGATCCCCGGCGAACTGACTTTCGCCATCAATGCGCCGCTCGGCGTGCAAGGCGTCGTCGCGTCCGATACCGAGGTCGGCGTCGCGGTCGCGACAGCCTTTCGCGAACTGAAACTGGTGGTCGAGCCCGGCGGTGCGGTGGCGCTGGCGGCCCTCTTGGCCGGACGGATCGACGCGCACGGCAAGACGGTGGTGATCGTTTTGTCCGGCGGCAACGTGGATGCCGATATGTTCGCGCGCTTAATTACCTGATGCCTGTGCCGTCTAGGAGAAGAGGGCGACCTTCTCCACTTGGCTGAGACGCTGGATCGCTGCCAATGGCCCCGTGCTGGCGCAACGCGGACGGATGGTGCCGTTCGCAATCAACGCCGCGCCGAGCGACATTGGGGCCTGTTCGGGAAAGTCGAAGGCATTGTCGAGCGATTCGGGTGGCGCATCATGGCCCGAGCCGGATGCGGATGTTTC
>DATMSE010000083.1:0-3934 GCA_035565575.1 Xanthobacteraceae bacterium
CGGAGTCGTGCAGATCTAGATCGGCGTGGCCGGCGCGCATGCGGCGAACTCGTCGTCCGGGTATTGCGCCGCCTTGTATCATGTCGGCCGCCTCGCATCATGTCGGCCATGATGGACTGGTTTTCTTCGCCCGAGCCGTTAATCACGTCTGGATTGGATGCCGTCTTGCCTCGGGTGGTCCGGACGCGAGACACTCCATTTTCAACATGTGCGTTTGTGCGAGCCGATATCCGTTCGCGCAAAGGGACGCGATGCCATGCAGGGAGAGGATTTGTGACGGTCGTTGATTTTACCGCCTTTATTGACCGCCTGGCGACCGCCTCCGGTGAAACCATTCTGCCGTTCTTCCGCACCTCGCTCGGCGTCGAGGATAAAAAATCGAAGCAGGGGTTCGATCCCGTCACCGAAGCAGATCGCGGCGCCGAGGCCGTGATGCGACGGATGATCAAAGCGAGCTTCCCAGAGCACGGCATCGTTGGCGAAGAGTTTGGCAATGAGCGCGAGGGTGCCGACTACGTCTGGGTGCTCGATCCGATCGACGGTACCAAGTCTTTCATCTCCGGCTTTCCGATCTGGGGGACGCTGATCGCCTTGATGCATCGCGGTGCACCGGTGTTCGGCATGATGCATCAGCCGTATATCGGCGAGCGCTTCAGCGGCGATAACGGCTCCGCGCTCTATCGTTCCGGCAACGGGCAGCGCAAGCTGTCGGTGCGGCGCTGCGAGAGCCTCAGCGAAGCGACGCTATTCACCACCAGTCCGCTCCTGATGAATGAGTCTGATCGCGTGGCGTTTACGCGGGTGCAGGATCACGCCCGGCTGACCCGCTTCGGCGGCGACTGTTATTCATACTGCATGCTGGCTGCGGGGCATGTCGATCTTGTGATCGAGACCGAACTGAAGCCGTACGATATCGCGGCGCTGATTCCGATCATCGCGGGTGCGGGCGGCGTCATCACCACATGGGACGGTAAGCCGGCGCAACAAGGCGGCCGCATCGTCGCCGCGGGCGATCCGCGCGTGCACGAGCAGGCGCTGAAGGTGCTTGGCGGCTGAAAGATTGGCCCAGAAATCTGTTCAAGGTTTTCAGAGCATATCCAACAAATGGTGGATGGACCACTTTGCGTTATGGCCGGAATAGATCCGGCCATAACGATGACACGTAAAACGCTCGATCCAGCAGGTCAGTTACTTTTTCACGATCTTGTAGATCGCGTTCTCGATATCCGATGTCACGTAGATCGTGCCATTGCTGCCGACCGCGACGCCGGTCGGCAGATTTGTCGGCGGCAATCCCGGCGCCGCCTCCAGACCGATCGGCAAATCACCGGCGATTGCCGTGACCTTGCCGTCCTTCGGATCAACCGCGACGATGCGCTTGGCGCCGACCTCAGCGATCACCAGCGTGCCGTCACCGGCAATAGCGAGCCCTTCCGGCATCTTAAGGTCTTTGGCGATCACCGTTTTCTCGCCATTCGACAGTTTGACCCGCAGCACCTGTCCGGCAAAGGCTTCGGTGAGATAGACGGTGTCGGCGTCCGCGAGGGCGAGGCCGACTGGTCCCTTGAGGTCGGAGAGGATCACCTTGCGGTCCTTGCCATGTTCGCCTGACAGCCGCACCAGCGAACCGGTACCGAGCTCGTTGATCAGCAGACTGCCGTCGTCGAGTCGGATCGCGTCGTAAGGCGCGTTCAAGCCGTGGATCATGTCCAATGTCTTGCCGGACTTGCGATCGATCACCTGCACGGTGCCGGTGAACCAGCTCGACAGCACGACGTGATCGCCCCTGGCGGTCGCACTCATCGGATATTCCAGCGTGACGCCATCGGCATGCATGCGCGCATGTTCGGTCACCTCGCCAGACCCGCCGTCAACCGTGCGGTAGGCAAAAACGTCGGCGATATGTAAGGTGTCCTTGCCATTCTCCGATGTCACGGCGAGGCCGCCGGGATCGGCGAGTTTGCCGATGATGACCTGCTTGATGGAGCCGGTTGCGGGATCGACTTCCTGAATGCCGTTGTCCGCCATGTTGGAGACGAAGATGCGATCCTCCTTATCGATGGCGAGATTGTCGAGCGATGGCTTCAAGGTGGCGACCTTGGTCTTGGTGCCGGATTTCGGATCGACGCGCACCAGGTCGCCGGTCGCGGTATCGACCACCCAGAGGTTTCCCTTGGAATCGAAGTTGACGGCGGCCGGTACCTTGAAGCCGTCTGCCACCATGGTCAGTTCGGCCTTGTCGACATCAACCTTCACCACCTGGCCCTTGAACCATAGCGGCCCGTAGAGGTGATCATCGGCGCCGAACTCGAAGCCGTTGAGGCCGCCCATCTTCTCCATGATCTTGCGCGGCGCCTTTTCACCGGTCGGATCGATCTCATAGAGCGCATCGCCGAGAAAGACCTGCGTGGCATAGAGCCGGCCGTCCTTGCGATAGGCCAGCGAATTGATGCCGGGCAGGCCGGAGGCCAGTTTCTTGACCGGCCCATCGCCTTTGCGTGCGTAGATGTCGCCGGTGAGAAAGGCGGTCCAGGCCATTGTGCCATCGGGCGCGAAAGCGATGTCGTCGGCCATGCCTTGCGGGATCGGAACGACGACCTTCGCGGTGCCAGCAGCGCGGTCGACTTCGTAGAGGGCGGCGCCGGCGACGCTGCCGGCAAACAGCCGGCCTTGCGCATCGATGCCAAGGCCGTGCACGCCATGGAAGGCGGAGCCCGGTACCAGCTTCGTCACCTCATAGCCATCGGCATGAGCGGGCAGGGAGATAAGGGATATCGCCGTGGAGAAAGCTGCGCTCAGCGTCGCAGCGAACGACCGTCGTTTCATCGAGTCCTCCCAATATCATTGTGAGCGCATCTTGACGCAGCCTTTAGGCTTGGCAAGCGGCTTCACAGGGCAGCTGCGTTCCCGCGTGCCGCCGCGCGGAATGTTGGGCGACCTAACTAAGAATTTCGCAAATGAGCGACCAGCTGCTGTGCGGGACGGGACAACGTCTTAAGATCGCGCACGCAGATCGCAAGCTGGCGCGCCGCCCAGCCGTCGCGGATTCGCACCGACCTGATGGGCATGCTGCGCGCGCAGCGCTTTGCCGCTTCTTCGGGAATCACGGCGATGCCGACTCCGGCGGCTACCAGGCGGCAGACCGCGTCGAAATCCCGCATGCGGGCTCGAAACCGCAGCCGTGCGCCGAGCCGCGCCGCTTGGCTGGCGAGATGCATCTGCAGCGCGCTCGCACTTGCGAGTCCGACAAAGTCGCGTTCGACGATCGCTGCGAAATCAATCACGCGCCGCCGCGCTAGATCGTCCTGAGCCGCGGTCACCATGACCAGCCGATCCTGACGAAACGGGAAGCGCTCGAGGCCGGGCGGCAGCGCCGAAGCCACCGCAATGCCGATGTCGGCGCGGCCAGCAGCGATCGCCTCGGCAATGCCGATGCTCTCCCGCTCTTCAGCGTCGACGTTGACTTGGGGATGGTCACGCAGGAAGCTGGCCAGCAAGCGCGGCAGATGCTCCGACAGGCTCGATGTGTTGGCCAGCACATGGATGCTGGTCTTCAATCCCTGCGCGTAGCCCGCGAGTTCGCCGCGCAGGGCATCGGCAGCTGCCAGCACCACGCGGGCATGATCGAGCAGACTTTCGCCGGCCTCGGTCAAGGTGATGCCATGCCGGCCCCGCCGCAGCAGCACGACATCGAGAGAGGCTTCGAGATTTTTGATGCGTTCGCTTGCGGAGGCCAGCGCCAGATTGGCGCGCGTTGCGCCATGTGTGATGCTGCGCGCTTCCGCCACCGCGACGAACAAATGCAGGTCGGTCAAGTCGAACCGCATGGGGCAGCCTCGACATGTCTTCGGAAGCTCCGAAGGCTATTTCCGGAACCTCCAGATTGCGCCCGGGGCCTCGTTCCGTCAATCTGCGCGGATGTCCGAGCCAAGCC
>DATMSE010000084.1:0-11930 GCA_035565575.1 Xanthobacteraceae bacterium
ATTACGGCAACCATCTCGGCCACCGTTGCCCGCAGGAAGAAATGATCGTGGGCGATCTCGTCGACGCGTCCCATGCGCCCGACCAGCTTGAACAGCCGCCGCACGTCCGGCTCGGCAACGCCGGTGTAGCCGGCGATGTCGCGCACGCGCGGCGGACGAAAGCGCCCTTCGCCACCGATGAACAGCCGCACCTTATTCCACAGCGCCTCGTCGCCCGGCGTCAGCCGCACTTCGTGGCTCGGCAGGCGTATCCACGCGCCGTCAAGCGCGATGTCCCGCGTGCGCGCCAGCCCTTGCAGCAGCGCGGCGAAAGCCGGCGCCGGCAGTCGCGGTTCGAGTTGCAGCCGCAGCCGCTCAAGGCCGATGCCCGACAGGTTCGGATTGTCGGCATGGAATTTCGCAAGTGTCGCCAGAATATCGTTCTTCATGCGCAGCCAGGTCGCAGGCGCGATGACGAACTCGGCCCTGGGCGTGACGAACCGTAACAGGCTCATGCGCTGCACCAGCGCCTCGCGCTCGGTGTCCGAGATGGCGCGGTCACGAACGAAAGCAGAGAAATCGGTATAGCCGGCGGCGCAATTCAGCAGCGCAGTCAGCGCGCCTTCCGGATCGCGGATGGCGTTGGCCTCGAGCTGCGCGATGCGCTCCGGCGCGCGGCGCTTGCGTGCCGCGGCGCGCAGGTCGAGAAACAGGCCGCCACCGATGGTTCGCTGCGCCGTGGTATCGCGCAGCACGAAGCGGTCGCCGACCGCCGCCGCGATGGGCTGATCCAGCACCAGTTGCACGAAAGCGTGGCCGCCGGGCGGGACCGGATCGTCGCTCAGCAGCACGATGCGCGCGCCGACCTCGTTGGCGGCATGATGCAGCCGCACCGGCAGCCATTGCGTGATCGGCTTACTTTCGCCTGCCAGCACCTCGACGCGCGCATCGATGCGGTTCGCGGGCGCGTGCAGTTCCGGATCGAGCACGACAGCGCCGCGCGCGATCGCGTCCTTGGTTACGCCGTCGCCGGCAAGGTTCAGCGCGCAGCGGTCACCGGCGCGGCTGGTCTCGGTCACGTGGTTCTGCGCGTGAATGCCGCGCACGCGTGCGTATAGCCCGGAAGGACTGATGATCACCTGATCGCCGACGCTGACGCTGCCGGACATCACCGTGCCCGTCACCACCGTGCCGGTGCCGGCCAGCGTGAACGAGCGATCGACCGCAAGCCGGAAGCGCCCCGTGTCGGAGCGCGCCTGCCATTCGCGCGCCGCCGCGAACAGGCGCGCGCGCAGGTCGTCGATGCCCTGCCCGGTCTGGCTGGAAACCGCAAACATCTCGGCATCGCCAAGCGGCGTCAGCGCCAGGGTATCGGCGATCTCGATGCGCATCTCGGCCAATCGATCCTCGCCGACAAGATCGGCTTTGGTGATGGCAACCGCGCCGCGCGTGATGCCGAGCAGGTTGACGATCGCCAGATGCTCGATGGTCTGCGGCATGATGCCGTCGTCGGCCGCGATCACCAGCAGCACGAAATCGATGCCGCTCGCGCCGGCCAGCATGTTGTGGACAAAACGCTCATGGCCCGGCACGTCGACGAAGCCGAGCACGCCGCCGTCCGGCGTCGGCAGATAGGCGAAGCCGAGATCGACGGAAATGCCGCGCGCCTTCTCTTCCTTGAGGCGATCGGTATCGACGCCGGTGAGCGCCCGCACCAGCGACGTCTTGCCGTGATCGATATGGCCTGCGGTGCCGATGATCATGACGCGGGCTCCCCGAGCGGCAATTTCGCCAGTTTGCGCGCGCGCTCGATCTCGGCGTCCGACATCGCGGCGTAGGTCGGTTGCAGGAATGATTCCGCCAGCGCGCTGCCGCCGGCCTGCGCGCGCAGCAGCCACATCAAGGCCGCTACCGCATCGCGTGGCACCCCGGCGCCGAGCTGATAGGCCGCGCCCAGCATCGCCTGTGCGTCCGCATCGCCGCGCGCCGCCGCCCTGTCCCACCAGCGCGCCGCTTCCGCCGCATCGCGTTCGACGCCGATGGCATTGTGGTAGATCATGCCGAGCCGCGTCATCGACGCTACCACGCCCTGTGCGGCCGCGGCTTCCGCCCAGCTCTTGGCTTCGACGAGATCGCCGGGGATCATGTGCTGCTCGTAGAGCATCCACGACAGCATGTCCTGCGCCGGGCCATCGCCGGCTTCCGCGGCAGCGCGGTAGAGCTCAGCCGCTTTCACGGCGTTGGACTCGACGCCTTCGCCCTTGAAATAAAGGTCCGCGAGATTGCGCTTGCCGATGATGTCGCCGTTCTCGGCGGCGAGCGTGAGCCACTTGAACGCCAACGCCGTGTCGCGCGCGACACCCATGCCTTCGCTGAAGCAGACGCCGATATTGTTCTGCGCGCGGGCTACGCCCTGCTGCGCCAGCGGGCCCCAGATCGCCAGCGCCGACTCATAGTCGTTGGCGGCAGCCGCATCGAGCGCGTCCGACATCAGTTCAGCCGTCGTCTTCTCAGCCGGCTTGCTGCGGAAGGCTTTGAGCGATGCGTCGAGCCAGCCCATCATGCGCGCTCCGCCAAGTGGAGGCCCGCGAGATTGCGAACGAAGCCCGCGTCGTCTTCGAGGCAGCGCAGGTCGAGCACGAATGCCTGCTCCTCGATGCGGCCGATCACCGGCTTATCGAGGCTACGGAATGCCGCCGCCAACGCGATCAGCGCGCGACCGCTCGCGCGCGATCCTGCCTGACGAACGGCGATGCCGGCGCTCGGCAAGGTTTCCCGTGGCAACGCACCGGAGCCGATCTGGCTGGCGCAATCGATCACGCTTGCGACATAGCGCGTGCCGATGGCGGCGGAAATTGCCGGCAGCAGCCGTGCCGCCTGCGCGGCGATGTCATCGCGCTTACGCGCCAAGAGGCGAAGGGTCGGCAGGCGTTCCGCGAGACGATCGAGATCGCGATAGAGCTGCAGCGTCGCCTCGATGGCGGCGAGCCGTACCTTGTCGACGCGCAGCGCGCGCTTCATCGGATTCTTGTTGAGCCGCGCGATCAGGTCGCGACGGCCGACGATGAAGCCGGCCTGCGGTCCGCCGAGCAACTTGTCGCCGGAGAAGGTGACGAGATCGGCTCCCTCGGCCAGCGCCTCGCGCACGGTCTGCTCATGCGCGAGGCCGTAACGCGCGAGATCGACCAGCGTGCCGGAGCCGAGATCGTTCAGCAGCGGCACGTTCTGCGGGCGGGTGATGTCGGCGAGCGCCCTGCCGGATACGCTTTTGGTGAAACCCTCGACGCGATAGTTCGACGTATGCACCTTGAGCACGAGCCCGGTCTTGGGGCCGAGCGCATCCGCATAGTCCTTCTCGTGGGTGCGGTTGGTGGTGCCGACTTCGACCAATTTGGTCCCTGCGCGCGCCATGATATCTGGCATCCGGAACGCGCCGCCGATCTCGATCAACTCGCCGCGCGAGATCACCGCTTCCTTGCCGCGCCCCAGCGTATTCAGCGCGAGCAATACCGCGCCGGCATTGTTGTTGACGACGGTGGCATGCTCAGCGCCGGTCAGTTCGCACAACAGATTGCGGACGAGATCGTCGCGCTCGCCGCGCTTGCCGGTGGCGAGATCGAACTCCAATGCCAGCGCGTCGCGCATCGCTACCGTCGCCGCTTCAACGGCCGCCTCCGCGATCTGCGCGCGGCCGAGATTGGTGTGCAGCACCGTGCCGGTGAGATTGAACACCGGCCGCACCTTCGGCTGCGACTCGCGTGCGATCCGCACGACCGCTGCCGCGACAATCGAATCCGCTCCGGGTACCGCCACGTGGCTCGACGCCGCTGCGCTGCGCACTTCCTGGACCTCACGCCGCAGCGATTCCAGCACCACGGGGCGGCCGAAAAGGCTGATGGCTTCGCGCGCGCGCGGCGTCTTCAGCAGCTCGTCGATGGACGGAATACGCCTGAACGCGGGACCGGGATCGCGCACGGCGGCCTCCTAATAGCCGATCAGGAACGGATTGATGCCGCCGCGTCGGAAACCGAGTTCACGCACGAGGAGATCGAGGCCGAGCGAGGCGACGTCATCGGCTACCGGATCAAGCCGATCGTCCTTCTGCTGGTTGAAGATCTTCATGTAGCCGTGGCAGTCGTCGCAGGTTTCCGCCTTGATGTTGCCGGCACCTTCTATCTCCTGAAACAGGATCTTCCGGGTGGAGCCGCACAGCGTGCATTTGGAGCGGACGTAGTTCCACATCGTGCCGCAGAGCGAGCAGCAACAGAACCGCGTACCCGGCGCGCGGCGCCAGTTGACGATCGCGGTCGAGGTCGGGGCGCTGCCGCAGCAGGGGCAGACACCGTCGCCGACCGATTGCAGCGACTTGTCGTCGAGCCGCGCCGCGAGCCGCGCGAAATGCACCTGCAGCGCAGCGGCGACGAAGATATGCTCGGCCACCGCCTCGAACGGAATGGCCTCGGCGAGGACATTCTGCAGCATCGCCTCGCGCGCGGCTGCGTCCGCCTCGGTGACGCGCAGCAGCGCGGCGCGCGCCGGCGAGGGCATCTCCAGCGCCACCGCTGCATCGAGCAATCGCTGGAAGGTCGTCTCGAACGCCCCGTCCGCCTTGAAGGCGACACGGTCGAGCGGCGGCATCTTGTGTTCCCTGGCGCGCGCCAGAACATCGGGCGCAATGGCGGCCGGCTCAGGCAAGCCCTCCTGAATGGACGCCTGAACGCCGCAAAGGCCGGAAAGGAAATTCAGGTAAGGCGCCAGATCGTGCCCTTCGGCCAGAACGGCGAACCGCGCGCTGCGACCGGCGAAGATTTGGACCGGATCAGGCAACCGCGCGAACGGCGGGATCGGAATATTGCCAATGACGGAGGGATCAGGCTGGGTGGCATCAACGCGCGACATCATTGCACCTCACGAACCCCACGGGCCACGTGGATTCATTGCGAAGCCGCCGCGACGACTGCCGCATGGCTTCGAAATCAGGTCCTTGAGACATGGCGCCGGCTTGCGACGGCGCCATGTCGTCTCTCAGTTCTTGCCGGTCACCAGCTCCTTGAGCCAGCGGCGGTGATGCCGCCACGCCCAGCCGCCGGTCACCTTGCCGCGGGTCATGGCGCCGATGGTGCCGCGCACCCAGATCGCCGCGTAGACATGGACGATCCAGACGCAGATCGCCACGATCGCGGTGGCGGAGTGGATCAGAACCGCGATCCGCTTCTGCTCGATGGTGAAGTAATTGCCGAAGTACTGATCCCAGATCACCACGCCGCTGGTGATGAGCACCAGGATGAACAGTGACATCGACCAAAACACCATCTTCTGACCGGCATTGTACTTGCCGACTTCCGGCAGCTTGTTCTCGTCGCCCGCCAGCACGTCGCGCAACCGGCTCATCCAGACGCTGTCGGTCTTTTCCCAGAGATTCAGCCGGAAGAAGCGGAAGAACAGCCCGAGGAAGCTGACAAACAGCACCACGCCGATCCACGGATGAATGATCCGCGTCAGCTGGCCGCCGCCGAACAGGCCGGTCAGGAAGTAGAGGGCGGGCGTGAACAACGCCAGCCCCGACAACGCGAGCAGCACGAGGCTGATCGCCGTGATCCAGTGGTTGATGCGGGCCGGCAGCGTGTACCGGTCAACGATGACCGGTTTGCCGGGATGCACGCTGTCTCCGGCATCGACTTCGGATTTGCTCATCGCCGTCCCTCCGTCAATCGCTCGGCGTTCTCCTCATCTTCTTCCGTCACCCGGTTCGCACCGGCGAGGGCGTGATGCAGGAACCCGAACGCTGCAAAGGCACCGATCGCTGCAAGGCCGACATACTTGGTGACGCCCTTCCAGACCTCGACCAGCGGACTGATCGATGGATTGTTGGGCAGTCCCGCGTAGATCTGCGGCTTGTCCACGTGTTGCAGAACATACATCACGTGCGTGCCGCCAACACCCGGCGGATCGTAGAGGCCGGCATTCTTGAAGCCGCGCGACTTGAGATCCTTGATGCGGTGGTCAGCCCACTGCTTCATCTCGTCCTTGGTGCCGAACACGATGGCCTGGGTCGGACATGCCTTCTGACAGGCCGGTCCCTGCCCGACCGCGATCCGGTCGGAACACAGCGAGCACTTGTAGGCCTTCTGATCGACCTGCGAGATGCGCGGAATGTTGAAGGGACAGCCCTTGATGCAGTAGCCGCAGCCGATGCACTTGTCGTGGTCGAAGTCCACGATGCCGTTAGAATACTGCACGATGGCGCCTGGCGCCGGGCAAGCCTTGAGGCAGCCCGGATCCTCGCAATGCATGCAGCCGTCCTTGCGGATCAGCCACTCGAGATTGCCGGACTCGGCATTCTCGTACTCGGTGTAACGCATCAAGGTCCAGGTATTCGCCGTCAGGTCGTGCGGGTTGTCGTAGACCCCGACATTGACGCCGACTTCCTCGGTGAGGTTGTTCCACTCGAGGCACGCCACCTGGCACGCCTTGCAGCCGATGCACTTCGAGACGTCGATCAGCTTCGCCACCTCCGTCTGCCGTTTGGCAGGCGGCGTGATGGACGAGGCCGAGCGGCGGATCAGGTCCTGCTGGCCGAACTTGGCGGCAACCGGACTGGTGGTGGGATTGGGGACTGGTGTGAACATCTGTTGCCCTCCCCTTACGCCACCGGACCCGCGATGGGCTCGACATTGACAAGGAACGCCTTGTACTCAGGCGTCTGCGAGTTCGAGTCTCCGATCGCGGAGGTCAGCCCGTTGATCGGCGAGGCCTTCTTGGTTTCGCCGATGAAGCCGAAGTTGAGCGGCAGCCCCACCTCGTGCACCGTCTTGCCGTCGATCTTGAACGGCTTCAGGCGCTTGGTGACCACCGCCTTGCCCTTGACCTCGCCGCGCTTGGACCAAACGCGAACTTGCTGCCCGTGCTTGATGCCCTTCTCCTTGGCGAGTTCCTCCGACATTTCCACGAAGAACTCCGGCTGCATCACCGCATTGGCGTGAACAGCCTTGGTCCAGTAGTGGAAGTGCTCGGTGAGGCGATAGGTGGTGCCGACGATCGGGAAGTCCTTGGATGTGCCAAGCGCTTCGAGATCACCCTTGAACACCCGCGCCACCGGGTTGCCCTTGAGCTTCGGGAACACCAGGTTGCCGACCGGCGATTCAAACGGCTCCATATGCACCGGGAACGGACCGTCGGCCATCAAACCACGAACCCAGAGACGCGAGACGCCTTCCGCATTCATGATGAAGGGGCCGACCGCGCGGTCCGGCGGGATAGTTGGCACGTAATCCGGCACATCCGGCCCGGTCCAGCGTTCGCCGTTCCAGTACATGTACTTCTTGGCTTCGCTCCACGGCTTGCCGTCGGGATCGGCCGAGGCGCGATTGTACTGGATGCGCCGGTTGGCGGGCCATGAGAAGCCCCAGTTGCCGTACACACCGAGCCCCGAGGGATCGCTGTTGTCGCGCCGCTGCGCCATGTTGCCGGTCGGTCCATAGAAGCCTGTGTAGATCCACATGCATCCATCGGTCGAACCGTCGTCGCGCATCTCGCCGAACGAGGCGAGACGCTGGCCGGCGGCACGAACCACCTTGCCTTCGGCATCCTTGAGATCGGTCAAGGCCTTGCCGTTCAGCTCGGTCTGCAGTTCGTCGACGCTCGGATGCAGCGGATCCTTGTAGCTCCAGTCCACAGCGAGGAGCGCTTCCTTCCCCTTGCCGCCGTCCTTTTCGTACATCTTGCGCATGCGCACGAACAGGTCGGCGAGGATATCAATGTCCGTCCTGGACTCGAAATAAGGATCGGCTGCCTTCCATTTCCACTGGATGACGCGGCTCGAATTGGTGACGCTGCCTTCTTCCTCGGCGAACGAGGTCACCGGCAGCATGAACACCTCGGTCTGAACCTTGGCGGGATCGATATTGTTGAACTCGCCGTGGTTCTCCCAGAACCGGGCCGTATCGGTCTCGATCGGATCCATGCTGACCAGGAACTTCAACTTCGACAGCGCTTCCCGGCTCTTGTTCGTATTGGGAATCGCCATCAACGGATTGAAGCCCTGGCAGAGCAGGCCATTGGTTTTGCCCTGATGCATCAAATCGAACATCTTGATGCAGTCATAGATGCCGTCGAGCTTCGGCAGATAGTTGTAGCCGAACTCGTTCTCCTTGGTGGCGTTGGCGCCGAACTGCGTCTTCAGGAAGCTGACGTAGAACTTGCGATAGTTCTGCCAGTAGCTGGTCTGGTTCGGCGTCAGCGGCTTGAAGGTGCGCTTGGCGAGATGCGACTCCAGCGTCGGCTCCTGCTCGGTCGGCAGGGCCAGATAGCCCGGGATCGCCGCCGTCAGGGTGCCGACGTCGGTGATGCCCTGCACGTTGGAGTGACCGCGCAATGCGTTCACGCCGCCGCCGGGGATACCGATGTTGCCGCACAGAAGCTGGATCATCGCCGCGCAGCGGATGTTCTGTGCACCGTGGGAGTGCTGTGTCCAGCCGAGCGCGTACATGATCGTCATCGCACGTTCGCCGTTGGCGGTGGAGGCGACCCAGTCGGCAACCTTCAGGAACTTGTCCTTCGGGGTGCCCGAGACGCGCTCGACCAATTCCGGCGTGTATTGCGCGAAGTGCTTTTTCATCAGCTGGAACACGCAGCGCGGATCCTGCAACGTCATATCGCGAAGGGCGAAGCCGTCGTCACCGAACTTGTATTCCCAGGTGCTGCGGTCATAGGAGCGCTTCGACTCGTCGTATCCCGAGAACAGGCCCTCGTTGAACTCGAAGTCGTCGCGCACGATGAACGCCGCGTTGGTGTAGTTGCGGACGTATTCTTTATGAATCTTGTCGTTGGTGAGCAGGTAGTTGATCACTCCCGACAGGAACGTGATGTCCGATCCCGAACGGATCGGCGCATAGTGGTCCGCGACGGCCGCGGAGCGGTTGAACCGCGGATCGACCACCATCAGCTTGGCGCCACGCTCGGCCTTCGCCTCGGTGACCCACTTGAATCCGCAGGGATGCGCTTCCGCTGCGTTACCACCCATAATCCAGATGACATCGGCGTTCTTGATGTCAGTCCAGCTGTTCGTCATTGCACCGCGACCAAATGTGGGGCCCAAACTGGCCACCGTCGGTCCGTGTCAAATCCTTGCCTGGTTTTCTATCTGCAACAGTCCAAGGCCACGCGAGACCTTGAACGTCGCCCATCCGCCCTCGTTGGCGACCGACGAGCCGGCAAGAAACGCGGTGGTCAACCAGCGGTTGACGGTCACGCCATCGCGGTTCTTCTCGATCCAGTTGGCGTCGCGATCTTCCTTCATCAGCTTCGCGATGCGCTCCATCGCAAAGTCCCAGCTCACGCGCTCGAAGCTATTGCTGCCGGGCTTGCGATACATCGGGTATTTCACCCGCGTCTTGGATTTGATGTAATCGATCGCGCCGGCGCCCTTCGGGCACAACGTTCCGCGATTGACCGGATGGTCGACGTCACCCTCGATATGGGTGACTTCCATCTTGCCCTTCTCTTGCTTGCTTTCGGCTGCGAAAATCATCATGCCGCAGCAGACAGCGCAGTAAGGACACTGGCTGCGGACTTCCTTGGTCTGCGCAAGTTTGAAAGGCCGGATCGACAGTGCGTGGGCGGCTTCGATTTCACCAAATCCAAGCGCACCAAGACTCGTTCCAGCCAAACCCGCGCCGGCCCCGAGCATAAACGAGCGCCGCGAGAGTTCCATGTTCATGGAACATTCCTCCCAAATTCCGGCCCCCAACGGGGGACGTCCCAAACTTTAGAGTTTGTCAAAATAAAAAGTACGGCGATATCAATCGGCTGTCAAAACAGCAAAGCCGATACAATCATTTGAAGGGATTGCATGCTGCATCGCGACCTCGCAATTGCGCGTCGGCCTATCTCGTTGGGCAGGCTGTATTATTCCTGCGAAATACATTTTTCATGCGAATTTCGCATGCAGCAACCCCTCTGCGGTCATTTCGCCGCACCTCGACTTATTGACGACATGGCTTTTCCGCTCCAGCATCCCAGGCGTGGCGGCATGTTCCGCTCCCGCGTGGCGGGGCCTCATATCTCTCGGCATAGCGAATCGCCGGAAGGCGTTTTCCCTACGGTCAGTCTCGTTCCTGCAGTCCAGAATGACCCGGGCCGCGGGCCGGCTCGCCGTACTGTCGATGATGTCGCTGCTGATGCTGACGACATTCTCCGCCGCCGACGCAGCGCGCCTGGCGCCATGGGGCGAGGGACCGCGCGCGGCTTTCACCCTCGATGGCGTTGACGGCGGCAGCCGAAGTCTTGCGACCTTCAAGGGGCGTATCGTTCTCGTCCACTTCTTCGCCACCTGGTGCGAACCGTGCGTTCGCGAACTGACCTCGCTCAACGCCCTCGCGCGCGCCACCCGCGACAGGCCGCTGTCGATCGTCGCGATCGACGTCGGCGAAGTCGATCTGCGAGTCCGCGCGTTCCTGCAGAAGCTGCCGGTCGACTTTCCCGTTCTTCTCGATCGCGACCGCGCGGTGGCGAGAAGCTGGAAAGTCAGCGCCCTGCCCTCGACGATCGTGCTCGACGCCGATCTCGTCCCGCGTCTGTTCGTCGAAGGCGATCTCGACTGGACCGGATCCGACACCATCGCGGCCCTTGCGCGTCTCGATCCCGCAATCCCGCTTCGACCGACCACGCCGACCGCATCGGCGGCCGCTACCGTCAAATGACATCCCTGCACCTGCATTCGGAGAGCACAATCATGGATCGCCGCCAATTCATCGCCAGCACCACCGCCGCCTCGCTGGCCGCCCTGATGCCGAAGGTTGCTTTCGCCGACACTCTCTTTGCGCCGAAGCCGGGCGCCTGGCGCAGCGTCGATCTCATCACCAAACTCGAAATCGCCAAGCCGGAAGGCGCGATGCAGGCCTGGATTCCGCTGCCATCGGTCAGCGAGACGGAATGGAGCCGTCCGGGCGAAACCAGGTGGACCGGCAACGCCGCCAAGGTGGAGCGCGTGCGCGATCCGAAATACGGCGCCGAGATGCTGCACGTGATCTGGAAAACCGACGAGTTCATGCCGAGGGTCGAGGTGACGAGCCGCGTGGCGACGCGCGACCGCGCGGTTGATCTCGACAAGCCCGGCAACGCGCCGCCGCTCAGCGCCGCGGAGCGAAGCCTCTATCTCGAAGGCACCGACCTCATTCCGGTCGACGGCATCGTGAAGCAGACGTCGGACAAGATCGTCGCCGACGCCAAAGCCAGCACCGATATCGCCAAGGCCCGCGCGATTTATGAGTGGGTGGTCGAAAACACCGTGCGCGTAGCAGCGACGCGCGGCTGCGGCACCGGCGATATTGCCGCCATGCTGAAGAGCGGCAATCTCGGCGGCAAATGCGCCGATCTCAACGCGCTCTATGTCGGGCTCGCCCGCGCCGCCGGCCTGCCCGCGCGCGACGTCTACGGCCTGCGCGTGCTGCCGTCGCAATTCGGCTACAAAAGCCTCGGCGTCGGCTCGCTCAATGTCACCAAAGCGCAGCACTGCCGGGCCGAAGTGTTTCTCAACGGCTTCGGCTGGGTGCCGGTTGATCCCGCCGACGTGCGCAAGGTGATGCTGGAAGAGCCGCCGGCCAATCTCGGCCTCAACGATCCGAAAGTGGTTGCCGCGCGCAAGGCGCTGTTCGGCGCGTGGGAAGGCAACTGGATCGCTTATAACGTCGCACACGACGTGGCGCTGCCGGGCGGCGCCACACATCCGAAGCTCGGCTTTCTGATGTACCCGCAGGCGGAACGGGAGTCGCTGCTATTGGACTGCCTCGATCCCGATAACTTCCGTTACGCCCTGCTGGCGAAAGAAGCGACGCCGGCCTGATTCCACTCCAAGGGCGTCGGCGCGCTCCATGTCCGCCGTGGCATGCGCACCAACTCCATGCTGCGCGGCACCGGCCAGGAAGCCGGCCGGCGTCCGGACACCGAGAACG
>DATMSE010000085.1:0-25271 GCA_035565575.1 Xanthobacteraceae bacterium
CTGACGACGATCCTGATCGCGCCGCTGATGACGTGCTCGGCGCGCATTCCGGTCTACACGCTGATCATCTCAGCCTTCATTCCGGCGAAACAGGTGTGGGGCTGGATCAATCTGCAGGGCCTGGTGATGTTCGGGCTCTACGTCGTCGGCATCACCAGCGCGATGATCGTGTCGGCGCTGATCAAGTTCTTCATGTGGCGCGACGATGCGCCGGCGCCGTTCATGCTCGAACTGCCGGATTACAAATTGCCGCGCCTCAAGAGCATCGCCATCGGCATCTACACCCGCGCGATGATGTTCCTGCAGCGCGCCGGCACCACCATCTTTGCCATGATGGTGCTGATCTGGTTCCTGGCATCGTTTCCGCAGCCGCCGGCCGGCGCCACCGATCCCGCGATCGACTACAGCCTGGCCGCGATCATCGGCCGCTTCATCGAACCGGTTTTGGCGCCGCTCGGCTTCAACTGGCAAATCGCGGTGGCGCTGATCCCCGGCATGGCCGCGCGCGAGGTGGCGGTGGCGGCGCTCGGCACCGTTTATTCCATCGAGGGCGGCAAGGAAGCGGCCGAGCAGATCGGGCAGGTGCTCGCCACCAAATGGAGTCTTGCCACCGCACTGTCGCTTTTGGCGTGGTACATCTTTGCGCCGCAATGCGCCTCGACGCTGGCGGTGATCAAGCGCGAGGCCGGCGGCTGGCGCTGGATGTGGATAACCTTCGTCTACATGTTGGCGCTTGCCTATGCCGCGAGCCTCATCACCTACAACATCGCGCGCAGCCTCGGAGCCGGCTGAGTTTCGGGCGGCCGGAGCTGACGCCGGGCCGGGGTTGAAGAATCGTTCCTCGCTGGGTCATATCCGCTTCCCTTGAGGCGACCCATCCATGATCGCCTCGATGTATCGTGAAGTGAGGCACGCGTGACGAATTCCATCTATCGCCGGATTGCGGACGAGCTCAACGTTCGCGAGCAGCAGGTTCAGGCCGCGGTCGAATTGCTCGACGGCGGCGCTACGGTGCCGTTCGTCGCGCGCTACCGCAAGGAAGCCACCGGCGCGCTCGACGACGCGCAGCTGCGCACGCTGGAAGAGCGGCTGACATATCTGCGAGAGATGGAAGATCGCCGCGCCGTCATCCTCAATTCGATCCGCGAGCAGGGCAAGCTCGACGACGCGCTGGAAGCGGCGATCATGGCGGCCGACAGCAAGGGCCGCCTCGAGGACATCTATCTGCCGTTCAAGCCGAAGCGCCGCACCAAGGCCGAGATCGCGCGCGAGGCGGGGCTTGGGCCGCTGGCCGAACAGTTGCTGACGCAACCCGAGACCGATCCGCAGGCCGCCGCCGCGCCGTTCATCAATGCCGAGAAGCAGGTGGCCGATGCAGCCGCGGCGCTCGACGGCGCCCGCGCCATTCTGGTCGAACGCTTCGCCGAAGATGCCGACCTGATCGGAGGCTTGCGCGAGCAGCTCTGGAGCAATGGCGTGCTGACGTCGCGCGTGCGCGACGGCAAGAAGGAAGCCGGCGCCAAGTTCAGCGACTACTTCGATTTCAGCGAGCCGCTGACCAAGTTGCCGTCGCATCGCATCCTCGCGCTGTTTCGTGGCGAGAAGGAAGAGGTGCTCGACCTGCACATCGCGCCGGAAAATCCGGCAGCCGCCGCGCAGGCAAGCGCGACCGCGCCGAATCCTTACGAACTGCGCATCATGCATCGTTTCGGCATCGCGGATCGCAGCCGTCCCGGCGATCGCTGGCTGATCGACACCGTGCGCTGGGCGTGGCGCACCAAGATTCAGATTCACCTCAACATCGACATGCGGCTGAAGCTGTGGACGGCGGCGGAAGACGAGGGCGTGCGGGTGTTCGCGTCCAATCTGCGCGACCTGCTGCTGGCGGCGCCCGCCGGCGCGCGCGTCACCATGGGGCTCGATCCCGGTTATCGCACCGGCGTCAAGGTTGCGGTGGTCGATGCCACCGGCAAGGTGGTGGACACCGCGACGATCTATCCGCACGAGCCGCAGCGCCGCTGGGATGAAGCGCTGGCGATCCTCGGCAAGCTGGCCCTGGCGCACAAGGTCGAACTGATCGCCATCGGCAACGGCACCGCCTCGCGCGAAACCGACAAGCTCGCCACCGAACTGGTGAAGCGCTTGTCCGATCTCAAGATGTCGAAGATCGTGGTGTCGGAAGCCGGCGCGTCGGTCTATTCGGCCTCCGCATTCGCGTCGGAAGAATTGCCGGGCCTCGACGTCACGTTGCGCGGCGCGGTATCGATCGCGCGGCGCTTGCAGGACCCGCTGGCCGAACTGGTGAAGATCGATCCGAAGTCGATCGGCGTCGGGCAGTATCAGCACGATCTCGGCGAAGCGAAACTGTCGCGTTCCCTCGATGGCGTGGTGGAAGACTGCGTCAACGCGGTCGGCGTCGACGTCAACACCGCGTCGGCGCCGCTGCTCGCGCGCGTCTCCGGCATCGGCGCCGGGCTGGCGCAGAGCATTGTGCAGCACCGCGACGCCAACGGGCCGTTCAAGTCGCGCAAGGCGCTCAAGGACGTGCCGCGGCTCGGGCCGAAGGCCTTCGAGCAATGCGCCGGCTTTTTGCGCATCGCGAACGGCGACGATCCGCTGGATTCGTCCGGCGTGCATCCGGAAGCCTATCCGGTGGTGCGGCGGATTCTCGAGGCGACCAAGAGCGACATCAAGGCGATCATCGGCAATGCGGCCGCGCTGCGCCAGCTCAAGCCGGAGAACTTCGTCGACGATACGTTCGGCCTGCCGACGGTAACCGATATCCTGCGCGAGCTGGAAAAGCCGGGGCGCGATCCGCGTCCGGCGTTCAAGGCGGCGGAGTTCAAGGAAGGGGTCGAGACCATCAACGATCTCAAGCCGGGCATGATCCTCGAAGGCGCGGTCACCAACGTCGCGGCGTTCGGCGCGTTCGTCGACATCGGCGTCCATCAGGATGGCTTGGTGCACGTCTCGGCAATGTCGAAAAATTTCATCAAGGACCCGCGCGAGGTGGTGAAGCCGGGCGACATCGTGCGCGTGAAGGTGCTCGATGTCGACAAGCCGCGCAAGCGCATCGCGCTGACGCTCCGTCTCGACGACGAGGTCGGCAAGCAGGATCGCGCCGGCGCGTCCGCCGGACGAAACGATGCCGGCGCGCGCGGACAGGGACCCCGCCGCGATGCACCCCGCCGCGAGCAACAATCCGCATCGGGTGGCGGCGGCGCGCTGGCCGACGCGCTCCGACGCGCCGCCGAGAAGAACGCGGGCAACGGCAAATCGCGCTAAACAATTCTGCGTCGTCCCCGCGTAGGCAGAACGACATCTGTAGCGACAAACGAACTCTTCTCTGTCATGGCCGGGCTTGTCCCGGCCATCCACGTTCTTCATCGTGTTGAACTACCGCAAAGACGTGGATGGCCGGAATAAATCCGGCCATGACGACGGAGAGGGCCGCCTGCGCGGGGCGACGATTTTCGGGTGATTAGTCCGCGCAACGCGAATGCTCAGTCAGGCGCTCAGCATAACGCCGTCGTCATCCCGCCGTCGCGCCGTGGGCATCGAGCCCTCGGCGGATCAATGAGGCCCATCCGTCCTCCGCGGTCTCGGCGAATTCGAACAGCTTCAAATCCTCCGCAGCGATCATGCCTTCCTCGACCAGCGCGTCGAAGTTGACGATCTTGCGCCAGTAGCTTTCGCGGAACAGGACGATCGGCGTGGGCCGGGCCTTCCGCGTCTGTTGCAAGGTCAGCACCTCGAACAGCTCGTCCATGGTGCCGAAGCCGCCGGGAAACACCGCGAGCGCATTGGCCCGCATCGCCAGATGCATCTTGCGCATCGCGAAGTAGTGAAAGCGGAAATACAATTCCGGCGTGATGTAGGGGTTCGGCACCTGCTCGTGCGGCAGCGTGATGTTGAAGCCGATGGTCGGTGCGCCCGCGTCATGCGCGCCGCGATTGGCGGCTTCCATGATGCCGGGGCCGCCGCCGGTGGCGATGACGTTGTCGCGCCAGCGGTTCTTCGGCGCGAACGAGCCGCCGCGCCGGGAGGCGATCTGCGCGAACTCGCGCGCGGTCTGGTAAAGCTCGGCCTGCTTGCGCATCGCCGCGGCACGGGCCCGCTCGGCGTCGTTGCGCGCCGCTTTCGCCGCCGCCTCGGCCTGTTCCGGCGAGGCGATGCGCGCGCTGCCGAACACGATGATGGTCGAGCGGATGCCCCAGTCGCGCAGCTCCAGTTCCGGCTTGGCATATTCGAGACCGAAACGGATCGAGCGCATCTCGTCGCGCAGCAGGAACTCGGTATCCTCGACGGCGAGCAGCGAACTACGGGAAACCGGCGGGTTGATCGGGTCGTTCATCTTGGCTCGTCCGTTGTTCGGTCGCGGCCCGCTATCCGGCGGAAGCCGCTCCACAGAAGCGTCGCAAAGCTGCGAAAGACGTCGTATGAGGAGGGCGCGATGGCGGGCCCGGCTCGTGATCGTGCCTTTCCGGATAAGTTGAAAATGCCGCTAGATCAATCGCATAGATTTACCGTTGCGCCGATGATGGAGTGGACCGATAGCCGGTGCCGCGTTTTTCACCGCATCCTGACGCGGCGTGCGCGGCTTTATACCGAGATGGTAACGACAGGCGCCGTGATCCATGGCGACCGCGCGCGCCTGCTCGGGTTCGATGCCAGCGAGCATCCGGTGGCCTTGCAGCTCGGCGGCTCCAAGCCCGCAGATCTCGCGGCCGCCGCCAGGATCGGCGAGGATTTCGGCTATGACGAGATCAACCTCAATGTCGGCTGCCCGTCGGACCGGGTGAAGGAGGGCCGCTTCGGCGCCTGCCTGATGGCGGAGCCGGATCTGGTCGCCGACGGCGTCGCGGCGATGAAGCGCGCGGTGCGGATTCCGGTCACGGTCAAATGCCGCATCGGCATCGACGATCAGGACCCGGAGATTGCATTGGATCGGCTGGCGCGCGCAGTGGTCGCGGCCGGCGCGGACATGCTGATCGTGCACGCGCGCAAGGCGTGGCTGAATGGATTGTCACCAAAGGAAAATCGCGACATCCCGCCGCTCGATTATGATCGCGTCTATCGTTTGAAGGCCGCGATGCCGCAGGTGCCCATCGTCATCAATGGCGGCATCGGCAGCATCGACGAAGCGAAGCGGCATCTCGAGCATGTCGATGGCGTCATGCTGGGCCGCGCCGCCTATCAGGAGCCGTGGCGGCTGTTGTCGGTCGACAGCGACATCTTCGGCGAGATATCGCCGCATGACGACATGATCGCGGCGCTTGAAGCGATGATGCTGTATATCGCCGGGCAACTGGCGCGCGGCACGCGGCTGCATGCCATCACGCGGCACCTGGTGGGCGCGTTCCACGGCATCCCCGGCGCGCGCGCGTTTCGCCGGCATCTGTCGGTGCATGGCGTGAAGGCCGATGCGGGATTGGACGTGCTGCGCGATGCGCTGGTTTTGGTGCGAACGCGGCCAACGGCTTCGGCGGCGGCATAATCTCGCTGTCGCTCGTCATGGCCGGATTTATTCCTGCCATGACAAAGACGGATTCATCGCAGGTGGCTACGGATAGCCGCGCAGCATCAGCCGATCGGCGCGGACTTCCCAGCTTTCCAGCCGGTCGAGGAAACTCATGCCGAGCAGGTTGGTTTTCATCTGGCCGCGCGGCACCACCAGCGCCGGGATCGAGTGTTCGACCAGCCGCCCCACCGCAAGGCGATCCAGCGTCAGCCGCGCCGCCTTGGTGCTGCCGCCGACGGTTTCCACCGGCACGTTGTAGTCGAGCAATTCAAGCGGCAGGCCCGCCGCCTTGGCGGTCTCATAGGTCAGCACCACCGACGTCGCGCCGGTGTCGATCACCATCGGCACCTTGACGCCGTTGATCGTGGCATCGAGCTTGAATTCGCCGCCCTGGCCGCGCGGGATCTGCTGGATACGGGAATGCGCCGCCGTGCGATGCTGCAGCATCGCCGTTACCGACGTGCGCGCGGTGGTGATCTTCGCCGGATCGCCATAGGCGAACACCGCGCAGGCGGTGGCGATGAACAGGACGAGCAGAACCCGGATCACGACCCACCCGCCGTCAGGTTGAGCTTGCTCCGCGATCGGCCGCCCGCGGCGGCGCGGGGGGCGGCAGTCCGGCATCGGCCATGCGGGCGGGCAGTTCCGCCATGATCGCCAGCCGCTCCCGCGACTCCATTCTGCCCCAGCGCGCGATCTCCGGCAGCGTGCGACCGCAGCCGAAACAGAGCCGGCTCTTCGGGTCGATCATGCAAACGGCGACACACGGCGTTTCGATGCTCATGCTCGATAGTGATGCGCTTTGCCACGCGGGCGCAAGCGCACGATTACAATCCTGTTCCCGCATTCATGAGCGGCCTATCGCGGTTGCGACGCCGGCGGATGTCCACGGGGGCTTGCTCCATGCCCGGAAATTCCGGCTGCAGCGCGGGCGCTTCCTCGGCCATCGGCGCCAAGGCCGACATCACGCGCTCCGGCGGCAGGGTGATGATGACTTCGGTGCCGATACGCAGTTTGGATTTCAGCGTGAAGGTGCCGCCATGCATGTCGATCAGGCTCTTGGCGATCGGCAGGCCGAGGCCGGCGCCCTGTTCGGCCGACTTGATCGAATTGGAGCCCTGGCCGAAGGACGCGAGCACGATCGGAATCTCGTCCTCGGCGATGCCGGAGCCGGTGTCCTTGACGCTGAGATACTGGCCGCCGGACGCGGTCCAGCCGGCCTTGAGCCAGATCTCGCCGCCCTGCGGCGTGAACTTGATGGCGTTCGACAGCAGGTTCAAGACCACCTGACGGATCGCGCGCTCGTCGCCCCAGACCCGCGGCATGCCCTGCTCGAAGATCTCGTGAATGGTGATGCCGCGGCTGGAGGCGCGCAGCTTGAGCAGATGATGGCAGTCGGCGACGATGTGAACCAGCGAGACGGCTTCCTCGTTGAGCTCGTAGCGGCCGGCCTCGATGCGCGACAGGTCGAGGATCTCGTTGATCAGGTTGAGGAGGTGCACGCCGGAATTGTGAATGTCGGCGGAGTAATCCTTGTAGGCCGGCACGGTATGTGCGCCGAAGATTTCGCTCTTCATCACTTCGGAGAAGCCGAGAATGGCGTTCAGCGGCGTGCGCAACTCGTGGCTCATCTGCGCCAGGAAACGCGACTTGGCGACGTTGGCGGACTCGGCGCGATGGCGGGCCTCATCCGAAATCGCCTTGGCCTGTTCGAGCTCGCCGATCAGCGCGTCCTTTTCCGCGCGGGCCTCGAGCGTCGCCAGCGTCGTCGAATGCAGCCGATGCGCCAGCAGCGCGAAATAACCCTCGGCGGCAATCGCCAGCAGCGCCAGAATGTAGTTGTCCAGCGTTCCGCGCATCGCGAAATTCATCGCGATGGTCGCCGTCACCGGCGCGGTGGCCGCGAAGGCCGCGATCGGCAGGCTCGACGCCAGCATGCTCGACACTGCCACGATCAGCAGCATCAGGAACATCATGAACGTGTTGGAGACCAGATCGTAGCCGGACGGATAGGCCAGCATGGCCGTCCAGCTCAGGCCGTAGATCAGATCCAGCAGCACGAACCGCAAGCGCCATTTCCGGGTCGAGCCGGGCGAGGGCGCGTCGTTGAGAAACTTGGTGCAGTTGTGAATGATGAAGCCGTGGATCAGCAGCGTGCCGACTGTCCAAGCCGCCGCCGGAATGGGCTGCATCAGGAAGCCGAACAGCGCGCCGGTCGCCACGATCAGCAGCATGATGACGTAGGACGCCGACTGCCGCGTCTGGGCATATTGCCGGAGCAGCTCGCGGTCGAAAGCCGGGCGTGTGCCGCTGGTCGAGGTCAGGCGATCGCGTGCCTCACGCACGCGCTGCGCAGCGGCGCGGCGATTGCGTGCGGATGGCACAACCGGTTCCTCGGCCGGAAGCTGAACAACCTCGGGCTGTTCGACGGACATACTCATTACGCAACACTGATCCTGCGCGCGACAGCGCGGTGCCTTTTCTTCTTCTTAATCTCTGACGCCAAATCATTAAGACCAGCCTTAAACGCCGCGATAATCTGATTAACGATTTCTTAAAAGGAAGGCCGGCGCGAGGGGCGATTCCCGCGTTCGCGCCCCCTCGCAGCCGGCCCCTTTGCTGGAATTAAAGACCGCGCGCGGATTTGGTTTTTCGGGTTTGAATCTGGCATTCGCTTCCCGAAAGGAGCGAATGCCAGATCACGTCGCGAGATAACCGGCGGCTTTAAATCGTTGGCGACACGAACTTTTCGCGCGATGGCTCAGCGCTCCAGGAGGGCGAGCAGGCTGGAGGTGTCCCAGCGCCGTCCGCCCATCCTTTCCACCTGGGAATAGAATTGATCGACCAGACCCGTCACCGGCAGGCTGGCGCCGTTGCGGCGGGCTTCGCCGAGGCAGATCGAAAGATCCTTGCGCATCCATTCGACGGCGAAGCCGTGATCGTATTTGCCCTCGTTCATGGTCTTGTAGCGGTTCTCCATCTGCCAGGACTGCGCCGCTCCCTTGGAGATGGTGGCGATGACGGCCTCGATGTCGAGCCCGGCTTTCTTGGCGAAGTGGATGCCTTCGGACAATCCCTGCACCAGCCCCGCGATGCAGATCTGGTTGACCATCTTGGTGAGCTGGCCGGAGCCGGCGGGGCCGAGCCGCTTGCACATCCGCGCATAGGCGGCGATCACCGGCTCGGCGCGCCCATACGCTGCCTCGCTGCCACCGCACATCACGGTGAGGACGCCGTTCTCGGCGCCGGCCTGGCCGCCGGAGACCGGCGCGTCGACGAAATGGAAGCCGGCGGCGGACGCCGCCTTGTCGAGTTCGCGGGCGACCTCGGCCGAGGCTGTGGTGTGGTCGACGAACACCGCGCCGGCCTTCATGCCGGCGAACGCGCCGGTGTCGCCGATGGTGACCGAGCGCAGGTCGTTGTCGTTGCCCACGCAGGCCATCACGAAGTCCTGACCTTCGGCGGCGGCCCGCGGCGTCGGTGCGGCACGTCCGCCGAACTTGTCGGTCCACGCCTTCGCGGTCGCGGCCGTGCGGTTGTAGACCGTCACCTCGTGCTGACCTTTCGTCACGAGATGTCCTGCCATGGGGAAGCCCATGACGCCGAGACCGATGAAAGCGACTTTAGCCATGATGATAACCTTGGGTGTTTGCCGGCAGTTGCTTGCGACGTGCCGTGTTGTTTGACGATAGAGCGGGCGCGGACATTGGCCCGGACCAGTGGAGTGGATGCGACATTCGCCGGCTGATTGCAGCGAATCCAGCGGGCATATGTCAAATTCAAAACTCCACTGAAGCCTTGGTCGTCCTTTGAGGCCAACTTTTGGAATCAAAGAACCACGAGTGGATGCTGCAGCATAGTCCGTCGGGCCCGCAGGGCAACGTCTGGCCCGAAAAATGGCTTTTCGCGATGCGGCAGCGATGGGCATCAGGCGCTGTGTGCCGAAGGGCGCGATCGGCCAAGTGCGGCGCCTCGCGACAAAGGAACCATTGCGCCGGATTATGGCTATTGCTCTATAGGGGCCGGGAAAATTCGCAGCCGATCCGTTTGACGCGGCGCAAGGACGAGCGCGCCATCCCGGCTTATGGCGGGCGCGAGGAGAACAAAATTGAGTGTGACCGAACAGCAAGTTCGAGACGTCCTGTCGCGTGTCCTGTCGCCGGACGGCGTTCCGCTGACGCAGGCGAAGGTTCTGTCGGAAATCGCCGTCACTGACGGCAAGGTGTATTTTTCCATCAATGTCGATGCCGCACAGGCTGCGGCCTGGAGCGGCGTGCGGGCCAAGGCGGAGGCCGCGGTGCGCGGCATGCCGGGTGTCTCGACCGCGATGGTGGTTTTGACCGCCGAACGCAAGGCGACGGGCGGGACGGCTGCGCCCGCGCCGTATCGCCGGGTCTCGGGCGCGGGTGGGGGTGTGCCGCCGGCTTCCGCGCACCGGCCGCCGCCGCACGCGGCGTCGAGCTCGCCGATGGCCAAGCAGGCGCCGATTCCGGGTATCGCCGCGATTGTCGCAGTGGCATCGGGCAAGGGCGGCGTCGGCAAGTCGACCACTTCGCTCAACCTCGCCCTCGGCTTGCGCGATCTCGGCCTGCGGGTCGGCCTGATGGACGCCGATATCTACGGCCCCTCGATGCCGCGGCTCACCGCCATTCACGACAAGCCCGTGGTGAACGAGCAGAAGAAGATGGTCCCGATCGAGCGCTTCGGCCTCTCGATCATGTCGATCGGATTCCTGGTCGAGGAAGAGACCGCGATGATCTGGCGCGGCCCGATGGTGATGTCGGCGATCACCCAGATGCTGCGCGAAGTCGCCTGGGGCAAGCTGGATATCCTGATCGTCGACATGCCGCCGGGGACCGGTGACGCGCAATTGACGCTGGCGCAGAACGTCCCGCTGAAGGGCGCCGTGATCGTCTCGACGCCGCAGGACCTGGCGCTGATCGACGCGCGGCGCGGACTTGCGATGTTCAGGAAGGTCAACGTCCCGGTGCTCGGGATCGTCGAGAACATGAGTTATTTCCAGTGCCCGCAATGCGGCACGCGCTCGGACATTTTCGGCCACGGCGGCGCGCGGCACGAGGCCGAACGGCTCGGCGTGCCGTTCCTCGGCGAGGTGCCCTTGCACATGGACATCCGCGCGACCTCGGATGCCGGCACGCCGGTGGTGGTGAGCGAGCCGAACGGCCCGCACGCGGCGATTTACCGCGCCATCGCGACGCAGGTGCGCGATCAGCTCAAGGATACCCTCGCCATGGCGGCCGATTGAGCCGAAGGTGTTCTGCATCGGTGTTCTGCATCGCGACAAGGCGCATGCGACTTTGGTTGAATTTTCCCGACAACGGTGCGGGATGCGTTTCTGCCGTGCAGGTTCCGTGTTAGAGATCGTCGTGGAGCGGATTTGAGTTGCGCCCGTCGCGCCGCAGGCTCGTTAAGCGAATCTCAAATCCAAGGCTCTACTGGCAACGTCTATCTGTCGACGGTTCTTTGATTCCAACTTTTGCAAGGCGCCTGCCGGGACGGGATGCAGATGTTGGGCTCGATCACGGGAGCGCCGTCGCTCGCCCTCGAATTGCCGCTGGAAGCAGTCCGGCGGTTACAGGAAACGCTAGCAAGGAGAAGCTGAATGAAGCGTCGTGATTTTCTCAAAGTGTCCGCCGCCGGCGCCGCGGTGAGCGCAGTGGCCTCGCCGGCCATCGCGCAGTCGTCGCCCGAAATCAAGTGGCGTATGACCTCGAGCTTCCCGAAGTCCCTCGACACGATCTATGGCGGCGGCGAGTACTTCGCCAAGCAGGTCGCCGAGATGACCGACAACAAATTCCAGATCCAGGTTTTTCAGGCCGGCGAAATCGTCCCGGGCCTGCAGGCATTCGACGCGACGTCCAGCGGCACCGTCGAAGCGTGCCATACGGTGTCTTACTACTATGTCGGCAAGGATCCGACCTTCGCGATCTTCGCCTCGGTGCCGTTCGGCCTCAACACCCGCATGCAGAACTCCTGGCTGCTTCAGGGCGGCGGCAACGAACTGGCCGACGAGTTCTTCAAGCAATACAAGGTCGTGGCAATGCCCTGCGGCAACACCGGCACCCAGATGGGCGGCTGGTTCCGTAAGGAGATCAAGACGGTCGCGGACCTGTCGGGTCTGAAGATGCGCATCGGCGGCATCGCCGGTCAGGTGTTGCAGAAGGTCGGCGTTGTGCCGCAGCAGCTCGCCGGCGGCGACATCTATCCGTCGCTGGAAAAGGGCACCATCGACGCGGCCGAATGGGTCGGCCCCTACGACGACGAAAAGCTCGGCTTTCAGAAGGTCGCCAAGTTCTATTACTACCCCGGCTGGTGGGAAGGCGGCCCGGCGGTTCATGCGTTCTTCAACGAAGAGAAGTTCAACGCGTTGCCGAAGCACTATCAGGCGGTGCTGCGCAACGCCGCCGCCAACACCACGCTGTGGATGCCGGCGCGCTACGACATGCAGAACCCGAAGGCGCTGAAGCAACTGGTCGCCAGCGGCACGCAGCTGCGGCCGTTCTCCACGGAAATCATGGAAGCCTGTCTCAAGGCCACCAACGAGCTGTGGGCGGAAATTTCGGCGAAGAACCCGAACTTCAAGAAGGTCATCGACGCGATGCAGGCCTATCGCGGCGACGAGTATCTGTGGTGGCAGGTGGCCGAATACACCAATGACAGCTTCATGATCCGCTCGCGCACGCGCAACTAAGCGTCGCGGCCGATCACATCAGCCAATCAGCCCGGCCTTTCGAGGCCGGGTTTTTTGTTGGCATCAGGTCGTTGCACGTCAGAGCGACTTTGAAATGCGCCTTGCAGGAGCGGCCGGCTGACGTCGCTCCGCTTGGCGGAGACGACGCTTCCGCGTTGCGAATTGGGCTGCGACTGATCTCGCCTCAGAACTTCGGCGGCCCGAAATCCGGCTGCGGCATATCAATCTGCGGCACTTCGATCTTCACCTTGTTGAGGTCGATGTCGGCGGCCGCGCCCTTGTAGTGCATCACCATCGAGGGGAAGAGGATCACCAGCAGCACCATGATCACCTGGATCGTCACGAAGGGCACCGCGCCCCAGTAGATCTGGCCGGTCGTCACCGGCGCCATCCGTTTTCCGGTGACGCGATCGATGTAGCTTTCCTTCGGGGCGACGGAGCGCAGATAGAACAATGCGAAGCCGAACGGCGGGTGCATGAACGAGGTCTGCATGTTGACGCCGAGGATCACGCCAAACCAGATCAGGTCGATGCCGAGTTTTTCGGCGGCCGGTCCGAGCAGCGGGATGATGATGAAGGCCAGCTCGAAGAAGTCGAGGAAGAAGGCCAGGATGAAGACGAAGATATTGACGAAAATCAGGAAGCCGAACTGGCCGCCGGGCAGGGAGGTCAGCAGGTGCTCGACCCAGACGTGGCCGTTGACGCCGTAGAAGGTCAGCGAGAACACGCGGGCGCCGACCAGGATGAAGATGACGAAGGCCGACAGCTTGGCGGTGGCCTGGGTGGCCTGACGGATCAGATCCCACGAGAGCCGCTTCTTGGCCGCGCCAAGCAGCAGCGCGCCGGTCGCGCCCATGGCGCCGCCCTCGGTCGGCGTCGCGACGCCGATGAAGATCGTGCCGAGCACGAGGAAGATCAGGAACAGCGGCGGTACCATCACGAACGTGGTCTGCTGCGCGATCCGCGACAGGAAGCGGAAACCGAATAGCCGATCGGTGGTCCAGTTGATCACCGCAACGGCGAACGCAAACAGGATGCCGTACATCATGCTGATGACGACGAAATCGGCGCCCTTGGTGTCGGAGTGCCGCATCATGAACCAGGCGAAGCCGATGCTGATCAGAGCCAGGACGCCGAGCGAGGTCAGGCCGCGTTTGCCGCTGTCCTCGCGGAAACCGATCGCCTCCGCCGGCAGGCCCGGCGCGGCCTTGGGAAACAGCAGCGAGACACCGAGAATGTAGACCGCATAGAGCCCGGTCAGGACGAGGCCCGGAATGAATGCGCCTTCATACATGTCGCCGACGGAGCGGCCGAGCTGGTCGGCCATCACGATCAGCACCAGCGAGGGCGGAATGATCTGCGCCAGCGTACCGGAGGCTGCGATGACGCCGGTCGCGACGCGGCGGTCATAGCCGTAACGCAGCATGATCGGCAGCGAGATCAGGCCCATCGAGATCACCGATGCGGCCACGACGCCGGTAGTGGCGGCGAGCAGCGCGCCGACGAAGATCACCGCATAGGCGAGGCCGCCGCGCAGCGTGCCGAACAGTTGGCCGACAGTGTCCAGCAGGTCCTCGGCCATTCCCGATCGTTCGAGGATGAGGCCCATGAAGGTGAAGAACGGAATCGCCAGCAGCGTGTCATTGTTCATCACGCCGTAGACGCGTTCCGGCAGCGCCTGCAGGAAATTGGGATGGAATTGGCCGAGTTCGATGCCGACGAAGGCGAACAGAAGGCCGACGGCGCCAAGCGAAAACGCGACCGGGTAGCCCAGCAGCAGAAACACCACCAGCGCCACGAACATGATCGGCGCCATGTTCTCGATCAGAAAAGCAATCATGCAGTCCCCCGAGCCGCGCGCGGCTCCTCAATCTTTCTTGATGGCTTCGACCAGGTGCTCGACTTCCGCTTCGAGGCTTGTTGGCTGCGCCTCGTAAGGGTCGGGGATCAGGCCCCGCATCACCGCAATGCGCTTGATCAGTTCCGAGATGCCCTGAATGAGCAGCAGCGTGAAGCCGATCATCAGCAGCGCCTTGGCCGGCCATTGCGGCAGCCCGCCCGCGTTCCCCGACTGCTCGTTGATCTCCCACGAGCGCAGGAAGAACGGCACGCTGGTGATGATCATCACGATGCACAGCGGGATGAGGAAGAAGGCATGGCCGATGACGTCGATCGAGTCGCGGACCTTCTTCGGCCACAAGCTGTTGACGATATCGATGCGGATGTGTTCGTTCGCCAGCAGCGTCCACGGCGCACACAGCAGGAAAACGATTCCGAACAGCACCCACTGCAATTCGAGCCAGGCGTTCGACGATTCATCGAACACCTTGCGGACGGTTGCGTTGGCGCTCGAGATCAGGACGGCGACGAGAATCAGCCACGCCAGGCGTTTGCCGATCCACGAATTGAGCGCGTCGATCCCCTGACTGAGTTTCAGGAGCGATTGCACGGAAGGCTCTCCTCGGTTTAGCGCGTCTGCCCTCGGCCTCTTGACGCGAGGCTCTTTCCTGCGGACAGCGGATGCGCGGCACAATTTCAGCGGCCCGCGTCGCAGTCAATTGGAAGTTTCGCGTTGGAAGGGACGATTGAAGGGGCGAGGGTGAGAGACGGTTGACGAGGTCAACCGGTCTCGGCGCGAGAGCTAAGGCAGCGCGCGGGCGCTGTCGATTACGACTTTCGTAGTGGAGCGGCCTGTTCGATGCAGGCGCGACGCGGCGCCCGCGACATCGGCTCATCGGACCGCCGCAACGGGCCGCGATATCCGTCCTAGCCGCCGGTGACGCTCATATGCCGGCTGACGCTCGGGCGGTTGTGGCGGCGGTCGATCACGAAATCATGGCCCTTCGGTTTGAGGCCGATGGCGCGGTCGATCGCCTGGCTCAGCAGGGCGTTGTCCGGCGAGGCCCGCAGCGGCCGCCGCAGGTCAGACGCATCCTCATGACCGAGGCAGGTGTGGATGGTGCCGGTGCAGGTGATGCGGACGCGGTTGCAGGATTCGCAGAAGTTGTGGGTCATCGGCGTGATGAAGCCGAGCTTGCCGCCGGTCTCGCTGACCTGGACGTAGCGGGCCGGGCCGCCGGTCGAGTCCGGCAGATCGGTGAGGGTATAGCGAGCGGCGAGGCGGCTGCGCAGCAGCGAGAGCGGCAGGTACTGGTCGAGGCGGCCGGTGCCGATATCGCCCATCGGCATCACCTCGATCAGCGTCAGCGTCATGCCCTTGCCATGGGCCCATTCCATCAAGGCCGGAAGCTCATCCTCATTGAGGTTCTTCAATGCCACCGCGTTGATCTTGACCGCGAGGCCCGCCGCCTGCGCCGCTTCGATGCCGGCCAGAACCTTCTCGATGTCGCCCCAGCGGGTGATCGCCTTGAACTTGGCCGGATCGAGGGTATCGAGGGAGACGTTGATCCGGCGCACGCCGCAGTCGCGCAGTTCATCGGCGAAGCGGGCCAGTTGCGAGCCGTTGGTCGTCAGCGTCAGTTCGTCGAGCGCGCCGCGACCCAGATGCCGCGACAGCGAGCGCACCAGCGACATCACATTGCGCCGGACCAGCGGTTCGCCGCCGGTGAGGCGCAGCTTGCGCACGCCCTTGTCGATGAAGACCGAGCAAAGGCGGTCGAGTTCTTCGAGGGTGAGGAGGTCGGCCTTCGGCAGGAAGGTCATGTCCTCCGACATGCAGTAGAAGCAGCGCAGGTCACAGCGGTCGGTCACCGACACGCGCAGATAGGTGATGGTCCGGCCGAAGGGGTCGGTCATCACGCCTTGCGGGCTGTTCAAAGGCCCTGACATCGCGCTCCATCCGGCTCAGGCATGCGTCCCCTCGGCCCTTTTCCTGTTCTAAATCTAGGAGCGAACCGAGGGCGGCGCAATCTATCCCATCGTTGCGGGCGCGAAATGCGCTCAGCGCGCCGGCTGTGCCGTGGTCGGCGCTGGGAAGACCTGGCTGTTGCCGGCCGCGGCGGCGGCCACGGGTGCGGCAGCCGCCGGTTTCGCGGCGGCGCGCTTGCGCGGCTTGCGTCGTGCCGGCCGCTTCGGCGCCTCGGCCTGCAGTTCACCGACCACCGGATTGGGATCGAATGTGATGCTGGGCTGCGAGGTGATGTAGTCGCCGGAATGGCGCGTCACCTGCACCGGCACGGTCAGCGGCTGATAATTCGGCAGCGCGAACGCCACCGAAAAGCTTTCGGCGTTGTCGGGTACCGCCAGCGAGCACGGCGTCTTGCAGGACGGCCCGAGCGAACTGGTGGCGTCGGCGCCGGGCGGAATCGAGTCCACCTGAACAGACACGGTCTTCGGCGTCGGCTTGAAGGCATCCATGGACATGGACGAACAACCGGCCAGGACAAAGCCCGCGGCTGCGATAGCGATAACACTGCGCATGATCCACCCGTTTGTTGCGGCTTGCCGCCACAGTCCCCGCGCGGGAGAATAAGTGGCGCGCCGCCGCGACGCAACGCCTTGACGCGGGCTGACCGACGGCAACTCAATTCAACTGAATATCGATTGTAATTCAGTGAATTATCGATATTTTGTTATGTTAAACCTGCACTGAAAGCAGGTCCTCGACAGCCGCCGGCAGCTCGCGCATATGCGCGATCAGCCGGTCGGGCTTCAAATCGGCGATCGGTATCTCGGTGTAGCCGAAGGTCACGCCGACCACCGGAACGCCGGTCCGTCGCGCCACGCCGACATCGGTTCCGGCATCGCCCACCATGATGGTCTTGCCGATCGACCCCCCGGCTTTGGCCACGGTCTGACGCAGGATGACCGGATCGGGCTTGGAGACGCCGAAGGTATCCGCGCCGCAGACCGCGGCGAAGCGGTCGGTCAGGCCGAGCCGGTCGAGCAGGCGCAGCGAGAGCCATTCCAGCTTGTTGGTGCAGACCGCGAAACGGCAGCCTTTGGCGGCGAGGTCGTCGAGTGCGGCCTCCAGGCCGTCGAAGGGCCGGGATTCATCGGCGATGTGTTCGGCATAGTAGGCGATGAAATCCGCGGTGAGGCGGCTCATCTCGTCGGTGCTGACCTGCCGGCCCTCCGCTTCGAACCCCCGCTCGAGCAGGCGGCGGGCCCCGGACCCGATCAGATTGCGTGCCGATTCAAGGGGTAACGGCGGAAGCTTCTCGCGCACCAGAATGTAATTGAGGGCGCCGATCAGATCCGGTGCGGTATCGACCAGGGTGCCGTCGAGATCGAAGGTGATGAGGGGCGAATTGTTCATTCTCGATGGCTAGCCGCCCCCGCCACTCGTTGCAAGGCCGCTGGCGCGGCAAGGTGCAGGTAGGCCGACGCCGTGCCGTCGATCGGGAACCGGCATTTGGCCTGTTCAGGAACCGCGACGGACGCTAGATAGGAGCCCGATTTGCGGCGGCTCGACCGCCGCTGCACCGCTCGGGTGGCATAAGCATGAATCTGGACGACCGGAAACGACAGGCCGCGGCGCGCGCGCTGGAAGAGGTGCGCGACGGCATGAAACTCGGCCTCGGCACCGGGTCCACCGCGAAACATTTCGTCGACCTGCTCGGCGAGCGGGTGCGTAGCGGCCTCAAGGTGATCGGCGTGCCGACCTCGGAAGCGACCCGCATGCAGGCCGAGCAATGCGGCGTTCCGCTCACCACGCTGGACGATCTCGATCATCTCGATCTTACCGTTGACGGCGCGGACGAGGCCGATCCGGCGCTGAACCTGATCAAGGGCGGAGGCGGCGCGCTGCTGCGCGAGAAGATCGTTGCCGCAGCCTCCGATCGCATGATCGTCATCGCCGACGACAGCAAATGGGTGACGACCTTGGGCCGTTTCCCGCTGCCGATCGAAGTCGTTCCATTCGGCCTGGCTGCCACCCGCCGTGCCATCGAGGCGGTGTTTGCCGCCGCCGGCGTCGCCGGCGAGTTGCGCGTGCGGCAGGGTGCTGGCGGCCATGCTTTCGTCACCGATGGCGGCCACTGGATTGTCGATGCGCATCTCGGAACGATCCCGGATGCGCCCCGCCTCGCCGGATTGCTGGCCGCGATCCCCGGCGTCGTCGAGCACGGTTTGTTCATCGGTCTTGCCGGCACGCTGGTGCTGGCCGGCACCGACGGAATTCGGGTTATCGAGCGGCCTTGAGGGCCGCGATCAATGGCATGCATGAAGGAGTCCGCATGAAATATCTCAGCCAGATGATGTTCGCCGGCAGTCTTGCCGTGGGACTCGCGTTTTCGGGTGCCGCCGCGCGGGCCCAGGCCCCCGCTCAGGCGCCGGCGCAGCAGCAGCTCAAGCCGGCTTCGCCGGCGGCGCTGGCCGCGGCCAAGGAATTGCTCACCTTGAAGAACGCGCAGGCGATGTATGCCAGCGCCATTCCGAACATCGTGCAGCGGACCAAGGCCGCGCTGCTGCAGAACAACCTCAACTACCAGAAGGACCTCGACGAGGTCGCGCAGGTCATCGCCAAGGAATTCGCCGGCCGTGAAGCCGAGGTCAGCGAGCAGATGGCGAAGATCTATGCCAATGATTTCACCGAACAGGAGCTGAAGGATCTCGTGACCTTCTACAAGACGCCGCTCGGGAAGAAGCTGCTTGCCGAGGAGCCGCGCGCCATCGCCGCCAGCATGGGCTATATGAACCAGTGGGCGCTGCAGATGACCGAGAAGGTTTCCGAGCAGTTCCGCGCCGAAATGAAGAAGCGCAACAAGCCGATCATCTGAGCCACGTTCGCCGCCGTGAAGGCGGCGGCGTTGTTTTTGCTTTGACGCGCCGTTCCGCGATGCGCGCTGCAACCTCCCGAGACTGCTCTCGCGGGGCGCGGCTCGCGCGGAAGCGCTTGAACCGGGCGGGCCACGACCATGGCGGACAACTTCGATGTCGATCTGTTTGTCATAGGCGGCGGGTCGGGCGGCGTGCGCGCCGCGCGGATCGCCGCCAGTCATGGCGCCCGCGTCATGATCGCCGAAGAGTATCGGATGGGCGGCACCTGCGTCATTCGCGGATGCGTGCCGAAGAAGCTGTTCGCCTATGCCTCGCATATCAGCCACGAGATCGCGGATGCCGCCGGCTTCGGCTGGAGCATTCCGTCGGCGACCTTCGACTGGCCGACCCTGATCGCCAACAAGGACAAGGAGATCGCGCGGCTGGAAGCGGCCTACACGTCCAATGTCGAGAAGTCCGGCGCGCAGGTCATCAAGTCGCGCGCGGCATTCGAGGACCCGCATACGCTGGTGCTCGACGACGGCAGGAAGATTCGCGCGAAATACATCCTGATCGCCACCGGCGGCGCGCCGAACCACGGCAAGCCCATCCCGGGCATCGAGCATGTCATTTCCTCGAACGAGGTGTTTCACCTGCGTGAGTTGCCGAAGCGCATCCTGATCCAGGGCGGCGGCTATATCGCGCTGGAATTCGCCTGCATCTTCGCCGGCTTCGGCTGCGACGTCACGGTGGTCTATCGCGGCGACAACATCCTGCGCGGGTTCGACGACGACGTGCGCGCCCATGTCCGCGCCGAGATGGAGAAGGACGGCATCACCGTTCTCACCGGCTGCACCGTGGACAAGGTCGAGAAGCACGGCGACGAGTTCACCTCGCATCTGTCGAACGGCTCCAGCGTCGCCTCCGACAAGGTGATGTTCGCCATCGGACGTCATCCCAACGTCGCCAATCTCGGGCTCGAGAAGGCGGGCGTCGCCATCAACCCGAAGAATGGCGGCATCGCCGTCAACGAATTTTCGCAGACCTCGGTGCCGCACATCTATGCGGTCGGCGACGTCACCCATCGCTTCAACCTGACGCCGGTGGCGATCCGCGAGGGCCATGCCTTCGCCGATACCGTGTTCGGCAAGCGCGAGGTGAAGGTTGATCATGCCGATATTCCGACGGCGGTATTCTCGCAGCCGCAGGTCGGCACCGTCGGCCTGACCGAGCAGGAGGCGCGCGAGCAATATCCGCGCGTCGATATCTACAAGGCCTCGTTCCGGCCGCTGAAGGCGACGCTGTCGGGAAGCCATTCCCGCGTGCTGATGAAGCTCGTGGTCAACGGCTCGAGCGATCGCGTGCTCGGTTGCCATATCGTTGGGCCGGAGGCCGCCGAACTCATTCAGGTGGTCGCCATCGCCGTGAAAATGAAGGCTACCAAGGCTGACTTCGACGCCACCATGGCGCTGCATCCGACCTCCGCCGAGGAACTGGTGACGATGCGCACGCCAACCGCGCGCTACGTGCGCGAAGCGGCGGAGTAACATCGTCGGCATCCGGTTTGACTCGTCATGGCCGGGACAAGCCCGGCCATGACGGCGACACCAATGCACACTACCTTCTCTTACTCGATCACGCCCAGCCAATCGGCGGCGCTGCGCCACAGCGTGCCGCGATGCTCGCGGCGGAAGAAGCCCATGTGGCCGATGCTCTTCACGCCGGCATCGCTCGGCGCGATCGACACCACCTCGGGCGTTGTCGTCGTAAAGCCGGAGCACAGCAACTCCACCGCCGGCCGTGGCGCCCAGGTGTCGTCGGTGAAGGCGAGCGCGCGCAGCGGCGCCTTGTAGTTGGCGAAATTGGCGAGCGCCGCGAGGCTGACATCGTCGAGCAGGTAGCGCTGACTCATTACCCAGCGCCGCCATTCCAGGAAGACGCCCTTCGGCAAGTCCTGGCCCAGCATCAGGCGGCCGGGCAGATAGCCGGCGACGTGCGCCACCGGCACGCCGAGATAGTTCATGAACAGATAGACGCGATAACGCTCCGGCGACGGCATCAGTTTCCAGTAGGCCGCCTGCGCCGAGACGAACAGCGCGCGCGTCACTTCGGTATTGTTCGGCAGCAGCCCCAGCGCCTGGCCGCCGAACGAATGGCCGACATAGCGCAGCGGCAGGCCGGCATAGCGCTCGCGCATCCATGTCACCGCGGCGGTGACGTCCTTGGCGGCCCATTCCGCCATCGTCGTGTGGAAGCCGCGCAGCGATGCCGCGCGACTGCTTCCCGCGGGCGGCTTTGGCCGCGAGCCGCCGATGCCGCGATAGTCGTAAGTGAGTACGGCGCAGCCCTGGCGCGCGAGATAGCGGGCGAAGCCGTCGTAATACGTGCGCGGGACCGCGGTCGCCGAGTTGATGAGGACGGCGTGGCGCTTCGCGGCACGCGGCAGATACAGTGTCGCGGCGAGCTGATATCCGTCGGTGGCGGGAATGAAGATGTTGTCGGAATAGACGTCGTCCTGCACAGCCTCGGTCACGGTCGCATCTCGGCTCTTCAACGGGTTCGGCGCGCGGGAAATCGGCCCGCGCCGCGTATCTTATAGCAAACCCTTGTATTGCCACGACGAATTCAAACTGGCGGGGAGCCGTCCGGCTGTGTATAACCCGCCAATCCGCCATCCGTGGAAGAGGGCGGCTTTTTCTTTTAGGAGTGCAGCATGTCCGAGCGGTGGACACCCGACAGTTGGCGCAACAAGCCGGTGGTGCAGATGCCGGCCTATCCCGATGCGAAGGCTCTGGCCGACGTCGAGGCGCAGCTTGCGACGTTTCCGCCGCTGGTTTTTGCGGGTGAGGCGCGCAACCTGAAAAAAGCCTTGGCCCGAGTCGCAAAGGGCGAGGCCTTCCTGCTCCAGGGCGGCGACTGCGCCGAGAGCTTCGCCGAGCACGGCGCCAACAACATCCGCGACTTCTTCCGCGTGCTGCTGCAGATGGCGGTGGTGCTGACCTATGCCGGCGCGCTGCCGGTGGTGAAGGTCGGCCGCATCGCCGGCCAGTTCGCCAAGCCGCGCTCGTCGCCGGTGGAGAAGGTCGACGGTGTCGAGCTACCGAGCTATCGCGGCGACATCATCAACGACATCGCCTTCACGGCGGAAGCCCGCACCCCGGACCCGCGCCGGCAGGTGATGGCGTACCGGCAGTCGGCGGCGACGCTGAACCTCCTGCGCGCCTTCGCGACCGGCGGCTATGCCAATCTCGCCAGCGTGCACGAATGGATGCTCGGCTTCGTCAAGGGCTCGCAGCAGTCGCGGCGCTATCAGGAGCTGGCGGACCGCATCTCGGATGCGCTCAACTTCATGCGCGCCTGCGGCCTCAATCTGGAGAGCCATCCGGAACTGCGGGCGACCGAGATCTACACCAGCCACGAGGCGCTGCTGCTCGGCTACGAGCAGGCCTTCACGCGGGTCGATTCCACCACCGGCGACTGGTACGCGACCTCCGGCCACATGATCTGGATCGGCGATCGCACCCGCCAGCTCGATCACGCCCATGTCGAATACTTCCGCGGCATCAAGAACCCGATCGGCCTCAAGTGCGGTCCGTCGCTGAAGCCGGACGAACTGTTGAAGCTGATCGACGTGCTCAACCCGGACAACGAGCCGGGCCGGCTGACGCTGATCTCGCGCTTCGGCGCCGACAAGGTCGCCGACGGCCTGCCGCCGCTGGTGCGCGCGGTGCAGCGGGAAGGGCGCGTCGTGGTGTGGTCGTGCGATCCGATGCACGGCAACACCATCACCTCGACCACCGGCTACAAGACGCGGCCGTTCGACCGCATCCTCTCCGAGGTGAAGGGCTTCTTCAACGTGCACGCGGCGGAGGGCACCTACGCCGGCGGCGTGCATCTGGAGATGACCGGGCAGGACGTCACCGAATGTCTCGGCGGCGCGCGCGCGATCACCGACGAGCACCTCAACGACCGCTATCACACCGTCTGCGATCCGCGGCTCAATGCCGAGCAGTCGATCGACATGGCATTCCTGATCGCCGAGCTGCTCAAGCAGGAGCGCGCCGGCAAGGCGCAACCGCTGCCGGCGGCTGCGGGAATGTGATGTGCTGAGGGCGTGGCGGGCGACGGTCAATTCGTGGAACGGATTGGCCTTCGCCATCCGCTCCGAACAGGCGATCCGCGAGGAACTGGCGGCACTGATTCTCTCGGTGCCGCTGGCGTGGCTGATCGGCACCACGCCGGCGCGGCGGATCGAGATGGTGGCGGTGATTCTGCTGCTGCTGGTCGTCGAACTGCTCAACACGGCCATCGAGAAACTGGCCGACCGGCTGACCACCGATCACGATCCGCAGATCGGCCGCGTCAAGGACATGGGCTCGGCAGCAGTCGGCGTCGCGCTGATCATCGCGGGCGCGGTCTGGCTGTTGGCGCTGGCTGAATGTCTGGGGTGGATTTAGGCATCTGGCCGCAAATTCGTTTTGCAGGCAGATTTGCAACACGAAAAGAGTCGTCCCTGCGCAGGCAGGGACCCATACTCCGCAGCGGTTCGGCTCCATCACCCAAGGCAATTTTCGTTTATAACAGGCAACGCCAGGGGTTATGGGTCCCCGCCTGCGCGGGGACGACCCGGTGGTTGGGGATACGGTTTGCGATGAACTGCGCGAGACAGGTGAATTGATGACGACTGAATTCAAGATCACGCTGGCGCAACTCAATCCCACGGTCGGCGATATCGCCGGCAATGCCGCCAAGGCGCGCGCGGCGCGTGAGCGCGCGAAGGCCGATGGCGCCGATCTCGTCGTGCTGCCGGAGCTCTTCATCGCCGGTTATCCGCCGGAAGACCTGGTGCTGAAGCCCGCATTTCAAGCGGCGTGCCGCGCCGCCATCGAAGACCTCGCGCGTGAAAGCGCGGACGGCCCGCCGATGCTGATCGGCTCGCCGTGGGTCGATGGCGGCAAGCTCTACAATGCCTGCGCGCTCTTGGCGGATGGCCGCATCGCGGCGCTGCGCTACAAGGTCAACCTGCCGAACTACGGCGTATTCGACGAGAAGCGCGTGTTCGCGCGCGGACCTGTCGCCGGGCCGGTGACGGTCGGCGGTGTGCGTATCGGCGTGCCGATCTGCGAAGACACCTGGCTCGAAGAGTCGGCGGATTACGAGAACGTCGTCGAATGTCTCGCGGAGACCGGCGCGGAAATTCTGGTGGTGCCGAACGGCTCGCCCTACGCCAAGGGCAAGACCGACATGCGGCTGTCGATCTCGGTGGCGCGCGTCACCGAAAGCGAACTGCCGCTGGTCTATCTCAATCAGGTCGGCGGCCAGGACGAACTGGTGTTCGACGGCGCGTCGTTCGTGCTCAACGCCGACCGTTCGCTCGCGGCGCAACTGCCGGCCTTCGTCGAAAACATCACCACGCTGACCTTCACGAAGGGCGCGGAAGGATGGCGCTGTAAGGGTTCAGTCGCGCCGCTGCTTGACGACGACAAGGCGGATTACGCCGCCTGCGTGCTGGGCCTGCGCGACTATGTCGGCAAGAACGGCTTTCCCGGCGTGCTGATGGGCGTTTCGGGCGGTATCGACTCGGCGCTGTGCGCGGCGATCGCGGTCGATGCGCTTGGCGCCGACCGCGTGCGCGGCGTCATGCTGCCGTTCAAGTACACCGCGCAAGTCTCGCTCGACGACGCGGCGAAACTCGCGAAAGCGCTCGGCATCCGCTACGAGGTCTTGCCGATCGCCGATGCCGTGAACGGGTTCGAGGCGATCCTCGCTGAACCGTTCAAGGGCCTGCCGCGCGACATTACCGAAGAGAACTTGCAGGCGCGCACCCGCGGCACATTGCTGATGGCGCTCTCCAACAAGACCGGCGCGATGGTGGTGACCACCGGCAACAAGTCGGAAATGTCGGTCGGCTATGCCACGCTCTATGGCGACATGAACGGCGGCTTCAATCCGATCAAGGATATCTACAAGACCGAGGTGTTCCGGCTCTCGCGCCTGCGCAACACCTGGAAACCGGACGATGCGCTCGGCCCGTCCGGCGAAGTAATTCCGGACAACATCATCGTGCGGCCGCCGACCGCCGAGTTGCGCGACAATCAGTTGGATCAGGACTCGCTGCCGCCTTACGACGTGCTCGACGCCATCCTTGAGCGGCTGGTGGAGCGCGAGGAGCCGCTGGCGGAGATCGTCGCGAGCGGATTCGAGCGCGATACCGTGGCGCGCATCGATCGTCTGTTGAACATCGCGGAATACAAACGGCGGCAGGCCGCGCCGGGCGTGAAGGTCACGCGCAAGAACTTCGGCCGCGATCGCCGCTATCCGATCACCAACCGCTTCCGCGACTCCGGCGCACCGCTGCCGCCCGCCGACGCAACGCTG
>DATMSE010000086.1:0-6906 GCA_035565575.1 Xanthobacteraceae bacterium
GAGGGGCCTTCTCTTGAGGGGCGGTTTGGCGCTAAAAGAAGCGCTTAACCCGCCTCGGCACGGGCTTTTTGCGACGTTTCAACCCAAAAGGCCGCTTTTTGCCGCGTTTCTCGTGAGAAGATCCCATTATGAACCGTATCGACGCCCACGGATTGAAGATCGCCCCCGTCCTTCACGATTTCATCGCCAAGGAAGCCGCGCCTGGCACGGGTGTATCCGCCGACGCCTTCTGGGCGGGTTTGGCCGGTATCCTTCGCGATTTCGCACCGCGAAATCGCGAGTTGCTGGCGGTGCGCGATACACTGCAGGCGAAGATCGACGACTGGCATCGCGCCCACAAGGGCAAGGCGTTCGACATCAACGCCTATACCACCTTTCTCAAGGAGATCGGCTACCTGCAACCGGAGCCGGCCACCAAGGAAGTCGAGACCGCCAATGTCGATGAGGAAATCGGCAAGATCTGCGGCCCGCAGCTGGTGGTGCCGCTAACCAACGCGCGCTACGCGCTCAACGCCGCCAACGCGCGCTGGGGCAGCCTCTATGATGCCTTCTACGGCACCGACGCCATCCCGCACGATCCAAGCGATACGGCCAAGGGCTACAGCAAGACGCGCGGCGACAAGGTGATCGCCAAGGCGAAGGCGTTCCTCGACGAGGCCGCGCCGCTCGCTTCCGGCAGCCATTCGGACGTTACCGGTTACAGTGTCGCGAACGGCGCGCTGGTGGCGAAGACCGCCAAGGGCAATGTCGCGCTGAAGAATCCGAAGCAGTTCGCCGGTTACCGCGGCGATGCCGCCAATCCCCAGGCGGTGCTGCTGGTGAATAACGGCCTACACATCGAAATCGTCATCGACCGCAACTCTCCGATCGGCAAGGACGATGCCGCCGGCGTCGCCGACGTGATCATGGAAGCCGCCGTCTCCACCATTCTCGACATGGAAGACTCGGTCGCGGCGGTAGACGCAGAAGACAAGGTGCTGGTTTATCGCAACACGCTCGGCCTGATGAAGGGCACGCTCGAAGACACCTTCGAGAAGGGCGGCAAGACCATGACGCGTGCGCTCAACGCCGACCGCGTCTACACCGCGCCCGACGGCCAAGAGCTGAAGCTGCACGGCCGCAGCCTGCTGCTGATGCGCAACGTCGGCCATCACATGTTCACCGACGCCGTGCTCGACGACAAGGGGCAGGAAATTCCGGAGGGCCTGCTCGATGCCGCCGTCTCCGGCCTGCTCGGCCTGCATGACCTCAAGGGCACTGGAAAGCTTCGCAACAGCCGCACCGGCTCGATCTACATCGTCAAGCCGAAGATGCACGGCCCCGACGAGGTGCAGCTGACCTGCGACGTGTTCGGCCGCGTCGAGCAGATGCTCGGCCTGCCCGCCAACACCATGAAGGTCGGCATCATGGACGAGGAACGCCGCACCACGGTGAACCTCAAGGCCTGCATCCAGAACGCGTCGCAGCGCATCATGTTCATCAACACCGGCTTCCTCGATCGCACCGGCGACGAGATCCACACTTCGATGGAAGCCGGCCCGATGATCCGCAAGAACGACATGAAGGCGCAGCCGTGGATCAAGGCCTATGAAGACTGGAACGTCGACATGGGCCTGATTGACGGCCTGCCCGGCCACGCCCAGATCGGCAAGGGGATGTGGGCCGCGCCCGACAAAATGGCCGACATGCTGGCGCAGAAGATCGGTCATCCGAAAGCCGGCGCCACCACGGCATGGGTGCCCTCGCCGACCGCCGCAACGCTGCACGCGCTGCATTATCATCAGGTCGACGTCCATGCGCGTCAGGCCGAATTGAAGAAGGGCGGCCAGCGCGCGAAGCTCGAAGACATCCTCACCATTCCGGTGTCGCAATCGAACTGGGCGCCGGACGACGTGCGGCAGGAGATCGACAACAACTGCCAGGGCATTCTGGGTTACGTCGTGCGCTGGATTGATCAGGGCGTCGGCTGTTCCAAGGTGCCGGACATTCATGACGTCGGCCTGATGGAAGACCGCGCGACTTTGCGCATCTCCAGCCAGCATCTCGCCAACTGGCTGCAACACGGCGTCGTCACCCGCGATCAGGTGATGGATTCGCTCAAGCGCATGGCCGTAGTGGTCGACAAACAGAACGCGGGCGACGCGCTCTACAAGCCGATGGCACCCACCTTCGACGGCGTCGCCTTCCAGGCCGCCTGCGATCTGGTGTTCAAGGGCCGCGAGCAGCCGAACGGCTACACCGAGTACATCCTCACCGCGCGTCGGCGCGAAGCCAAGGCGGCGGGCTGATCCGCACTTTGCGCTCCGTCACAAACGAAAGCCCCGGCTCACGCCGGGGCTTTTTTTGTTGTCACCCTCTCCTCCGTCATGGCCAGATTTATTCCGGCCATCCACCAATTATCACGCGAAACCGCTCAAGAACGTCGATGCCCGGGACAAAGCCCGGGCATGACGATCTCTTGCCAACCTGTCGTTCGTCATTGCGAATGATAGCTAAAACACCGCGAGATACTTCAGCAGCGACACGATGCCGATGATGATGACGACGACGCGCGCGATCTGCTTGGCGCGACCGTCGATCGGCAGCATGTTGATGAGATAGAGCACAAGAATAACGACCAGAAACGTAATCAGGATACCGATCAGCATGAAAGCCCCTTAAGGATAAATAAGTGGTTCGAACCATCGCCCGTCGAACTTCCGGTCAACGCGCATCGCCGCGGCAAGTTCCCTTCTCTGGAACTCGACGGGTCAGGTTCGTAAGCGAGACTGTCGAGACTGTTCTGTCTCGCGCTGTTATTCAGACGCCATGATCGGCGCCCGTGCGAAGCGAGCGGCCACTGCCGGCGATGCCGGCGAGAAATTCACCACCGCCCCGTGGCGATCTTTGCGGCCGGCGACCAGAAGCCCTTCTTCACCCGCGACGATATCGCCTTTGCGCAAAGTGGGATCATCTTTCACGTCGATCTTGGCGAGGCCGAACGTGTCCTTGCCATTGCAGGTGCAGCCGGAGACGATTTCGCTTCGATAACGAAAAGCGTTGGGCAAAGACGTGTAGCTCTTGCCATTCTCCCCGGCGGCATGATCGATGCTTGATCCATAGAACACTTTCGTTTCGCTCGCGGGACACAGCTCATTGCATGAGGTCGCACGGCTCTGCCCTTCCGGGGTGGCGAGAGGGAAGTAGCGACCGTCGCAGGTCCGCACACAAAACGCCTGCCGACTGCCGGCGGAAGCTGAGCGGGGGCGCGGTGATTGCCGGGCGCCGTCGTCACCCCGGCCGAAAGGGAATGGAAACGCCGACTGCGGCGGCGGGGGCGGTTGACCAATCATGCCGCCAAACAGCGCGGAGAAAAAATCGTTAGCTCGGGCCGGTGCCGCACCGGCCGCCATCGTAATAATCCCGACGGCGACAAGCACAGGACGGACCATCGATCGTTCACTCGCCTTGGCCATGTCGTGCTCCAACGCTGATAGCCGGGACCGGTATTCGAGCCATCGTACGGTGAGACAACGCACGGTCGCCCGAAGTTCACGTCGTGGCGCGAACTGTCAGCCAACGTCATTCGGGATCATCGGTTCCGACGACCCATGAGCGGCAGGTGTTTGCTGCGGTGCAAGAGCGGGAACTTTCCTCCTCCATCCGAATTGGCGGAGCGGGCTGGAGCCATTGCAGGCGCCGCCGCTTGTGTACGAGGGGTCTTTCAATGTCACTCGGCGCCATTTTGATCATTTTGCTGATCCTGATCCTTTTGGGCGTAATCCCAAGCTGGGGTTACAGCAGGGGCTGGGGCTATGGCCCCTCGGGGATCGTCGGCACGATCCTGGTGATCGTACTGGTCCTTATGCTGCTGGGCCGCATCTGACGAAGGGCGCGCACGGTGCGAACCCGCCCGTCATATCGAATGATGCCGCACCTGCCTTCGCGAAGGCGCCGATGGAACTTTCGATATCGGTCCCGCATTATTGATCGAAGTTTTGCATCCTAAGGAGCGACGAATGGCAATTGGCGATGCCGACAGAGGCATGTCTGAGCGTTTCGAGAAGGATATCGCATCGGTGAAAAACGACATCACGGTGCTGGCGGATCGGATTACTCAAGCCCTGAACGCGTTTTCCGGCGAGGCAACCAAACAGGCGCGCCACGGCTATCGGCAAGCCCGCCGCAATGTCGATGCCGCCCTTGCAGATGTTCAGGAGCGCGGGAGTGCGGCGATGGAAGCCGCCCAGGATGCCGCCTCGTCCATCGAGGAAACGCTCGAGGATGCCATTCACGAACGCCCGATTGCGGCGGTTGCGCTTGCTGTCGGCCTCGGCTTCCTGATCGGCATCACATGGCGCCGCTGAGTGGCTGTAGCAGATTTGTAAGGGCCACGCAGAAGGCACCTCAAGCAGAACCGGCCGTGTCTCGCGTCGCGGCCGGTTAATTGCGTAAGCGGGATCGGGGCTGGTTGATGTTTCAACGATGGATTGACGACTTCAAGGCGAGCACCGCAGCGACATTGCGGCTGTCGTCGCTAGTCGCAGCTGCGGCGATCGCGCTGGCGATCGCTATGGCTTTTTTGTGTGCCGCAGGCTTCGTTTACGTCTATCAGGAATACGGCGCGATCAGCGCCTGCCTGGCGGGAGCGGCGCTGTTCTTCGTGGTGATGCTGATCGTGCTGGGCATTTACAGCGAGCAGAAACGACGCGCTGAGCTGCGACGGAAAGAAGCCGCGAAGCGCGCCTCTCCGAATATTCTGGCCGATCCGATGATGCTCGCAACCGGTCTGCAATTGGCACGGGCCGTGGGCATCAAGCGGCTGCTGCCGGTCCTCGTGATAGGCGGTGTCGCACTCGGATTGATGGCGGCCACCCGGCGCAATGCCGCGCCGGATGACACTGAGGACGCCTGAGTCGATCTTGTACGCTCAGACGCGCAGCGTATCACCGCCCTTGAGATGCAAAATCTCGCGCGCCTCATCCGGTGACGCGACCTCAAGTCCCAGCCCTTCGATGATCTTGCGCACCGCGCGGACCTGCTCGGCATTCGATTCAGCCAAACGCCCCGGCCCGCCCCACAGCGAGTCTTCAAGGCCGACGCGGACGTTGCCGCCCATCGCCGCCGCCATCGCCGCGATCGGCAGTTGATTGCGGCCCGCGCCGAGCACCGACCAGCGATACTTGTCGCCGAACAGCCGGTCCGCGGTGCGCTTCATGTGCAGCACTTCATCGGGATGCGCGCCGATGCCGCCTTGCAAGCCGAACACCGTCTGCACGAACAGCGGCGGCTTCACCAGGCCTTCCATCAGAAAGTAATTGAGGTTGTGCAGATGCGCGGTGTCGTAGCATTCGAACTCGAAGCGCGTGCCGGATTCCGACAGCGTGCGGAGCACGAATTCGATGTCCTTGAAGGTGTTTCGGAACACGATGTCCTTGTTCTCGAGGTGCTTGCGCTCCCAGTCGTGCTTGAAATCCTTGAAGCGGTTGAGCATCCCGAACAGGCCGAAATTCATCGAGCCCATGTTGAGCGAGGCGACCTCCGGCTGATACACCGCCGCCGGGCGCACGCGCTCTTCCACCATCATGGTGGGCGATCCGCCGGTGGTGAGGTTCACCACGCAATTCGAGCGCTGCTTGATGATTTTCAGGAACGGCGCGAAGGCTTCCGGCGATTGATCCGGCTGGCCCGTCTCCGGATTGCGCGCGTGCAGATGCACGATGGCGGCGCCCGCCTCCGCCGCGCCGATGGCGGCATCGGCGATCTCCTGCGGCGTCACCGGCAGGGCCTTCGACATCGACGGCGTGTGGATCGCGCCGGTGACAGCGCAGGTGATGATGACTTTACGGCTCATGACAGGCTTCCTTGCTTGATCGAAATGGAATGGACCGCGCTCACGCTTCGCTCGCGGCTTGTTTCTGCTTGTGCGCGGCTAAAGCCGCAAGACGTTCGTTGCGCCGTCGCGTCAGCGATGCGAGGCGCTCGGGCGTCGCCTGATGCGGCCACGCCGCGATCACCTGATCGACATTCGGGCTCTCATAGACCGAAGGTCCGGCCGCGCCCTTCGCCAACTCCTTGTAGAAGCCGGTATAGCGCGCGCAGTAATCGGCGATGCCGCCCGGCGCGTTGAGTTCGATGGTTTCCATTGGGCCCAAGAACGACCAGCGCAGGCCAAGACCATTCTTGACGGTGTGATCGAGATCTTCCGCCGAGACATAGCCCTCGCCGACCAGACGAAACGCTTCCGCCAGCAGCGCGCCCTGCAAACGATTCAACACGAAGCCGTTGATCTCGCGATTGACCGTCACCGGCACCTGACCGATGGCGAGATAAATTTCGCGCGCCCGGGCGACGGTGTCGGGCGAGGTCCACGGCGCGCCGCAGAGTTCGACCAGCGGCACCAGATGCGGCGGGTTGACCGGATGGCCGACAAGGCAGCGCGCGCGACCCGGCAGGTTTTCCGTAAAGCGCGAGGCGACGATGGCGGAGGTGGACGACGCAAGGATCGCACCCGGCGGTGCGAGACGATCGAGTTCCTTGAAAATCGCGATCTTGTCGTCGATCTTCTCGGGGCCGTTCTCCTGCACGAAGGTCACGCCGGCGACGGCGTCCGCAAGGTCGCGCGCCACCGTGACCCGCTGCGCCGCGCCCTCGGGATCGTCGCACAACCCGTGCCGCGCCAGCCCGCGCAACTCATCCGTGATGCGCTGCGGTGCGGCTTCGAGCGTCGGCGCGTGCGGATCGGTCAGCCGCACCTGCCATCCGGCACGCGCGAAAATCGCGGCCCAGGCGCAGCCGATCAGACCCGTTCCGACGATGGCGACAGTTTTGGGCTCCGACATCTCAACACTCATCCTGCATAGATTGTATGCGATATACTACAAGCCTCTCACCGTCATGCCCGGGCTTGTCCCGGGCATCCACGTC
>DATMSE010000087.1:0-15976 GCA_035565575.1 Xanthobacteraceae bacterium
CTCAAAGACACGACGGCGCGGCGGTCCGCGTCGAGCGTGACAGTCGCGGCGATCGCGTCGATGCGGTCCTCGATCTTGTCGCGCGGATTGGAGAAGACCACCGCGCCATCGCTGACGGTGATGCGCGCGATGCGCAATTCCGGGTCGGTCGAATCGGAAGAGGAGCCGGCGCTGGACGCGGATGGCTTCGCCGGTGTGCGCTCGCGCAGCAGCGGTAGATAGGCAACCGGCTTCTCGAGAGTGAGATGGGTGATGACGGGATTGCCGGACGTGATGCTGCCGAAGGGCATCTCGATCCGCATGGACGCGATCTCGAAGCGTTCTCCGGCACCATCCTTGGCGGACTTCGACAGCGTCACCCCGTTCAGCGTCAGGGCCAAGGACGGCCAGACAGCCATACGAGCGGCTCCGGTGACGTCGATCTCGTAGCCGGTGTCGCGCGCAATCCGTTCCTTAAGAGTGGAGGACAACAAGCTGGCAGGAAGGCCGGCCGTGAGCACGATGACAACGAGGAGGACGATGGTGGCAGTCAGCGTGCCGGCGATCTTGAACATCTTCATCGTCAAATCCGACCCCGCAAGGATTGTCGTCAAACGCATGTAGAATGTCGGTGCAGTCGATAGGGCGGTTCAGCGTTCCCGCATGGTGAGCGGTGAACTGCGGCCTGGCCGTGAAGATAGAAATAACGCAAGGGGGCTGCAAACCTGTGTGACCTGTGACACACTTACGCAAGCGCGCTCGGTGGCCCTCGCGTTCGGTGAACCGGGACAAGTCAGGCGGAACTTCGGCAATGAGCAAACAGGCTGAATTCGCGGTCATTCTCAAGATGAATCCGATGTTCGCTGAATTGGGCGCCGACGAGCTGCAGCGGATTTCCGGTCTCTGCCACACGCAGCAGCTTGCGACGGGCGAGGTGCTGTTTCAGAAAGGCGATGAGGGCGACGCGTTGTTTGGTGTGCGGCGCGGGCAGATTCGCATCGAGACCGGCTCGTCCGACGGGGCGCGACTGACGCTGAATTTCCTCGGCCCCGGCGATCTGTTCGGCGAGGTCGCGGTGCTCGACGGGCAGCCCCGCACAGCGGACGCTACCGCGGGTGAGCCGACTGAACTATTTGTGCTGCGCCGCGAGGATTTTCTCGCACATCTCGAGCGCGAACCGAAGGTGGCGGTGAAGCTGATCGAACTGCTCTGCCAGCGCATCCGCTGGATGAGCGAGCGCATGGAGGAATCGGTGCTGCAGCCGCTGCCGGTGCGGCTCGCGCGCCGGCTCTGCGCGCTGGCTTCCGATTTCGGCTCGGAACTGCACATCTCGCAGGAACAGCTTGGCGTGTTCGTCGGCGCCGCACGCGAGAGCGTCAACCGGCAATTGCAGCAATGGCGCAAGGACGGCATTCTCGATCTGCAGCGCGGCCGCGTGCTGCTGCTCAACATGACGAAGCTCTCCGCCGTGGCGCGGAACGATTAGGATTCGAGACTTGGCAATGAGTTTCTTTTCGTCATGCCCGGCCCTGTGCCGGGCGCCCACGTCTTCACGATAGATCGGCAGGTTAAAGCGTGGATGGCCGGGACCATAGGCGAGCGAAGCGACGCCGTTCTTCGAACGGCTAAGCCCGGCCATGACGAGAAAAGCGCGCGTCGCTTGCGGTTTCTCGCAATGACGTATCACGTCGCCTGCTTGTGCTCGACCGCCGGCGGATCAGCGTCGTCCTCGCCGCGCGAGGAGATCACCTTGCCGCCGAGGCGGACGAAGAAGCGACCGACATCGTCCATCAACAGGAACATCGCCGGCACGAAGATCAGTGATAGCAGCGTCGAGAAGATCAGGCCGCCGATCACCGCCAGCGCCATCGGTGAGCGGAATTCGCCTCCGGCGCCGAACGCCAGCGCGCTCGGCACCATGCCGGCCGCCATCGCGATGGTGGTCATCACGATCGGGCGGGCACGCTTCTGGCCGGCGTCGATGATGGCCGCATCGCGCGCCATGCCGGCGCGGATCGATTCGATGGCAAACTCCACCAGCATGATGGCGTTCTTGGTGACGATGCCCATCAGCATCAGAATGCCGATCCACACCGGCGTCGTCAGTTGCTTGCCGGTGAGCAGCAGCGCCATGATCGCGCCGCCGATCGAGAGCGGCAGCGAGAACAGGATGGTGATCGGTTGCAGGAAGGTGCCGAACAGCAGCACCAGCACCGCATAGACCATCATCAGGCCGGCGCTGATCGCGGTGGCGAAGCCGGCGGACAGTTCGTTGAGGCTTTCGGCGTCGCCGGATTGATTGACGCTGACATTCTTGGGCAGACTCTTCATCACCGGCAAATCGTAGATCGCCTTCAGCGCATCGCCGAGCGCGGCGGTGCCGACGAGATCCGCTGTCACCGTCGCCTGCCGTTCGCGGTCGTAGCGATTGATGCTGGTCGGGCCTTGATCCAGCGTGACGTCGGCCACGACCGAGAGCGGCACGCCGCCGCGGCCGCCGCCGACCGGCACGCGCAACTGCTCCAGCACGCGCAGGTCGCCGCGCGCGCTGTCCTCGAGTTGCACGCGGATCGGCACCTGACGGCCGCCGGCATCGAATTTGGCGAGCGCGGGGCCGACATCGCCGATGGTGGCGACGCGGATGGTTTCCGACAGGCTTTCGGTGGAAACGCCGAGCCGCGCGGCGAGATCGGCGCGGGGCTGGATGCGCAGTTCGGGGCGATCCAGCGCGGTTTCCGAGATCACGTTGGCGATCAGCGGAATCCGCTTCATCTGGCTGGCGAGTTCGCTGGCGACGTTGGCGACGATGTTGCTGTCGGCGCCGGCCACCACCAGCGAGATGGCGCGCAGGCCGTTCTCGTCGAGGAACCAGTATCGGATGTCGGGAACGCTTTCCAGCTCCTTGCCGATCGAGAGTTCTAGCTCGCGCTGGGTGATCTTGCGGTCGCTCTTCGGCGTGTAGTTGATGATGAGCGCGGCGCGCCGCACCTCGTAGGTGCCGGGTGGAATGTGGCCGCCGTCGACGAATACGCTTTTCACCTCGGGCCGCTTGCGCAGCCGCGCCACGATGTCCTCAGTCACCTTCTCGGTATAGGCGAGCTGCGAGCCGGGCGGCAATTCCATCGCCAGCAGCGAGCGCGCGGTGTCCTGCGCCGGCAGGAAGCCCTGCGGCAGCAGATGGATGCTCCAGATCGAGGCGGCGAACACCAGGAGGCCGAGCACCACGGTGAGGAAGTAATGCTTCACCGACCATGTCACGAGCCGCGTATAGGCGCGCAGCACGCGGCCCGGCGCCGGCTCCTCATGGGCGTGGTGCTTGAGGAAATAGGCGGCGAGCACCGGGGTGACGAAACGCGCTGCGAGCAGCGAGAAGAACACCTGCACCGACACCGTGATGCCGAACTGCTTGAAGAACTGCCCTGCGATGCCGGACATGAAACTCGCCGGCGCGAAGATCGCAATGATGGTGAGGCTGATCGCGATCACCGCGAGGCCGATTTCGTCGGCGGCCTCGAGCGCCGCGCGGTAGGGCGATTTGCCCATCCGCATATGGCGCACGATGTTCTCGATTTCCACGATCGCGTCGTCGACCAGGATGCCGGTCGAGAGCGTGATGGCGAGGAACGAGACGAGATTGAGCGAGAAGCCCAGCATGTCCATCGCCCAGAACGCCGGGAAGATGGAGAGCGGCAGCGAGATCGCGGCGATCACCGTGGCGCGCAGGTCCCGCAGGAACAGGAACACCACGATCACCGCGAGGATCGCGCCTTCGAACAGCGTCGAGATCGCGGCCTCGTAATTGCCCTTGGTGTAATCGACCGAGGTGTCGATCAGCTTGAGATCGACGTCGGGATAGGCGGCCTTCAGCGCCTCGATGCGCTTCTGCACCGCTTCCGCCACCACCACGTCGCTGGCACCCTTGGAGCGCTTGATGCCGAGCGCCACCACCGGCTCGCCGTTGAAGCGCGCGAAGGTGCGCCGATCGGCGATGGTGTCGGTGACGGTGCCGAGATCGTCGAGGCGTAGTTCGCCGCCGGCGGGCAGGCTGATCATGGTGCCGGCGAGGTCCTGCAACGTCTTCGCGCCGGCGAGCGTGCGGATCGCCTGATCGTTCTTGCCGATTTCGGCGCGGCCGCCGGCGAGATCGACATTGGTGCCGCGCAATCGCCGGCTGACGTCCAGCGCGGTGAGCCCCGCCGCCTGCAGTCGGTCGGGATCGAGCGAGACCAGAATTTCGCGCTCGACGCCGCCGATGCGCTCGACCTGCGCGACGCCGCGCACGCCCTGCAGCGCGCGCTTCACCACGTCGTCGACGAAGTAGGACAATTGCTCCGGCGTCTTGCCCGGCGAGATCGCGGCATAGGTCACGATCGGCAGGCCGATGACGTCGACGCGCTGGATCAGCGGCTCGTTGACGTTCTGCGGCAGGTTGGCGCGCACCCGCGTCACCGCGTCCTTGACGTCGTTGAGCGCGCGGTCGGTGTTGGTCTCCAGCGCGAACTGAATGGTGGTGACCGACAGGCCGTCGGTGATCGAGGAGGCGATGTGGCGCACGCCCTCGACACCGGACACGCCGTCCTCGATGGTTTTGGTGACCTGCGCTTCGAGTTCGGCGGGCGCGGCGCCGAATTGCGACACCGCGACCGACACCACGGGAATGTCGGCGGCCGGCAGCCGGGTCACCGCCAGCTTGGTGAAACTGATCCAGCCCAGCGCCAGCAGGATGATCGAAAAGACGATCGATGGCAGCGGATGGCGGATCGACCAGGCCGAAATATTCAAGGACATTTAGCGGCCTCGCACGCGATCGGGATCGTCGTTGAAGATGGGTTTGACGCGGTCGCCGTCATGCAGCGAGGTGCCGGCGTCGGCGACCACGATCTCGTCGGTCTTGAGGCCCTCGAGAATTTCCACGGCGGTGTCGGAGTTCAATCCGATGCGCACGTGCCGTGTTTCGATGACGTCGCCGGCCACCACCTGAATCGTCGAATGGTCCACCGCCGAGCGCGGGATCGAGACGCCGCAGCTGCGCTTCGCATCGATATTGACGCGGGCGAACACGCCCGGCCGCAGCGGTGCACTGCCGTTCAAGGCGACGCGGACGCGGCCGAGCTGGGTGCGCTGATCGATCTGCGGATTGATGAGACGGATGCGGCCGGCGAGATCCGGCTGGCCGTCACGGCTGATGCGCGCGGTGGCTCCGACCGTCAGTTTCGGCATATGCAGGCCCGGCACCTCCACATCGAATTCGAGAATGTTGTCGATGGCGATACGGAACATCGGCTCCGCCTGTGGCGAAGCCGGCGCGCCGACCATGGTGTGGACCTTGGTGATGAGGCCGGCGACCGGCGCGCGTAGCGAGATCGGATTGCGCGCATTGCCGCCCGGGGGCGGCGTCAGGCGCGCCAGTTCCTGATTGGCGGTGACGATATCGCCTTCCTTCACCAAGAGGTCGGTGACCTTCGAGCCCTCCTGATCGACATTCACCACCGCTTCCTGCTTCGGCACCACGAAGCCGGTGACGCGCACCATGTCCGAGAAACAGGCGTTCTTCGCCTTCACCACGGTGACGGGGATGCCGTCGGCGGCGCGGAGCGCGGCAGGCATGGCGATGAAGCCGGCGAGCAGGGCAGCCGTCGCAAGGGCGAGCCCGGCGCGTGGCGCCGACGCTCGTCGTGGCGCAACAGCGGGTTCGGGCGCCATGGACGGCTGGCGGTCGGGCTCGGTCATGAAGGGCGTCGCCTGTCGAAAGATTGTGCCTGGTGTTCTATCGGGGAGAGATCGCAGCCGTCTACTTGGCGGCCGTCTTGGGCTGCATGTTGACGACCTGCACGCGGCGGTTGGCGGCATCGCGCGGAGCGTCGGGCTTCTTCAGCCGCGTCTTGCCATAGCCTGCCGTCAGCAGGTCATTGCCGGCAATGCCGAACTTCTCCACCAGATACTGCTTCACGGCGTCGGCACGGCGTTCCGAGAGCGTCTGGTTATAGGCCTCGCTGCCGGCGGCGTCGGTGTGGCCCGCGAGCAGGAAGGTGGAGCCCTTGAGGTCGGGATTGGTCAGGGCGCGGCCCAGAGCTTCGACAGCCGGCTTCGCGCGGGCGCCGATGGTGGCGGAGTCGTAGTCGAAATTGATTTCGAGATCGATGCTGGGGCGCTGGTCGGCGATGGTGGCGATCTGCTGGCGCTCGCCAGTGGAGAGCGAGCGCGTTGCGCGATTGCGCACCGTGTCGATGAAGCTGCTGTCGGTCGCGGACAGCGTGGTCTCGCGTGGGGGTGCCATCGAGAGGCTGCGCGTCAGCGGCTTCTTCGGCGTCAGTGCCTGCAGGATCTGCCCCTCGGTGACTTCGCCGGCGCCCGCGCCCCCGGTCATCACAATCACAATCGCCGCCGTCAGCAGCGCGCCGAAGGAGCGGCGACCTCGTCGGTCCGGTTTGGCTGTCATGAGCGGTTCCTCCCTTGCGAAAATTCCGGCAACGCCTGAACGATGGATGAGCAAGCGGCGGCTCAGCCGGCCTCTCCGCACATTTCTCGCGGAACGGACCTTCGGACCCCGTTCCGACGATCCATCAATGCACGCCGTAACCGGCAAATTCCTTGACGATGTTGGGATCCATCGCCTTGGCATTGGTGATGTCGAGCTCGCCTGCCGCGGCGTTGCCGCTGCGCTGCTTGGCAAGGCCGCGGCCGTAGAGCGACGACGTCAGGCGCGGATTGATCTTCAGCGCGGCGTCGAAATCGGCGATGGCCTCGCGCGGCTTGCCGCTCTTGAGGTAGAGCAGGCCGCGGCTGTCCAGCGCGTCGACAAAGCCAGGGCGCAGGCGCAAGGCCTCGTTGCAATCCTTCAGCGCCGGCGACAAATCGCCGATCACCGCGCGGGTCCAGCAGCGATTGTTGAGTGCCTCGACATCCGTCGGGTTGAGCTTGAGCGTCTCGTCGAAATCCTTGACGGCGGCGCTGTACGCGCCCTTGCTGGCGAACACCTGACCGCGCCGGTAGTAGGAGTTCACGTCTTTCGGATTGGCGGCGATCTTGGCGTTGAGGGCCTGCACCGTCGGATCGCTGGCCAGCGTGGCGACGGTGGTCTCGGGCTTCGCCGCCGGGTTCTCTGCCGGCCTGACCTCCGCGGGCTTGGCGCCAACCGGCTTGGTTTCGATCGGCCTCATGTCGGTTGGCTTGGGCTCGGCCGCCGTGACCTTCGCGGGCTCCGCGACAGCCGAGGACGACACCTTTGAGGGCGTCGTCACGGCGGGTTTGGATTCCGGCGCAGGCTCGGATTTCGATTCCGGTCGCGTGATCGGCGGCGTTGGCTTGGCGTCGGGACTTGCGGTGGCGACCTTCGCGCCGGGCACGAAGGCAAAGTCTTCGGCCAGCGACGACGAAATCCACGGCACCTGTTCGCTGCGCGAGGCGCGCGTCACGCCGACGCGGGTGCGGTTCAGCGTTTCCTCGGCCGTGAGACCGGGGACGCGGATTTCCTTCAGCAGCTCGCCGACGAACAGACTGCGCTCGGCGCCACTGTCGCCCACCACCGAGCTGAGCGCGGCGGAATACATCACCAGGGTGCCGCTGGGCGCGATCACCGGCGCAAGTCCCGCCGAGAAGCTGCGAAACCGACGCTCGAACGGATTGCGCCGCGATGCATCGATCAGCGCGATCTTGACGCCGGCGCCGCGGCTGTTGATCTCGCCCAGAATGGTTTCGAGGCTGAAGCCGTCGCGGCGGACATCGGCCTCGACCCAGATCTGCGCATCGACCGGCAGGATATAGCTTTGGCGGGCCGACTGGATGCCGTAGCCGCTGAAGAAGATTAGCGCCGCCGCACCGGGCTTGATGCGGCCGTAAAATGCGTCGAGGGCGCGGCGCATCGCATCGCCGGACAGGTTCTCGCCGATCTCCACCTCGAAACCGTCGCGCTTGAGCTCGTCGGCCAGGTCGCGCGCATCATTGATCGGCTCCTTCAGCGCCGTCTCGTTGTCGGGATATGTCGCGTTGCCGATCACGAGGGCGATGCGCTGTCCCGCCGCATGGGCGGGGACCGGCATCAGAACGGGCACGACCAACATCGACAACGCGGCGAAAAGGGCAATGCGCAATCTCATGAGACGCCAGTCCGCGGAATACGATCATGTGAAATCAGCAGCGTGCGCATGACCGTATCCTACGCCCCGGGCATTTTCAAATCGGTCGCCTTTCGTGACGGGCGCCCCAGCATGCCGGCGATGCGCGTCGATGGCGACCGGCGCAGCGCACGGACTGCGGCGTTGCATGGCGTCGGTTACTTCGCCGAAGCCTGGTCCTTTTCGATCACGTTGACGATCTCGACGCGGCGATTTTCCGCGGCATAGGGATCGGCCGGATTTTTCAGGCCGCTCTTGCCGTAGCCCGAGGTCAGCAGCAGGTCCGGCGACAGCTTGTAGTGCGCGACGAGGAAGCGCTTGACCGTTTCGGCGCGCCGCTCCGAGAGCTTCTGGTTGTAGTCATCGCTGCCCTTGGCATCGGTGTGACCGCCGAGCATGACCACGGTGCCGTTCAATTCCGGACTGGTCAGCGCCTTGCCGAGGCTGTTGAGTTGCGGTTCAGCGCGCGGCGTCACGTCGGCGGAATTGAAGTCGAAGTTGATCTCGACGTCGATCTTCGGACGTTTGGCGGCAATCTCTGCCATCTGCTGGCGATCGCCGAGCGACAGCGACCGGTTCTGGCCACGCACCCGCTGGATGAAGGCGGTGTCGGTCTCGCTCAGGCTCGAGCGCGTCGATCCGCTGAGGCTCCGGGTCCGGACCGGCTTCAGACCGTCGATGATCTGCTGCGCCGAAAGCTCGCCGGCGACCGCCGGCTGGGGGACGGGCGACAGGCCAAGGCCGCCAGCCAGAAGCGCGAGGGCGAGGCTGCTGCCCCAAAAGGTCCGCCGGCTCATCATCTTCATCTCCTTATCGATGGAATGCTGCGATGGTCCCATCATGGTCGTCGCCTCGGCGAGGACTGTGATTGTGGTCACATAGAGCTTCGTGGCTTCGACATGCGGGCAATCGCTCCCGCCTCGATGGGACGTCGCGCCGATCGGCGAGGTTCAAGCGGGTCCGGCGAATGGCGCGCGGGCTTTGACATTTGTCCCTATGGTGGTGTGAATACGGGCAAGAAACGCAGCAAGGGACTACCCGTGTCACAGACTTACGAAATCTTCGCCATCCGCTATGCGACGATGTCACCGCGCACGCCGCAGATGAACTTCCTCACCCCTGATCCGCACGAGACCACGGCGTCCGATCTCGATTATTTCGTCTGGCTGATCCGCGGCGGCGGCCGCGACATCCTGGTGGACACCGGCTTCAACGAGGCCGCGGCGAAAGAGCGCAGCCGCAAGCTGACGGTCAATCCGGTCGATGCGCTCAAGGCGTTCGGCGTGAGCGCGGCCAGCATCCGCGACGTGGTGGTGACGCATCTGCATTACGACCACGCCGGCAATCTCGACCGTTTCCCCAACGCCCGGTTCCACCTGCAGGACCGCGAGATGAGCTATGCCACCGGGCGCTGCATGTGCCACGGCATGCTGCGGCATCCGTTTTCCGTCGAGGACGTGACCCTGATGGTGCGCCATGTCTACAGCGAGCGCGTCACGTTCCATCAGGGCGAGGGTGAGATCGCGCCTGGCGTGACGCTGCACCATGTCGGCGGCCATTCCGACGGCCTGCAGATCGTGCGGGTGGCGACGGCGCGCGGGCCGGTGGTGCTCGCCTCCGACGCCGCGCATTATTATGCGAACCTGCATCGCCGCAGCCCGTTCCCGATCGTCTACAATGTCGGCGACATGATGGAAGGCTGGGCCACCGCCGAGCGGCTGGCGGGCCATCCCGACCGCGTCATTCCGGGGCACGATCCCTTGGTTTGCGAGATCTATCCGCGCGCCAGCGACAAGGCCGACGCCTTCGCGCTGCATCTCGCACCGTCGCGATCGTTCGTGAAATAGCAACTGTCAGGAGTGGAGGTCGTCACCCTGAGGTGCGCGCTCTTGCGCGCCTCGAAGGGCGACGGCGCCCTCCTTCGAGGCGCCACGCTTCGCGTGTCGCACCTCAGGATGACGCCGTCTTTCGCTCCAAATGCCTCTTTCTAATATTCTAATACGCCTCGGCCTCGCTCATCGGGCGGCTGGCCTGCACCAGGTTGAGGCTGTCCTCGATCTTGCCGAGCAGCCGCGCGAATTCCTTGCGCTCCTGCGCCGTCAGGCAGGCGAGGATTTCCTGCTCCCGGCGCAACAGGCGCGGGATCAGTTCCTCGTAGAGCGCCCGCCCCTTGGGCGTCATCGCCAGGCGAAACTCGCGGCGATCGTCGGCGTTCTCCACGCGTTCGATCAGTTCGCGCTCCAGCAGGGAGGTCACCGCGCGGCTGATGGTCGACTTGTGGGTGCGGGTACATTGCGAAATATACTGCGCGCTGCAGGCTTCGTCGCGAAAGCCGAGCGTCGCCATCACCCGCCATTCCGGAATGTCGAGGCCGTAGCGCGCGCGATATTCGCTCGACAGCGCCCCGGAGACCTCGGCGCCAAGCCGGTTCAGCCGGAACGGCACGAACTTGAACAGGTCGAGCTTGGCCAAGGGGCGGCTCCAAAGATTCAGTTGACGAACGGGGCGGCAAGGCGTTTAGATAGTTGCAAGTGAGACTATCTCGCGATTGGGATCGGAGCAACAGCCAATTCGGCTGCCGTAGGCCGGAGAACACCCTCGGGCATTTTAAGGCGGCTGCCGGCCTGGCCTCAAGGATGCGTGGACGAGAATGACGCACCACATCACCCAGTTCGGCTATCGCCGCCATCCGGATCAGGATCGTGCGGTCTCGGATATCGCGCATCACCCGGTGGTGGTGGTCGGCGCCGGACCGGTGGGGCTGTCGCTGGCGATCGATCTGGCGCAGCGCGGCCAGCCGGTGGTGCTGCTCGACGACGCCGACCGCATCGGCGAGGGGTCGCGCGCCATCTGCTTCTCCAAGCGCTCGCTGGAATACTGGGACCGTCTCGGCGTTGGCCAGCGCATGGTCGACAAGGGCGTGGTGTGGAGCGTCGGCAGGATCTTCCACGGCGACCAGCAGCTCTATCAATTCAATCTGCTGCCGGAAGACGGCCACAAGATGCCGGCCTTCATCAACCTGCAGCAGTATTACGCCGAGGCCTATCTGGTCGATCTGATCCGCGATCTGCCGGCGGTCGATCTGCGCTGGCGCAACAAGGTGACGGCGCTGGAGCAGCGCAACGACCATGTATTGCTCACCATCGAAACTCCTGACGGCCCTTATCGTCTCGCAACGAATTATGTCGTGGCCGCCGACGGCGCGCGCTCGTCGCTGCGCGGCATGGTCGGCGCCGACTTCCACGGTCAGGTGTTCGAGGATCAATTCCTGATCGCCGATGTGAAGATGACCGCGGAGTTTCCCACCGAACGCTGGTTCTGGTTCGATCCGCCGTTCCATGCCGGGCGGTCGGCGCTGCTGCATCGGCAGCCTGACGACGTCTGGCGCATCGATCTGCAACTGAGCCCCGAGCACGACGCCGCGGTGGAGCGCCGGCCCGAGAACGTGCGGCCGCGCATCGCGCGGATGCTGGGGCACGATCAGTTCGATTTCGAATGGATCTCGGTCTACAAATTCCAGTGCCGGCGGATGGACCGCTTCATCCACGGCCGGGTGATCTTCGCCGGCGATTCCGCGCATCAGGTGTCGCCGTTCGGCGCGCGCGGCGCCAATTCCGGCCTCGAGGACGCGGAAAACCTCGCATGGAAACTGGCGCGCGTCTTGAAGGGCACTTCGCCCGAAGCGTTGCTGGAGAGCTATCACATCGAGCGCAGCCTCGCCGCCGACGAGAACATCCGTGAATCGACGCGCTCCACCGATTTCATGGCGCCGGCGACCAGGCAGGAGGCGCGGCTGCGGCGCGCGGTGCTGTCGCTCGCGAAAGAAACCGAGTTCGGCAAGCGCATGGTCAATGGCGGCCGGCTGTCGGTGCCGTCGCGCTACGAGACGCCGCTGTCGACGCCCGACGTCGATACCTGGAATGGCGGCCCGCCGCCCGGCACCTCGCTTTTCGACGCCCCCCTGACGACGCGCGACGGCGCGGGCACGTTCCTTACCGACGCCTTCACCGCGCTCGGCAAGGACTTTACCCTGATGCAGTTCGCCAATGGCGGCGCGGCAGCGTTGCCGGAGAGCACGAGATCGATCCGGATCGGCGGCGATGGTTTCGGCGATGCGCGCGGCACCGCGCTGGCGCGCTACGACGCGCAGCCCGGCACCGCCTATCTGCTGCGGCCCGACGGCTATGTGGCCGCGCGCTTTCGCACGCCGACACCCGCCAGCGTCGAAGCCGCGATAAAGCGCGCCAGCGCGATCAGTTGAGGACTGTGATGCCGTTATCGACCGCCTCGAATTTCGCCAAGCCCGACGATGCATTCCGCGCCATCGTCGAAGCCCATCGCGGCCTCGACGAGGAGCAGAGCGCCGCGTTCGACGCCGCGCTGGTGTTGATCCTCGCCAATCACATCGGCGACATCGACGTGCTGCGCGAGGCCGTTGCGCTCGGCCGCCGCCGCATCGTCGCGGACGTGCAGCCGCAACAATCATAACTGAAGACCAAACGAGAGAGTTTGAACGCTATGGTCAAGAGTCCCGCGAAGGGTTTCGCCTCCACCGCCGATCTTGCCGAGAAGAAGGTCACCTTCTCCGAGATTGGCACCGATCTGTATGCCTTCACCGCCGAGGGCGATCCGAACTCCGCGGTGATCGTCGGCGACGATGGCTGCATCGTGTTCGACGCGCAGGCGACGCCGGCAATGGCGGGCAAGGTGATCGAGCGCGTCAAGACCGTCACCGACAAGCCGATCAAGTATGTCGTGCTATCGCATTATCACGCGGTGCGCGTGCTTGGGGCCTCGGCCTATCACGCGCAGGGCATCGTCGCCTCGCAGGAGACCTATCGTCTGATCGAGGAGCGCGGCCAGCAGGATTGGGATTCCGAATACGGCCGCTTCCCGCGGCTGTTTCAGGACGCCGCCAGCATTCCCGGCCTGACCTGGCCGACGCTGACCTTCGAGGGCGAGATGTCGATCTGGCTCGGCAAGCGCGAGGTGCGGCTGATGCAGCTCGGCGCCGGCCACACCTCCGGCGACATCGTCGCCTGGGTGCCGGATGCCGAGGTGATGTTCTCCGGCGATCTGATCGAATATCACTCCGCCTGCTATTGCGGCGACGCGCATTTGCGCGAATGGCCGATGACCTTGAATGAAATCCGCGAGTTCAATCCGAAGGCGATCGCGCCGGGGCGCGGCGATGCGCTCAAAGGTCTTGAGACCACGCGCGAGGCCATCGCCATGACGCGCGACTTCGTCTCGACCCTGTATGGCGCGGCGGAGATTTCCGTCGCCAAGGGCCGCACGCTGAAGGAGACGATGGCGGCGACACGCGAGGTGATGGACCCGAAGTTCTCGAGCTTCGCCATCTACGAGCACTGTCTGCCGTTCAACGTCTCCCGCGCCTTCGACGAGGCGTCGGGCATCGACGATCCGGTGATCTGGACCGACAAGCGCGACCGCGAAATGTGGGCCGCATTGCAGGGCTGACGTATTCGTCATTGCGAGGAGCGAGAGCGACGAAGCAATTTCCTCTTCTTTTCCCTCTCCCGCGTGCGGGGGAGGGTTAGGGTGGGGGCTCTGGATTGCTTCGCTGCGCTCGCAATGACGTTCAGAGCGATTTTGAAATCTCGCGAGCCAATGGGAGAGTGAGATGAACATCAACACCGCACCCAACAGTCTGAAGCAGGGCACCGCCGGCGTGACGCCGGGCTACATGTCCGGCTTCGGCAACTCGTTTGAAACCGAAGCATTGCCCGGCGCGCTGCCGATCGGGCGCAACTCGCCGCAGCGCTGCGCCTACGGCCTTTATGCCGAGCAGCTGTCAGGCTCGCCGTTCACCGCGCCGCGCGGCTCGAACGAACGCTCGTGGCTCTATCGCATCCGGCCGTCGGTGAAGCATTCCGGCCGCTTCACGAAAATCGATCCGGGGCTGTGGCGCACCGCGCCGTGCTTCGAGGACGACATGCCGATTTCCCAGTTGCGCTGGGACCCGGCACCGATGCCGAAGGAGGAACTGACGTTCGTGCAGGGCGTGCAGACCATGACCACGGCGGGCGACGCCAACACCCAGGCCGGCATGGCGGCGCATGTCTACCTCATCACCAAGTCGATGGTGGACCAGCACTTCTACAATGCCGACGGCGAGATGATGTTCGTGGCGCAGCAGGGCGACCTGCGCTTCGTCACCGAATTCGGCCGCATCGACATCGAACCCGGCGAGATCGCGGTGATCCCGCGCGGTGTCAAGTTCCGCGTCGAAATCCCGAACGGCCCGGCGCGCGGCTATCTGTGCGAGAACTACGGCGGCGCCTTCACGCTGCCGGAGCGCGGGCCGATCGGCGCCAACTGCCTCGCCAATTCGCGCGACTTCCTCACGCCGGTCGCGGCCTATGAGGACAAGGACACGCCGACCGAGCTTTACGTGAAGTGGGGCGGCGCGCTTTACATGACCAAGCTGCCGCACTCGCCCATCGATGTGGTGGCGTGGCACGGCAACTACGCGCCTTACAAGTACGACCTGCGCACCTTCTCGCCGGTCGGCGCCATCGGCTTCGACCATCCCGATCCGTCGATCTTCACGGTCTTGACTTCGCCATCGGAAACCGCCGGCACCGCGAACATCGACTTCGTCATCTTCCCGGAGCGCTGGATGGTGGCGGAGAACACCTTCCGCCCGCCGTGGTATCACATGAACATCATGAGCGAGTTCATGGGCCTGATCTACGGCGTCTACGACGCCAAGCCGCAGGGCTTCGTGCCGGGCGGCATCAGCCTGCACAACCAGATGCTGCCGCACGGGCCGGATCGCGAGGCGTTCGATCACGCGTCGAATGGCGAGTTGAAGCCGGTCAAGCTCACCGGCACCATGGCTTTCATGTTCGAAACCCGCTTCCCCCAGCGCGTCACCAAACACGCGGCGACCTCCGGCACCTTGCAGGACAACTACGCCGACTGCTGGAACGGGCTGGAAAAGAAGTTCGATCCGAACAAGCCATAACCGGTTCGAGCACATACTTTGCCGTCATGGCCGGGCATAGCCGTTTGAAGAACGGCGTTCTTTCGAACACCTATGTTCCCGGCCATCCACGCCTTCCTTCTTTGATACAATCAAGACGTGGATGCCCGGCACAAGGCCGGGCATGACGCCTCGTTAAACGGAGAGTGATTTGTCCCACCCCAACGATCCGAAGCTGAAATCCTTCATCGACGTCGCGCCTGACTCGGATTTTCCGATTCAGAACCTGCCCTACGGCGTGTTCTCGACGCCCACTTCGGCGCAGAAGCGCGTCGGCGTTGCCATCGGCGCGTTCGTGCTCGATCTCGCGGCGTTGGAGTCCGAAGGATTGCTGAAGACCGGCACGGACAATGTTTTCGCGCAAGGCGGCCTCAACGCCTTCATGGCGCTCGGCCCGAAAGTATGGACCGCCACGCGGGCGCGGATTAGCGAGTTGCTGCGCCACGACACCGCGACGCTGCGCGACAACGCCGCCTTGCGCCAACGCGCGCTGTTGCCGCGCGACGAGGTGCAGTTGCACATGCCGTTCGCGGTTTCGGGCTACACCGATTTCTATTCGTCGAAGGAACACGCCACCAATGTCGGCATCATGTTCCGCGGCAAGGACAACGCGTTGCAGCCGAACTGGCTGCACATTCCCATTGCCTATAACGGCCGGGCGTCGACGGTGGTGGTCAGCGGCACGCCGATCATCCGGCCGCAGGGCCAGTTGAAGCCGCCGAACGCCGAGGCCCCGGTCTTCGCGCCGTGCAAGCGGCTCAATTTCGAGCTGGAGATGGGCGCCGTGGTCGGCGGCGCCTCGCAGATGGGGGAGACGCTGACGGAAGCCCAGGCCGCCGAGATGATCTTCGGCTTCGTGCTGCTCAACGACTGG
>DATMSE010000088.1:0-22312 GCA_035565575.1 Xanthobacteraceae bacterium
CGCAAGACGTGCCCGTTCACGGGGCCGAATGCGCCGAAGATCGACTACAAGGACTCCAAGCTGCTGATGCGTTACGTCTCGGAGCGCGGCAAGATCGTGCCGAGCCGTATCACGGCCGTGTCTGCCAAGAAGCAGCGCGAGCTGGCCCGCGCCATCAAGCGCGCCCGGTTCCTTGGTCTGCTTCCCTACGTGATTCGCTAACGCGGTCAATATCAGCCGTGGCGCTTGCGCCACGGCTGCCACTTCAAAACGCTCATAAGGCTTCCGCGACCACCGGTTGCCGACAGTTGGGGCCTCACGGCCCCTAACCGCTCAAAGGGGGCGGGACAGCTCATGACGATTGGCCTTCTCATCGCAATTGCGGCCGGCTGCGCCTCGGCGCTGATGTTCGCCTCGATCAGTTCGGGCGCGATCATCTCGCTGCTGCTCTTCTATCTCGCTCCACTGCCGCTGATGCTGGCCGCGATCGGCTGGGGTCCGACCACCGCCGCAATCGGTGGGGTGGTCGCGAGCATTGGCCTGGGCCTGATCTTCAGCCTGCCCTATGTGATCGCATTTCTCCTGGCGGTGGCGTTGCCCGCGTGGTGGCTGGGCCGCCTGATCCTGCTCGGTCGTCCCACGATGGTGGCGGCGAACTCGAACGATACGGCACCGGCCGATTTGGTCGAATGGTATCCGGTGGGACGCATTCTGGTGTGGATGGCGGGCTTTGCGACGCTCACGACGCTGAGTGCCCTGCTATCCCTCGGCACCGACAGCGAAACCATCACCTCGGGCCTGCGCCGCGGTCTGGGGCGGATCATGCAACTGCCGTCCTCGAATCCGGCGTCGGCCCAGGTCCTCGATGCCCTGGTCACGATCGCGCCCGCCGCGGCCGCGACCATTGCCATGATGACGCTGACATTGAATGTCTGGCTGGCCGGCTACGTCGCACGCGTGTCGGGACGTCTGCGTCGCCCGTGGCCATTGCTGCGCGAGACGGCGATGCCGCCCATGACGTTGGTGGCGCTGTTTGTGGCTCTGGCGCTGTGCTTTGTCGGCGGCCTTTTGGCCATGGTGGCACAAATCGCCGCCGCCGCGATGCTGCTCGGCTACGCTCTCACCGGCTTCGCCGTGCTGCATACCCTCACCTTGGGGTTTAAAAGCCGCGGCGTCCTGCTCAGTCTGGCTTATGCCCTCGTTCTCGTCTTCGGCTGGCCGGTCATCGGGATGATCGCCCTCGGTCTTGCCGATGCCTTCTTCGGTATCCGCCAGCGTCATCAACGAGGGCAGCCGCCGACGGCCACTGCTTAGTTCCACATCCAGATCAACTCGAAACAGGAGATATACCATGGAAGTCATTCTTCTCGAACGCGTCGCCAAGCTCGGTCAAATGGGCGAAGTCGTTCGCGTCAAGGACGGATTTGCCCGCAACTTTCTGCTGCCACGCGGCAAGGCTCTGCGCGCCACCGCCGACAACCGCGCCAAGTTCGACGGCATGAAGGCCGAGCTGGAGGCCCGCAATCTCGAGGCCAAAGCTGAAGCGACCAAGGTCGCGGAGAAGATTGACGGCCGCAACGTCATCATCCTGCGTCAGGCGTCGGAGACCGGCCAGCTGTTCGGGTCGGTTTCGGTGCGCGACATCATGGCGTCGTTCGAAAGCGAGGGCGTGATGCTGAGCCGCAGCCAGGTGCTGCTCGACCATCCAATCAAGACCATCGGTCAGCATGGCGTTTCGATTGCCGTCCATCCGGAAGTGGAGGTTTCGGTGAGCGTCACTGTCGCCCGCAGCGCTGATGAGGCGGAGCGCATCAACCGTGGCGAAGATGTCAGCACCCGTCAGGAAGACCTCGACGCCGCAGCTGAAGCGCTGGCTGCCGCCGGTGAGTTCTTCGATCCGGAAGCGCAACACGACGACAACGCTCCGGCGGAATCGCAATAAATCAGCCGCCGCCTGACAACCCGAGGGCCAGATTCGATCCTGACGCTTCAGGTTTGAATCTGGCCCTATCCATCTGTGAAGTTATCATTTTTCGACAGTATCGCTGAAGCAGCAATCTCTCCGGAAAGGCGACGCCCTTCCCAAATTCCTGCCGTCAGTCGGCCTTCGGTTCGGCCGCTTTAGGTTCGGACGATTTGGGCTCAGAGCCTTTGGACTCGCCCGAGCCCGCCTCGGATGACTTCGGTGCGGGCGTAACGGCTGGTACCGGGTCAGGACGGAGGTCGCCTTCTTTCCCGCCGCTCGTCTCGGCCTTCGGAGCAGCCGCATCCGACGTCGGTTTCGCCCCGCTCTCGGCGGCCGGCTTTTCTCCAGACCCCGCGTCCTCGCCTGCTGGTTTGCTCTTGCTCTTCGCCCGGCGCTTGGATGGCTTATGCGCGCTACGCCCGTCAGCCTGAGACGCTCCACCCTCGGAGGCAGTTTGCCCCGGCTGCGCATCGTGACGCGGCCGGCGGCGATGCCGGGGCGCGGCGGTCTCCTGAGGCGCCTCGGCTGCCGTCGGACCTGCGGCCCTGCCCCGGCCCGGCCTCTCATTGCCATAGCGCCGGTCGGTCGCACCATTGGCGAGCAGATAGCCGCTCAGCATCGCAGCCATATCGCTACTGGTGGTGTAATGCTGCCGGAGAAATCCAGGTAGCGCGTTGGGCGGCACGGACTTCACCAGCCCTCGCGGACTCTTGTGACAAACGCTGCAGGCGCCGCGGAAAATCTGTGTCGGGCTTTTCCCTGCCTCGAGATTTTGCGCCCTCGCCGTCGTCGCAACGGACAAACAGAACGCAACTGCCAATGCGGCAGAACCAAGCGTTCGGCCAAACATGCCATCCTCCAGATGTCGCTACTTTCAGAACCGCGAAGCGCATTCTTGCATTGTTGCAACGCAGCAAGTCCAACGTCAACGCGTCAGGGCAGATACGGTCTGCATCCAGATCCGCCGCGGTTAAGGGCTGTGGGACGCCACCAACCGCCGCGGCGTGCTCTTATTATCTGATCGCGTTGCGAATGGAAGCGCTTATCTGATCGCGTTGCGAATGGAAGCGCGCAGATGCAGCAAATCCTCAAGCGCACCAATTTGGGATATCGCGTCTGCACGCAAGGCACTGGAACTTGCCTGCCGCCAGCACTAGTATCTCTCAATGCGCCAGTTTCGCGCACAAGGTTCGCAATCGAAAGACGAATCTGCATCGCTGGCGCTTGTCTGTTCAGCCGTTGGGTGGTGGCGATGGACCGTTTGTTGCAGTTCTTTCTCGATCGATACATTCGTCGCGGTACGATAACCGTGACGACGGCGAGTGGTTATCGCTTCACAAGCGGCGACGGCACCGGACAACCGGTCGCCCTCAGGTTCACGACCCGCGCAGCGCAAAGACATGTCCTTCTCGATCCGGAATTGGCGTTCGGCGAAGTCTACACCAACGGAACCCTGGTCGTAGAGCAAGGCTCCATCGCCGATGTGTTGGCGATCGTACTGGACCAGCCGGACATGATCCCGCGCTGGGCCAAAATTCAATGGTGGATGCGCTATCTGGTCCGCAATATCCAGCAGTTCAATCCCCGCGGCCGGTCCAAGGAGAACGTGGAGCGACACTACGATCTGGACGGCAGGCTGTATTCGCTCTTTCTCGACAGCGACAAACAATACAGTTGCGCTTATTTCGAAACGCCGGAGTCATCGCTGGATGATGCGCAACTGGCAAAGAAACGGCACCTCGCAGCCAAGCTGTTGGTCGCGGACGGCCAGCGGATTCTCGATATCGGCTCTGGCTGGGGCGGGCTTGCGCTTTACCTGAGTGAGATCGCAGCGACCCATGTCACCGGCATCACGCTGTCGCGCGAACAATTCGAAGTCTCGCAAGCCCGCGCCAGCGACCGGCCGAGAGGGACAGCTCCCACCTTCCTGATGCAGGATTACCGCGACGTCCCCGGCCCATTCGATCGCATCATCTCGGTCGGCATGTTCGAGCACGTTGGGGTCGATCACTACGATACGTTCTTCAGGCGATGCTCCGAACTGCTGACCGACGACGGCGTGATGATGCTGCATTCGATCGGTCGGTCCGAAGGACCCGGCATCACCAATCCGTGGATTGCGAAGTATATTTTCCCGGGGGGCTATATTCCTGCCCTGTCGGAAGTCCTCCCCGCCATTGAACGCGCCGGCCTGCTGGTCTGCGACATTGAAATTCTGCGCTTGCACTATGCCGAGACGCTCAAGGCTTGGAGGGAGCGTTTCCTGGCCCGACGCGAGGAAGCCGCGGCGCTTTATGACGAGCGATTTGTCCGTCTCTGGGAATTCTATCTGGCGGCGTCGGAAATGTCGTTCCGCAAACAGAACCTGATGAATTTCCAGATTCAGATTACCAAGCGCCAGGGCATCGTCCCGATGACGCGCGATTACATCATGCGCGAGGAAGCCAGATTGCGCGGCATCGAGCGCGGAAATCGGCCCAAACTGCAGATCGCCGGCGAATAAGAGCCGGCGGCAGGTTCAGTATTCGCGAAGACGTTGTTCTGAGGCGCCTCAGCCGGCCGCGCGAGATGAGCCAAAACGGCACTACGCGCTGCTGAACAGGAAAGCGGCATGCACCGCGACCTGCCATCGTGGACAGCTGCCGTCGATGTCATCGTCGCGACAAGCGACCCCAACCACTCATCCCAGCGTCCCGACAGCGATGTCTGCCCGTTGTGGCTCACGGTCTGCTCCATCCGACTTCAGGTGTCCGAAGTCCGCCACTCAACGCACGACACGTGGCGCCGGTTCCCTGAGTTTAGTCGGATCAGAGCCACAAAGGTTCAGCCAAGCTTGGTCCAGCTGCGCCGGCTATAACAACGGCAGCGTCAACTGGTATAAAGGCAGACGGATTCGTTCCGCACCGTTTTTTGCCTAACGTGTGAATAAGGCAGAAGCCTGCTTCTCCACACCGGCCGCTGGTGCTTGTATCCGGCCAGTTTCCACACACCGAGAGAAACGCCCAGAGACCATGTCGTCCCTTGATTCCAATGTTCTCAAGCTCACCCCTGATGTGGCCAGTCCGACCTATCGGACTGCACCCCATAACATCGAGGCCGAGCAGAGCGTTCTGGGCGCCATCCTGGTCAATAACGACGCCTTCTATCGGGTCTCGGATTTTCTCGAGCCAAAACATTTCTTCGAGCCGATCCACCAGACCATCTACGAGACCGCCGGCAGCCTGATCCGGGCCGGCAAGGTCGCAACGCCAGTCACCTTGAAAACATTCCTTCCCACCGAGATCGATCTGGGTGGCGGCGTGACGGTCGGACAATATCTGGCGCGCTTGGCGGCCGAGGCGACCACGATCATCAACGCCAAGGATTACGGTCAGACGATCTACGAATTATCGCTGCGGCGCGATCTGATCCGCATCGGCGAAGACATGGTCAATGTCGCGTTCGATGCGCCGGTGGATTTCTCCCCGCGCACCCAGATCGAGGATGCCGAGCGGCGCCTGTATGAACTCGCGGAATCCGGACGTTACGACGGCGGCTTCCAAAAGTTCTCGCAAGCCATGAAGGTTGCGCTCGACATGGCAGCCAATGCCTATCAGCGCGACGGCAAGCTGTCGGGCATCGCCACCGGTCTGCGTGACCTCGATGCCCGCATGGGCGGCCTGCAACGCTCCGATCTCGTGGTGCTCGCCGGACGCCCTGGCATGGGCAAGACGGCGCTGGCCACCAACATCGCCTATAATATCGCCCGCGCCTATCGCGGCGAGTTGCAGGCCGACGGCACGATGAAGACCGTCAATGGCGGCATCGTCGGCTTCTTCTCGTGCGAAATGTCGGCAGAACAGCTCGCGACTCGTATCCTGGCCGAGCAGACCGGCATCGCGTCCAGTACGATCCGTCGCGGCGGCATCACTCAAGCCGAGTTCGACAAGATCCGCGATTACACCATCGAGCTCGAGCACCTGCCGCTCTATGTCGACGAAACCGGCGGCCTGTCCATCGCTCAACTCACCGCGCGCGCCCGTCGCCTCAAGCGTCAGCGCGGGCTCGACGTGCTGATGGTGGACTATATCCAGCTTCTTCAGGGCTCCGGCCGCCGTTCCGACAATCGCGTGCAGGAAGTCACCGAGATCACCACGAATCTGAAAGCGCTCGCCAAGGAACTGAACGTTCCCATCATCGCGCTATCGCAGCTCTCGCGTCAGGTCGAGAGCCGCGACGACAAGCGTCCGCAGCTTGCCGACCTGCGTGAATCCGGATCGATCGAACAAGACGCCGACGTGGTGATGTTCGTGTTTCGCGAGGAATATTACCTTCAAAACAAGGAGCCGCGGCCCGGCACACCGGAGCACGAGAAGTGGCAGACCGACATGGACCTCGCCCACGGCAAGGCTGAAGTGATCGTCGCCAAACAGCGGCACGGTCCGACCGGGACCGTCGATCTCCAGTTCGAAGGCCAGTTCACGCGCTTTAGCGATCTTGCTCCCGATAGCAGCCTACCCGACCGCATGTGATCATCCGCCGGATTGAACCGGGACGAGCCGGCGCGTAAGTTCAAAAGGACGACGCGGCTGGGCCGCCGTTCTCGCGAAGAAAGAGCATCGGCGTCATGAATTCGATTTCGGACACCCTGACGGCGGAGATACCCTCGGCGGCGATGCCGGCTGCACCGTCGGCCGGCGCCGTCCACAAACCTTCCGCCACCGGCGCCGATCCCAATGCCGCCGCGACCGGTATCCTCGCGATTGATCTGGATGCCATCGTTGCGAACTGGCGCACCCTGGAGAGCGCGACCGTACCGGCCGAGTGCGCGGCTGTCGTAAAAGCGAACGCCTATGGTTGCGACACCGAACCAGTGGTTCGGGCGCTGGCGGCTGCCGGCTGCAAGACCTTTTTCGTCGCAACCATCGAGGAAGCGCGCGCCGCCCGTGCGGCCACCAGGTCCGCGACCATCTATGTGCTCGGCGGCTGTTTCCAAAACTGCGGCGATATTTTCGCCGAACTGAACTGCCAACCCGTGATCGGCAGCCTGAATGAACTGGCCGAGTGGGATGTGTTCTGCCGCCGAACCGGCTGGAGGGGGCATGCAGCCGTCCATATCGATACCGGGATGAACCGGCTCGGGCTGACGATCCAGGAAGCGCAAGGTCTCATTCCGCGTATTCACGCCGGCGACCACGGCATTTCGCTGGTGATGAGTCACCTCGTATCCGCGGAAAATCCGCAGCATCCGCTCAATGGCCGGCAACTCGCGGCCTTTCGCGAGATTGCGCAGCAGTTCACCGGCGTGCCCGCGTCGCTCGCCAATTCCTCCGGATGTTTTCTCGGTCCGCAGTTCCATTTCGACCTCGTGCGCCCTGGTGCGGCGCTTTACGGAGTCAATCCGACGCCGGACGCTCACAATCCGATGCGCTCGGTGGTCGAACTCAAAGCGCGCATCGTCCAGACCCGCAATGTCGAGCGTGGCGAGAGCGTCGGCTATGGTGCTACATGGACGGCACGGCGCCCGACCCGGCTTGCGATCATCTCCGCCGGCTATGCCGATGGCTACTTCCGCACCGCAGGCGGCGTGGATGGCACCCGCAGCGCCGAAGTGATCGTCGCGGGAAAGCGATGTCCGATTGCCGGGCGCATCTCCATGGATCTGATGGCAATCGACATCACTGACCTTCCCGACAGGGCGGCACGCCGCGGCCATATGGTGACGCTGCTGGGAGACGGAATCACCGTCGACGAGCTCGGACACCATTTCGGCACTATCGGCTACGAAGTCCTCACCAGTTTGGGAAGACGTTATACGCGTATCCACAAAGGCTTGCCGACATCGTCTCAATCAGAATCCAAATAGAGGCGGCCTGACGATCGGACCTACCACGGGAGGCCTGGCCCGCCTTCCGGATCACGGCGGAGGCTCCATTGCTGGCCTACGTTTTTGTCCTCGCCGTCGGTCTTGTCGCCGGCACCATCAGCGGTATCGTCGGCACGGGCTCGTCGATCATGCTGATCCCTGTCCTGGCTTACGAGTTCGGTCCGAAAGAGGCTGTGCCGATCATGGCCGTGGCCGCGGTGATGGCCAATCTCTCCCGGATCCTGGCTTGGTGGCGCGAAGTCGACTGGCGGGCTTGCGCGGCGTATTCCATCACTGGCGTTCCAGCGGCTGCACTCGGTGCCCGGACGCTCCTGGTGCTACCATCGCGCGCCGTCGACATCGCGATCGGGCTGTTCCTGATGGCCATGGTCCCTCTGCGCCACTGGCTCGCGAAGCGCGAGATCACCATCACGTTGTGGCACCTCGCGCTTGGCGGCGCCCTGATCGGCTATCTGACCGGCATTGTGGTGTCGACCGGACCGCTCAGCGTCCCGCTATTTCTGTTTTACGGCCTGACCAAAGGCGCCTTCCTCGCCACGGAAGCCGCCAGTTCACTGGGACTCTACTTGAGCAAGTCGGTGACGTTCGAGCGCTTCGGTGCCCTCGACATGGCAGTCTTCCTGAAGGGCCTGATCGCCGGGTCGTCACTGATGTTCGGTGCCTTCATCGCCAAGCGGTTCGTTCTGAAACTCAAGCCCGAGGTGTTCCGGCTGGTGATGGATGGCATCATGCTGCTGGCCGGCCTATCAATGCTCTGGAACGCGATTCACGCGAGCTGAGCGGGATACGGCCATATGGCGAAGGCGACTCTTTCTTTTGTCTGCCAGAATTGCGGGGCGGCCTACGGCCGCTGGCAGGGCAAGTGCGAGTCTTGCGGCGAGTGGAACACGCTGGTCGAGGAAGATGTCGGGGGCACCAGTTCCGTGCCGGCCAGCATTCGCTCCAAGCGCAAGGGCCGGCTGTTCACTCTCGAAAGCCTGAGCGGCGAAAGCCATGATGCCCCGCGCCTGCCAACCGGTATGGCCGAGCTCGACCGCGTCACCGGCGGCGGCTTTGTCCGGGGATCGGTGCTGCTGGTCGGCGGTGATCCCGGCATCGGCAAATCCACGCTGCTGACGCAGGCCACCAGCCTGCTCGCCCGCGCCGGCCATCGGGCCGTCTACATCTCCGGCGAAGAAGCGATCGCGCAGGTGCGTCTACGAGCCGCGCGACTCGGCCTTGCCAATGCGCCGGTCGAACTCGCTTCAGAGACATCGGTTGAGGACATCATTGCAACCCTTTCGGAAGGCAAGACTCCTCGCCTCATCGTCATCGACTCGATCCAGACCATGTGGACCGACACAGTGGAGTCCGCGCCGGGTACGGTCACCCAGGTTCGGGCTTCGGCGCAGGCACTGATCCGCTTCGCCAAAAAGTCGGGAGCGACCGTGATCCTGGTGGGTCACGTCACCAAGGACGGCCAGATCGCCGGACCGCGAGTCGTCGAGCACATGGTGGATGCGGTGCTGTCCTTCGAGGGCGAAGGCTCGCAGCAATTCCGTATCCTGCGTTCGGTCAAAAACCGTTTCGGCCCCACCGACGAGATCGGCGTGTTCGAGATGACGGGATTAGGGCTGCGGGAGGTCACCAACCCTTCCGAGCTCTTCCTCTCGGAACGCGACCTCGGCTCACCCGGCACGGCGGTGTTCGCTGGCATGGAAGGCACTCGCCCGGTGCTGGTGGAACTGCAGGCGCTGGTGGCGCCTACCTCCCTCGGCACCCCTCGCCGTGCCGTGGTCGGCTGGGATTCCAGCCGTCTCTCCATGGTCCTGGCGGTGTTGGAAGCGCATTGCGGCGTCAAGCTGTCGGGCTACGACGTCTACTTCAATGTCGCAGGCGGCCTGCGCATCCAGGAACCAGCCGCCGACCTTGCCGCCGCGGCCGCGCTGGTCTCGTCGCTCGCAAATGCGCCGCTGCCTACCGACGCGGTCTATTTCGGCGAAGTTTCGCTATCCGGCGCGGTCCGCCCAGTCGCTCAGGCTTCGATGCGGTTGAAGGAAGCCGCCAAGCTCGGCTTTGGCCGGGCCATCCTACCGGACTCGGCCCGCGGCGACGCCGGTGAGGCCAATCTCTTACTTAATCCGGTCGGCGGATTGAGCAGCCTCGTTGCCGATATCGCAGCACGCGGCACTCCCCGCGCCGGTCCTCGAGAGCGCGACGAGGAGCAAGGCGGCGTACGCGCCACAGCATCGGGGAAAAATGCCGCACCGCCTCGATTCCGCCGTCAAGACTCCTAAACCGGGCGTGACGTCAGGCGCCGCCATCGCTATACAACCCGCGCGGTCGGAACTCTGGCTTCGCGCGACGAGCCATAGGCCATCACGTAGACTGTCATTCGCCGCGCGATTCGCGGTTACCAGATCTGAGAGCGGACCAGACCAGCCGATGCCGATAACGATCCTCGATCTCGTGTTGCTCGCGGTAATGCTGATCTCGGGCCTGCTCGCCATGGTCCGCGGTTTCATGCGCGAAATCCTGTCGATCGCTGCCTGGGGCACTGCCGCGCTCGTCACGCTGTATTCCTACCAGAAGCTGCTGCCGACCGCGAAAACCTACATTGCCAGCGATACCCTCGCGAGTATCGCGGTCATTGCCGGCGTCTTCATCGCCACTCTGATCGTGGTGTCGATCATCACGGTCCGTATCTCCGACATGATCCTGGATTCGCGGATCGGCGCGCTTGACCGGACGCTGGGTTTCCTGTTCGGGCTGGCCCGTGGCCTGCTTATCGTGGTGGTGGCATTTCTGTTCTTTGCATGGCTGGTCCCCGCGAAGCAGCGGCCCGACTGGGTTTCGAATGCGAAATCGCTAACCATGTTGCAATCGACCGGCGATTGGCTGATGTCACTCTTGCCGGACGATCCCGAGAACACCATCTTGAAGAGATTCAAGAAGACCAAGCCCGAGGACGAACAAACCGACGCCGAGCCGGCCACGCCCGGTTCCAACGGTGGTTATTCCAAGCCCGCGCGGGACAGCCTGAAGCAATTGATCGACGGCAAACCGGCGACACGGTAGTTTCTTTCTTGAACGAGGGAACGTTCCCTCGAAAGTGAGGCGCGATGGACGAGATGCAGACCCCTCCGCAACCTGCCGCCGCCCTTCCTCCGTCCGATCTCCATCAGCACGACGATACGCTGCGGGAAAAATGCGGCGTGTTCGGCATTTTCGGACATCCCGATGCGGCCGCCATCACCGCGCTGGGTCTGCACGCCTTGCAGCATCGCGGTCAGGAAGCCGCCGGCATTGTGTCATTCGATGGCGAAAGGTTTCATTCGGAGCGCCGGCTTGGTCTGGTTGGCGATACCTTCTCCCGCCGCGACGTGATCGATCGCCTCCCCGGCACCGCCGCCGTCGGCCATACCCGCTATTCAACCACCGGCGAAACCATTCTCCGCAACGTGCAGCCGCTGTTTGCCGAACTCAATGCCGGCGGTTTCGCCGTCGCTCATAACGGCAATCTCACCAACGGCCTCACGCTGCGACGCCAGCTCGTGCGCGGCGGCGCGATGATGCAATCGACCACCGACACCGAGGTGATCCTGCACCTCGTCGCACACTCCCAGCGCAACCGCTTCATCGACCGCTACATCGAGGCGCTGCGGGCGATCGAAGGCGCTTATGCGCTGGTATCGCTGACCAATAAGAAGCTGATCGGGGCGCGCGATCCACTCGGCATCCGTCCGCTCGTGCTGGGCGAACTCGACGGCAGCCCGATCCTTGCGTCGGAAACCTGCGCGCTCGACATCATCGGCGCGAAATACGTCCGCGACATCGAGCCCGGCGAAGTGATCGTCTTCGACGATCACGGCGCGCAAAGTCACAAACCATTTCCGCCGATGTCGCCCCGCCCCTGCATCTTCGAATATATCTATTTCGCGCGTCCCGATTCCGTGGTCGGCGGCCGCCCGGTCTACGAAGTGCGCAAGGCTATGGGCGCGCAGCTTGCACGCGAAAGCCACGTTCCTGCCGACGTCGTGGTGCCGGTGCCGGATTCAGGCGTTCCGGCTGCGCTCGGTTACAGCCAGACCTCCGGCATCCCGTACGAGCTTGGCATCATCCGCAACCACTATGTGGGCCGCACCTTCATCCAGCCGACCCAGAGCGTGCGCGAGCTCGGCGTCCGCATGAAGCATTCCGCCAATCGCGCCGCCATCGAAGGCAAGCGGATCGTCCTGATCGACGACAGTCTGGTTCGTGGCACGACCTCGAAGAAGATCGTCAAGATGATGCGCGACGGCGGCGCCCGCGAGGTGCACTTCCGCATAGCGTCGCCGCCGATCACCCATCCCGATTACTACGGCATCGATACGCCGGACCGGACGGGTCTGCTGGCGGCAACCCATAGTCTTGAGGAAATGCGCGCGATCATCGGTGCGGACTCGCTGGCCTTCCTCTCAGTGGACGGCATCTATCGGGCGATGGGCGAGCCCGGCCGCGATCCGGCGCATCCCAAATTTACGGACCACTGCTTCACCGGCGAATATCCGACGCCGCTCACCGACCTCAACCAGACCGAAGCGCAGCCACGGCAGTTGTCGCTGCTGGCCGAAGCGAGCTAACGAAGTCAGCAGCTCTCAGCCAGCCCGGCGAGCTGCATCGACGTATCATGCGCTGGTGGCGCTTTGCTCAGAGTTGTCTGACCATGAAGGCTGCCGCTTCATCATAGCCTCGCAGTTTTCGTGCGAGCGTCGCATCAACAATCTTCTGCGATGCGACGTTGCGAAAGCCATGCCGCTCCCAAAACCCGGCCGAGCCGTTGACCGCAACCAGCGAAGCCGTCGTGAACGCATTCTTGCGCGCGCGGGCTATCAGGAGCGCAATCACCAGCGCAGCAGCTCCACTTCCGCGCAAGTCCGGACGAAGCGCAACGTCGTGGATGTAGAAGGTTTCAGGCTGACGCGGCAGTGCGCCAAGACGGGAGTTCAGCGCCGGCGGATCATAGGCCCGCCAGGGATGGCTGACAGCATAGCCGAGGATGTCGTCTCCCGAACTGAAAGTGAGACAGCCCGCCGGATAGAGCCGCAGCCGTTCCTCAAAGACGGCACCGTCTTCCGGAAAGGTCGGATGTACCTCATCGGCAACCGCGAGGACGCGCGGCACATCGGCGACGGTCATCGGCCGCCATTGCCCTTTGGCTTCGAGAGATAATTCAGGCATAACGCGCCGAACTCCTTATTCCTCTGGTCCTAGCACAAAGCGTCCTTTCCATGACAAAGTCCCTCGCCTCCCGCCTCGCTCTCGTCACCGGCGCCTCGCGCGGAATTGGCTATGCGACAGCGCTGGCGCTGGCCAGGGCCGGCGCGCATATCGTGGCGGTCGCCCGCACCCAGGGCGGCCTCGAGGAGCTTGACGACGCAATCCGGTCCGTCGGCGGCAGCGCGACCCTGGTGCCGCTCAACATGACGGATTCCGAAGGCATCGCCCGGCTTGGCGCGGCATTGAACGAGCGTCACGGCAAGCTCGATATCCTGATCGGCAACGCCGGGATCGCCGGTCCCTCGTCGCCGCTGGGCCATATCGACCTGAAGGCCTGGAACGATGTTATTAGCGTGAATGTCACGGCGAACTTTCAACTGATCCGCTGCATGGAGCCGCTGCTGCGACAGTCCGATGCCGGGCGCGCTGTGTTCATCACCTCCGGCATTGCCAGCAAGGCGACCGCCTATCTCGGCCCCTATGCTGCATCAAAGGCGGCGCTGGACACCCTGGTGCGGGTCTGGGCCGCTGAGACCGCGATCACACCGATCCGCGTCAACCTCTTCAGTCCCGGGCCGATCCGCACCCGCATGCGTGCTCAGGTGTTTCCCGGCGAAGATCCGATGACGCTGGACACGCCCGAACAGGCGGCCGAATTCATCCTGCCGATGTGCGAACCGGCCTGGACGGAGAGCGGCAAACTCTATCACTACCCGTCCCGCGCGCTGCTGGATTTCCGCGAACCGACGATCGCTGCATAGGCGAATTGAGGCGCGGGATTCTTGCGGCCATTTTGTGGCGGGGACAGAATGAAAGCGCCGAACCAATCCCTCGATCCCCGGAAGGAAATCCCGCAATGCGCCGCCTCCTCGCTCTCCCCGCAGCTCTCGTCCTTGCCGCCCTGGCCGGTTCCGCTTTCGCCGCCGACGTCTCGGGCACATGGCTTCGGGATACCGGCGCCTCCAAGGTGAGGTTCAGCAAATGCGGGGCGGCGCTCTGCGGCCACATCGCCTGGCTGAAGCCGGGCGCCGAGACCAAGGCCAAGGTGGGCCAGCGCATCTTCTTCGATATGAAGCCGAGCGGCGACAATGCCTGGAGCGGCAGCGCCTTCAATCCGGATGACGGCAAGACCTATACCGGCAAGATGACCCTGAGCGGCGACACCCTCACCACCGCGGGCTGCGTCATGGGCGTGATCTGCAAGTCGACCACCTGGACCCGCTCCAATTGAGCTGACGACTCCGGCCGGCTGTCCCCGGCCCTCCCCAAGGTTTTTTTACTGCGAACCGGCCATACGCCCATTTCCCGAATGGACGCCAGTTCCCGGTTGTGGTGTGATGTTGCCCGACCTGCCGCGCGTCATCGGTCCGCAAGGACGGAAATCGTGATGGGAGGCGACCAATCATCAAAAATTCGGAAGCAGCCGCGGAAGACGGCGTATCCGGAGGAAAATCCAAGGAGATATCATGCGGACAATCGTCACGCGTTGCGGAGCTGTGGCCCTTTTTCTGGCCGGTCTCGGTGCCGCGACATCGGCCCTCGCTCAGGACAAGACCGTCAAGATCGGTGTGCTCAACGACATGTCGAGCCTCTATGCCGACATCGGAGGACCGAATTCGGTCGTCGCCGCGAAAATGGCGGTGGAGGACTCGGGCCTGCTTGCGAAGGGTTGGAAGATCGACGTCCTCGCGGGCGATCACCAGAACAAGCCCGACGTCGGCGTGAACGTGGCGCGGCAATGGATCGACGTCGACAAGGTCGATATGATCACCGACACGCCGAACTCAGGCGTTGCGCTCGCGGTCAGCAATCTGGTGCGCGAGAAGAACATCGTCATGCTGAACTCCGGCGCGGCGACCGCGGACCTGACCGGCAAGGCCTGTTCGCCGAATACGCTGTCGTTCACCTACGACACCTACATGCTGGCGAACGGCACCGGCAAGGCGCTGACCAAAGCCGGCGGCGATACGTGGTTCTTTCTGACCTCTGACTATGCCTTCGGCCATGCGCTGGAGCGCGACACGTCCGCGGTGATCGTCGCCAACGGCGGCAAGGTGCTGGGCGGCGTCAAGCATCCGATCAACACCGCTGACTTCTCGTCGTTCCTGCTGCAGGCGCAGGCCTCGAAAGCCAAGGTCATCGGTCTTGCCAACGCGGGCGGCGACACCACCAACGCCATCAAGCAGGCAGCCGAATTCGGCATCGTCAAGGGCGGCCAGAAGCTCGCGGCGCTGCTGCTGTTCATCAACGACGTGCACTCGCTCGGCCTGAAAACGGCGCATGGTCTGAACTTCACCGAATCCTTCTACTGGGATCTGAACGACAAGACCCGCGCATGGTCGAAGCGCTTTTCCGAACGCGCTTCGAAGAATGCGATGCCGTCGATGAACCAGGCTGGCGTCTACGCGGCGGTGAGACACTATCTCAAGGTGCTGGAAGCCATGGGCGGCAATCCGCACGACGGCGCGAAGGTCGTCGCCAAGATGAAGGACACCGTGGCCGAGGACGATCTGTTCGGCAAGAGTGAAATCCGCGCCGATGGCCGCCGCATGGTCCCTGCCTATCTCTTCGAGGTGAAGACGCCGGAAGAGTCGAAGGCACCCTGGGATTACTACAAGCTGGTGTCCAAGCTCGAGCCCAACGATGTCGCGGTGCCGCTCGACAAGAATCCCTGCCCGCTGTTGAAGAAGTAATCGAGCAGACAGCCATCCATAGTCATCGCGGGCGGGCTCTCCTGAGCAGGTCTCGCCCGCATCGAACCGCCAACTCGTCGTGGCCGGGAATAGCGTTCGAAGGCAGCGTCGCTTCGTTCGCGATGTCCCGGCCAGTTTCGTCTTCTCGTCGCCGGAATCAGCACGCGGATCGCCGGTACAAGCCAAGCATGGCGGATCGCGCCTTCAAAACGCAGTCGGTCAGCTCCTCGTTTTTCTGAAGGACGCTTCCTATGAAGGACGCTTGTTTATGAAGGACGCTTGCGCTTGTGCGCGAACGGATTGGCCTTCTCGCGCAGCGTGATGCGCAGCGGCGTGCCCGGAAGATCGAAATTCTCCCGAATGCTGTTGCCGAGATAACGCAGATACGAATCCGGCACCGCGTCCGCGCGCGAACAGAACAGCACGAAGCTGGGCGGGCGCGCCTTGGTCTGCGTGATGTAGTTCAGCTTCAGGCGCCGCCCGGACACCGCCGGCGGCGGATTGGCGGCGATCGCCTGTTCGAACCAGCGATTGAGCGCGCTGGTGGAGATGCGGCGATTCCAGACCGCGTAAGCATCCTCGATCGCCTTCATCAGGCGATCGATCCCCTCGCCCATCAGTCCCGAGACCGCGACGATCGGCACGCCTTTCACCTGCGGCAGCCAATGATCCGCCTCGCCGCGCAGCGCCGCCACCTGATTGGCGCGGGCGCCCATCAGGTCCCATTTGTTGACGGCGATCACCAGCGCGCGGCCCTCGCGCTCGATCAGATCGGCGATGCGCAGATCCTGTTCCTCGAACTTGGTTTGCGCATCCAGCATCAGCACCACGACTTCGGCGAAGCGCACCGCGCGCAAGGCATCGGCGACCGAGAGTTTTTCCAGCTTCTCCTCAATGCGGGAGCGGCGACGCAGGCCGGCGGTATCGAACACGCGGAATCGCCGGCCCTTGAAGTCGATTTCGACCGCGATGGAATCGCGCGTGGTCCCCGCCTCCGGACTGGTCAGCAGCCGCTCTTCGCCGAGCAGCTGATTGATCATGGTCGACTTGCCGGCGTTCGGCCGGCCGACGATCGCAACTCGGATGGGTCGCGTGCCATCATCGTCCTCGCCGTCATCCGGCCCGTCATCGTCGAGCGATTCCGGCATCACGCCCTGCAGCGCGTCGTAGAGCTCCGACATGCCCTCGCCATGCTCGGCGGAAATCTGCACCGGGTCGCCGAGGCCGAGGGCATAGGATTCCATGGCGCCGATCTCGCCATGCTTGCCCTCGCTCTTGTTTGCCAGCAGCACCACCGGCTTGTTGGCGCGGCGGGCGAAATCCGCGAAGGCGCGATCGGTCGGGGTGAGCCCCATCCGTGCATCGATCACGAACAGCAGCGCATCCGCCGCCGCGATCGCCGCCTCGGTCTGCTCCTGCATGCGCGCCGTGAGCGAGCCGCGCGGGCCCTCATCGAGCCCGGCCGTGTCGATAATGGTGAATGACAGATCGCCGAGGCGCCCCTGTCCCTCGCGGCGGTCACGCGTGACGCCGGGCTGATCGTCGACCAGCGCCAGCTTCTGCCCGACCAGACGGTTGAACAGCGTCGACTTGCCGACATTCGGCCGGCCGATGATCGCAAAGGTGAAAGACATCGTCGATCCGTTCGCCCACCGGCGATGTTATGTCAATGCGCGGATACGGACCGAGCGTCCCGAATCCGAAGATCCTCACGGATGGCGCTGCGCAGCGGCGCGAACGTCCACCAACCGCGAGCGACTATTGACGCTGGAAGCTGCCGCTCGGCAACGGCGCCGGGAACGAGTTGGAGGTCGCTGGCGGCGGCGCGCTGGGCTGCTGCGCCTGCGGAGCGGGCTCCGGATCCGGCGGCGGCACCGTGGTGCTGCGATGACGGACCGTGCGGCGGGCCGGCTTCGGTGGCGCCGCGGCTTCCTCGCCCTGCGAAGCGGCATCGGCGGCGGGGGCCGGCGTGGCGGCGTGAGGACGGCTGGCCCGAGAGCGTGACGACCGCCGAGGTTTCTCCGGCTCGGCGGCCGGCGGCGTGGCTTCGGCGGCGGCCGGCGCGGCGCCCTGCGGCTCCAGCTGCTGCCGATCGACGTTGCCTTTGTAGAGATCCTTCGGCACGCCTTGCTCGAGGCCGGGAACGCCTTCAGGGAAAACCGGCTCGCGGTTTCCCGGAAGTTTTTTCTTGGTATCGAACATATCGAACATATCGGTCGGATCGAAGCTGCCGGTGTTGGCGCAGCCCGCCAGCGCGCCGGACAGCGCGATCAGGACGGCCGAAGCGATCAATCGATGTGTGCGACGCGTAACCATCGGCGTGTCTTCAGCCCTCGTTCGTCAGTTCACTCTACGATCCAATGCCTAGCGCCCGGTTACGACCCTGCGGCCTGATGCAGGCGGTCATAGCGGCGCGGGAGGCGAACAAAGTCCTGCTCAGACGGTCCTTCAGCTCTTGGCCGCGGGCGGCAGCACCGCCTGCAATGCTTCGGCGCGGCTGCGCAAGGTGGCCGGAGACTCGCCATCCTCGGCGATCTGGTCCAGCCATTTGCGCGCCTCCGCGATATTGTTGTTGCGCCAGGCGGAGAGCGCCAGCAGCTCGCGGGCGGTGTGGCGATAGATACCGCCGGGCTGGGCCACGGCCTGCAGGCGCTTCTGCATATCGTCATAGCTGTCGGTGTCGAGCAGCAGCGTCGCGGCGCGGACCGAGGCAAGCGCGCGTTCGTTGGCGCCGACGCCCGCATCGGCGGAAATCTCGTCGTACAGCTTCACGCCGGCCTTCGGATCGCGCGACGACGCGTCGGCTGCCGCGCGCAGCCGCGCCAAAGCGCGATAGCCGGCCGGCGCATCGGCCGCGAGCGCGGTAAACGCGGCTTCGGCCTCGGCATGCTTGTTTTCGTCGGACAGAGCCGCGGCGGCATCGTAAGCCGCGCTGGCCTTATAGGCCTTCTGCGTCATGTAGTATTCGTAGCCGCGCCAGCCGCCGACGCCGAGCACGATGAGAACGGCCAGGGCCACGATATAGACGGAATACTTGTCCCACAGCTTCTTGAGCTGCTCGCGGCGCAGCTCGTCGTCTATTTCGTTAAATATCTCAGACACTTAAAGAACCCCAAAATCCGGCCATGGCGCATCAGGGCGACGCAACGGCCGCTGCCCGCCTGCAACGCGATACCCTAGCGATATGGCGGCCGCAAGGCAAAGTTGGACCGCGCGGGCCGCCGCAATCGCGCCGCTCCGCGCGTCCCCTTCCGGCGATCGGCCGAGGACCGATGACGCCTTACTTCACCGCCAGCAGTTCGACGTCGAAGATCAGGGTCGCGTTCGGCGGGATGACGCCGCCCGCCCCGCGCGCGCCATAGCCGAGCTCCGGCGGGATGATCAGCGTGCGCTTGCCGCCGACCTTCATGGTGGCGACGCCCTCGTCCCAGCCGGCGATCACCCGGCCCATCCCGATCGGGAACTCGAACGGCTCGTTACGATCGACCGATGAGTCGAACTTCTTGCCCTTCTTGCCGTCGACATAGAGCCAGCCGGTGTAGTGCATCACGCAGGTCTGGCCACGCTTGGGGGCGGGGCCGCTGCCGACCTGGGTGTCGACGATCTGCAAACCGGAAGCTGTGGTCATGGTCTTTCCTTTGGCCTGTGCCAGTGTGGGCGTGGACGAGCCGCCGGCGACCAGCGCCGCGGTGGCGACAGTGGCGAAGGCCCGGAAGGCGATCGCGGCGAGCGAAAAGCGCATGTCGTATCCTTTCTCGATGACGGACGAAACCAGCGGGCGCGCCGCCGCGCGCATCAGCTTTTCGGCTTGATGCCGTAGACGTTCTCCGGGCCGGGAAAGGCACGGGAGCGCACATCCTTGGCGTAGCCCTGGATCGCCTCTTCGATCATCGGGCCGAGCTGGCCGTAGCGGCGCACGAACTTCGGCACCCACTCCGACAACCCGAGCATATCCTCCAGCACCAGCACCTGACCGTCACAGGCCGCGCTGGCGCCGATGCCGATGGTGGGAATATCGATGATCTGGGTGATGCGGCGGGCGAGCGGTTCGGCCACCGCCTCGACCACCACGGAGAACGCGCCGGCCTGCGCCACCGCGCGGGCATCGTTCTGAATCGGGCCCTCATGATTTTCGCCGCGCGCGATGGCCTCGGCCTCCTCGCGCCCTTGCGAGCGGAACGAGCCGAGCGCGTTGATCGATTGCGGCGTCAGGCCGATATGCGCCATCACCGGAATGCCCCGCTCGGTGAGGAAGGCGATGGTTTCCGCCATCCGCGCGCCGCCTTCGAGCTTGACGGCGCCGCAATGGGTTTCCTTCAGAATCCGCGCGGCGGAGTGAAACGCCTGCTCCTTCGAAGCCTCGTAGCTGCCGAACGGCAGATCGACCACGACCAGCGACTGCTTCGAGCCGCGCATCACCGCGTGGCCCTGCAGGATCATCATCTCCAGCGTCACCGGCAGCGTGGTCTCGAAGCCGTGCATGACATTGCCGAGCGAGTCCCCGACCAGGATGACGTCGCAATAGCGATCGACCAGCGCGGCGGTATGTGCGTGATACGACGTCAGCATCACGATCGGTTCGCCATTCTTGCGCGCGCGGATATCGGCCGACGTCTTGCGCCGGATGGTCGATTGTATGGACATCCTAAACTCCGAAAACGGAACTACCGATGATGACAGGACGAGACGCCGGCGCAGCGCCGGCCGATGCGCGACCAAGAATGATGATGGTGAGATCGACGCCCATCTTCTGCCCGCTTGCCTCGCTCGAAACGTGACGCCGATGCGGCCGCCTGCCCGCTCCGCGCCGGTCCGTTGCTTCGCACCCACCGCACCGCAATATTGGGGCGAAGGGCTATCATTTTTTGCCCGGCCTGAGCAAGGGACCCGCCGGCATGGCGCGAATGAGATACGCCTGTCCCAAGTGCCGCGGCCGCTCGCGCTTCCGCCCGGCCCGACAACGCTCTATTTTCGCAGCCTTGCGCATCAGCGCGTGAGGCATGACGGAGAGATCGACATGACCGCAAAGGCAATACGGACCACCCATGGCCGCGGCCGGCTATTCGACAGCGTGCTCGAGACCATCGGCGACACGCCCGCCATCCGCATCAACCATATCGGCGTCGACAAGGTGACGATGTACGTCAAGGCCGAGTTCTTCAATCCGGCCTCGTCGGTGAAGGACCGGCTGGCGATCGGCATCATCGAGGAAGCCGAGCGCAGCGGCGCGCTGAAGCCCGGCCAGACCGTGGTGGAAGCCACCAGCGGCAACACCGGCATCGGCCTTGCGATGGTCTGCGCGCAGAAAGGCTATCCGCTGGTGGTGACCATGGCCGACAGTTTCTCCATCGAGCGGCGGCGGCTGATGCGGATGCTGGGCGCCAGGGTGGTGCTGACCCCGCGCGCCGAAAAAGGTTTCGGCATGTATCGCAAGGCGGTCGAACTCGCGGAGAAGCACGGCTGGTTTCTCGCGCACCAGTTCGAGGCGGCCGCCAACGCCGCGATCCATGAAGCGACCACCGCCCGCGAGATCATCAACGACTTCGCTGGAGGGCGGCTCGATTACTTCGTCACCGGCTACGGCACCGGCGGCACCATGGTCGGCGTCTCGCGCGTGCTGCGCAAGGAACGGCCCGAGACGAAGATCATTCTCAGCGAGCCTGCGAACGCGCAACTGATCGGCAGCGGCACACCGCAACAGCGCACGGCGGACGGCGAACCATCCGCAGGCCATCCCGCGTTCGAGCCGCATCCGATCCAGGGCTGGACACCGGACTTCATTCCGAAGGTGCTGCAGGAAGCGATCGACAAACATTATTACGACGAACTGATCCCGATCGCCGGGCCGAAAGCCATCGAATGGGCCAAGGCCTTGGCGCAGCGCGAAGGCATCTTCACCGGCATTTCCGGCGGCGCGACGTTTGGTGTCGCGCGTCAAGTGGCGGAAAAAGCTCCCGCCGGCTCCGTCATCCTCTGCATGCTGCCGGACACCGGCGAACGCTATCTCTCGACGCCGCTGTTCGAGAGCATTCCGGCCGACATGGACGAAGCGGAGCTTGAGCTGTCGCGCTCGACGCCGGGCTATCAGATGCCGGCCTAGGTCAGGGCTCTGCCGTCATCCTGAGGTGCGAGCCGCTCTTGCGGCGAGCCTCGAAGGATGGCGGCCGTCGCCCTTCGAGGCCATTTGCTCCGCAATGTCACCTCAGGGTGACGACGCAAACTATCTCAACATAGCGGATCGCGCCTCAAGCCCCGATCACCGGCACGCCGATGACGAAGGGGTGAAACACCAGCGCCAGCGCCAGATAGATCACGAGGCCAAGCACCACGGCGATGACATCGTTGCCGACACCGCCGACCGGGATCGGCGGCGCGCCGGCATCGCCGCGATGCTTCAGCGAGATGCGGTCATAGACCGCCCAGGCGAGAAACGAGCCGAACAGGATGATGGAGCCGAGATCGCCATTGGCGAGCAGGTGCACGAGCGCCCACAGCTTGATGCCCGCCAGCATCGGATGCTTGAGCTTGGCATAGATGCGGCCCCGCACATACGACGCCACCACGAGGATG
>DATMSE010000089.1:0-8049 GCA_035565575.1 Xanthobacteraceae bacterium
GAAGCGAAGCGCCGCGAAGCTGTGCGAATTGCGCGACAGCACCGCGACGCGGTCACCCTTGCCGACGCCGAATTTGCCGAGGCCGCGCCCGAGCCGGTCGCAGATCGTGTTCATCTCGGCATAGGTCCATACCGTCTCGCCGCAGGTCAGGGCGGTCTTGGCGCCGAGGCGCTGCGCGGAGCGGCGCACCATGTCGCCGATGCTCTGCGCGCGCGCATGCTGGATGGTGGTGGCAAGCATGTCGGTCATGACGTTTCCAGTCCCTCGCGTTTTCGCATGCGAGAACCGTAACAAGCGCGCAGCGCGCCCGCAATTCGGCGCGGTCAAGCAACGGCTTTGCGGAAACGCGGCATCGGCGGGCCCCTCCCGGTCGTTCCCCGGACGCAGCGCAGCGTGAAACGGTGCGCTGCTGAGCCGGGGTCTTCGCGATACTTGCTGCAACGGTCCCGGTCTGCGCAGCGTCACCTCGTGCCGCAGCGCGCCCGGGACACCCGGCAAGCAACTCTTCAAACAGGCTCTCACACCATGCTGGGCAGGATGCGGTCCGGCGGCTTGTGGGCGTCAAGGAAGGTGCGGATGTTGATGATGACCTTCTCGCCCATCTCGACGCGGCCCTCGATGGTGGCCGAGCCCATATGCGGCAGCAGCACCACCTTGCCGGCCTTGGCGAGGCGCACGAGTTTCGGATTGACCGCGGGTTCGTGCTCGTAGACGTCGAGGCCGGCGCCGGCGATCTCACCGGTTTCGATCAGCTTGGTCAGCGTGTCCTCGTCGATCACCGTGCCGCGCGCGGTGTTGACGATATAGGCGTCCTTGCGGATCAGCTTGAGCCGCCGCGCCGACAACAGATGGAAGGTCGCCGGCGTGTGCGGGCAGTTCACCGAGATGATGTCCATCCGGGCCAGCATCTGGTCGAGCGAATCCCAATAGGTCGCCCCGAGTTCGTCGGCGATCATCGGGGCGACCGGCTTGCGGTTGTGATAGTGGATCTGTAGGCCGAAGGCGCGGGCCCGCCGCGCCACCGCCTGGCCGATGCGGCCCATGCCGATGATGCCAAGCCGCTTGCCCCCCAGCCGCTTGCCCAGCATCCAGGTCGGCGACCAGCCCGGCCAGTCCTTGCCCTCGGGGAGAATGTTGGCGCCCTCGATCATGCGGCGCGGCACCGCCAGGATCAGCGCCATGGTCATGTCGGCGGTGTCCTCGGTCAGCACCTTGGGCGTGTTGGTGATGGTGATGCCGCGCGCGTGGGCCGCGGCGACATCGATGTTGTCGACGCCGTTGCCGAACTGCGCGATCAGCTTCAGTTGCGGTCCGGCCTGCTTGATCAGGTCGGCGGTGATCTCGTCGGTGACGGTCGGCACCAGCACGTCCGCGGTGCGCATCGCCTCCGCCAGTTCGTCCTGGCTCATGGCGCGATCGTCGAGATTGAGGCGCGCGTCGAACAGTTCGCGCATTCGCGTCTCGATGGAATCCGGCAGCGTGCGGGTGACGACGACGAGAGGTTTCTTCTTAGCCGCCATGTCCTGTCCTCCCGTCCTCGCGCGTCCCGCCGACGCGTCGCGAAGTTGTTGTCACATCACTCGAACTTCGGGTTCGGGCCACGCGTGTTCAGTCCTCATTAACCGGGGTGTTCGAAACTGCGGCTGCCGCACTGATTTCGGATATCCACGGTTCCTCGCAGCATCCCGCGGGCTGTCGGGCTGCTGACATTGAACCCTCTCTAGCAGAAGGCCGGGCCAAGACAAGAACCCCGCCGATCTGTCCGGACCAGGAGCGGAGCCGGGCCGCGCATGGGGAATGCGCGACCGGGGCGTGACGTTGCGGAGAGTTGAGGGGCAGGTTGATGGCGTTGAAGGGAGTTCGGGCTGTGGTGGCGGCGACGGCGATCGGGGCCGCGTTGGTGATGGCGGGACGTGCGGCGACCGCGGGCGCGGTCGGTTCGGCCAGCGGGTTGCCGATTCCGCGCTATGTCAGCCTCAAGTCGGATCACGTCAACGTGCGGCTCGGTCCCACCAAGGACAACGAGGTGAGCTGGATCTACACCAAGTCCGGCCTGCCGGTGGAGGTCACCGCCGAGTTCGAGAACTGGCGGCGGGTGCGCGATTCCGAAGGCGCCGAGGGCTGGGTCTATCATTCGCTGCTGTCAGGCCGCCGCACCGCGGTGGTGACGATGAAATCCAAGGACGAACTGGCCTCGCTGTACGATCGGCCCGACACCAAGAGCACGGTGGCGGCGCGCCTGCAGGCCGGCGTCGTGGCGCAGGTCAAGCGTTGCAACAACGGCTGGTGCCACATCACCGGTGAAGGCTTCGACGGCTGGATCGAGCAGCCGCGGCTGTGGGGCGTCTATGCCGACGAGAAGGTGAATTGAGCAGGTTCGTGAAAGGTTTAGTCCGCACTATCGCATAGACCGACCGTCATTGCCGGACTTGACCCGGCAATCCATCCATCAAACATCTTTAGCGCAAACATCTTTAGCGAAACGCGATGGATGCGCGGGTCAAGCCCGCGCATGACGTCGAACTCTCGTCGGCCTCAGCGCTTCTTGCGCAGACGGACGACCATGTCGACGCGGCTGATCTCATAGCCCTCCGGCACGTCGGGCATTCTCTGCAGCACCAGGTTCGAGTCGTGGATGTCCACCAGTTCGTGGCTGTTCTCGAGATAGAAATGATGATGCGACGAGACGTTCGTGTCGAAATAGGTCTTGGTGCCGTCGACGCTGACTTGCCGCAGCAGACCGGCATCGGTGAGCTGGTTCAGCGTGTTATAAACGGTCGCCAGCGATACCGGCACCTTGGCGTGGGTGGCTTCCTCGTACAGCATTTCCGCCGTGAGATGACGGTCGCCCTTGCCGAACAGCAGCCAGCCAAGTGCCATGCGCTGCCGGGTCGGACGCAGGCCCACCGACTGCAGCATCTCGTTGACGTCATGCCACGGGCATCCGGTCAGCGCCGGGGGACGGCTGGCGAGAGGGGTCGCCGTTTCGGCCGCGTCCGCCAAAACCTCTGATTTGTCGTTCAGATTCACTTCAGGCACCCAATCAGCCCTCAACGCAGGAACACTTTATCCTGATTATAGGGAGTCCGCCGTTAGATGCAAGTTTTTCGCAACTAGCGCTGGCGGGCCCTGCGCCAGGCGCAAGACTGTGGCGGCCAGCGGTCGCGGGAGGAGGCGGCGCAATCGCTTTGCCAGCCACAACGCCCGTGTTAGAGAGCGAATCGGCCTGCCAATCGGATTGGTGCGAGGGCTATCGATCATCTTCAGGCTCAGGGCGAAAGGCGGGGCGGTATGCAGGACAAGCGCGGCAGTTATGAGTACGAGGACCTGCTGGCCTGCGGCCGCGGGGAACTGTTCGGGCCGGGAAACGCCCAATTGCCGCTGCCGCCGATGCTGATGTTCGATCGGATCACCGAAATCTCCGACACCGGCGGCGAATATGGCAAGGGCCTGGTTCGCGCCGAGCTCGACGTCAAACCCGATCTCTGGTTCTTCGGCTGCCATTTCAAGGGCGATCCGGTGATGCCGGGCTGCCTCGGTCTCGACGCGCTGTGGCAGATGGTCGGCTTTTTTCTCGGCTGGTCCGGCGGACCCGGGCCCGGCCGCGCGCTTGGCCTCGGCGAACTGAAGTTCTCCGGGCAGGTGCTGCCGAACATCAGCAAGGTCGTCTACACCGTCGATATCAAGCGGGTCATGCGCTCGAAATTATGGCTGGGCATTGCCGACGGCTCGCTTTCCGCCGATGGCGAGATTATCTATCGCGCCAAGGATCTGCGGGTCGGGCTGTTCAAGCAGGATGCCGCGCCGGCGGCTGCGGTTTGACGCGCGCCGGTGTTGGGCAGCCCTCACGCGATCCGCGCGCGCATGCAGCCGTTGCGATCATCCGATCGGCGGCGTGATGTAAATCACAATTTTCAGGCCGTCATCGCGACGTTATGTTGCGCTAACGGATTTCGGGGATCAACGCAGGGACAGGCGAGGCAAATATGAGACGAGTTGTCGTCACCGGGATGGGAATTGTCTCATCGATCGGAAACAACACTCAGGAAGTGCTGTCGAGTCTCTATGAGGCCAAGCCCGGCATTACGCGTGCCGAGAAATATGCCGAGCTGGGCTTCCGCTCGCAGGTGCACGGCGCGCCCACCCTCGATCCCGAAGGCATGATCGATCGCCGCGCGATGCGCTTCCTTGCGCAGGGCGGCGTCTGGAATCACATCGCGATGGAGCAGGCGATCCGCGATTCCGGGCTTGAGCCGAGCGACGTCTCCAACGAACGCACCGGCATCATCATGGGCTCCGGCGGACCGTCGACGCGGACCATCGTCGAGGGCGCCGATATCGCGCGGAGCAAGGGACCGAAGCGCGTCGGCCCGTTCGCGGTGCCGAAGGCGATGTCGTCGACGGCCTCCGCGACGCTCGCCACCTGGTTCAAGATCAAGGGCGTCAACTATTCGATCTCGTCGGCCTGCGCCACCTCGAACCACTGCATCGGCAACGCCTACGAGACCATCCAGTGGGGCAAGCAGGACGTCGTCTTCGCCGGCGGTTCGGAAGAGCTGGACTGGACGCTGTCGGTGTTCTTCGACGCGATGGGCGCGATGTCGTCCAAATACAATGATACGCCGAGCGTCGCCTCGCGCGCCTATGACGTCAACCGCGACGGCTTTGTCATCGCCGGCGGCGCCGGGGTGCTGGTGCTGGAAGAACTCGAGCATGCGAAAGCGCGCGGCGCGCGCATCTATGGCGAGGTGATCGGCTACGGCGCGACTTCGGACGGCTATGACATGGTGGCGCCGTCCGGCGAGGGCGCCGAGCGCTGCATGAAGATGGCGCTGTCGACGGTGAAGGGGCCGGTGGATTACATCAATCCGCACGCCACCTCGACGCCGGCCGGCGATCCGCCGGAAATCGAGGCGATCCGCAAAGTGTTCGGCAACGAGGACAAATGCCCGCCGATCTCCGCCACCAAATCGCTGACCGGACATTCGCTCGGCGCGACCGGCGTGCAGGAAGCGATCTATTCGCTGCTGATGATGAACAACGGTTTCATCTGCGAAAGCGCCAATATCCAGGAACTCGATCCGGTGTTCGCTGACATGCCGATCGTGCGCAAGCGTATCGACAACGCCAAGGTCGGCACCGTGCTGTCCAATTCGTTCGGTTTTGGCGGCACCAACGCGACGCTGGTGTTCAAGCGGCTGGATGCGTGATTTGGATTTTCGGATTTCGACCATAGAAGGATCGTCATGGCCGGGCTTGTCCCGGCCATCCACGTCTTAAGCCTAGTCAAACGCCCGCGAGGCGTGGATGCCCGGCATAAGGCCGGGCATGACGAGGGAAGGATTTCAGATGCAAGGACTCATGCAAGGCAAGCGCGGTCTCATCATGGGAGTCGCGAACGATCACTCGATCGCGTGGGGCATCGCCAAGACGCTTCATGCGCACGGGGCCGAGCTCGCCTTCACCTATCAGGGCGAGGCGCTCGGCAAGCGCGTCAAGCCGCTCGCCGAATCGCTGAAATCGGACCTGATCCTGCCGTGCGACGTCGAGGACATCGTCAGCGTGGACGCGGTGTTCGAGGCATTGAAAGCGAAATGGGGCACGCTGGATTTTCTCGTGCACGCGATCGGTTTCTCCGACAAGAACGAATTGAAGGGACGCTATGCCGACACCACGCGCGCGAACTTCTCGCGCACCATGGTGATCTCGTGCTTCTCCTTCACGGAGGTGACCAAGCGCGCGGCCGAGATGATGCCGAACGGCGGTTCGATCATCACGCTGACCTTCGGCGGCTCGACCCGCGTGATGCCGAACTACAACGTGATGGGCGTGGCGAAAGCGGCGCTGGAAGCCTCGACACGCTATCTCGCCGCCGACTTCGGCCGGCAGGGCATTCGCGTCAACGCGATCTCCGCCGGCCCGGTGCGCACGCTGGCGGGTTCGGGCATCGGCGATGCCCGCGCGATGTTCGCGTTCCAGCAGAAACATTCGCCGCTCGGCCGCGGCGTCACGCTCGATGAGCTTGGCGGCACCGCGCTGTATTTCCTGTCGGACCTGTCGGGCGGCGTGACCGGCGAAGTGCACTTCATCGATTCCGGTTACAACATCATCTCGATGCCGCATCCGGACGAGTTGAAGGGCGAGTAGACAAACTCACAGTGGTCGTCCCGCGAAGGCGGGGACGACCCGAGTTACTACCCCGCCGCGATTTTCTCGGCGCGCTGGAAGGCGGGGCGCGCTGCGCAGGCATCCAGATAGCGGTCGAAGGCCGGCCGTGTCGGCACCATCCTGAAAAGGCGAATGGCGAAGTTCATGCCGGAGCCGATCGCGATGTCGGCGGCGGAGAACATGTCGCCGAGCAGCCACGGTCCCGTCTCCAGCGCCTGCTCCAGCACGTCGAAGGTCTGCGCGGTGCTGCCCCATGCGGCGCTCATCGCGGGAATTTCGAGTTTGGTATAGGCTTGCAGGATCGCGGGTTCGATGCAGCTCGGCGCGAAGAACAGCCACTGCAGATATTTGCCGCGACGCGGATCGCCGAGCGGCGGCGCCAGCTTGGCCTCGGGAAAGCGATCGGCGACATAGGTGCAGATCGCGGCGGACTCGGCGATCGCGACATCGCCGTCGGTCAGCGCCGGCACCTTGCCCATCGGATTGATCTTCAGATAGTCCGGCGACTTCTGCGCGCCGGTGGAGATATCCGTCAGCACGCGCTCATAGGGCTGCCCGGTTTCCTCCAGAAGCCACAGCGTGGTGAAGGAGCGCGAGCGCGGCGACCAGTAGAGTTTCAGCATGACATGTCCTCACCGCTCGACCGAGCGCGTTGTTCGGAAAGGTGGCACATTACTATCTGTTCGTCATGCGCGTGCTTGTCACGGGCATCCACGTCCTTTGCAGAGTCTCGGCAAGAAAGGCGTGGATGGCCGGGACAAGCCCGGCCATGACGAGTTGGGGCATTGTCGCACTGACTCAAGACAACAAAAAGGGCAGCCTCGCGGCCGCCCTTTGTTATTCCATAAGGCCGTTGGCGATCACTCGCCGGCGGCTTCGCGCGGCGCGGCGTCGGCCTTCTCCGCCTTGGCCTTGGCTTCGAGGTCCTCGCCGGTCTGCTGGTCCACTGCCTTCATCGACAGCCGCGTCTTGCCGCGATCGTCGAAGCCGAGCAGCTTCACCTTGACCTTGTCGCCTTCCTTGACGACATCGGAGGTCTTCTGCACGCGGTTCGCAGCGAGCTGCGAGATGTGCACGAGGCCGTCCTTGGCGCCGAAGAAGTTCACGAAGGCGCCGAACTCCATCACCTTGACCACGGTGCCGTCATAGATCTGGCCGACCTCCGGATCGGAGGCGATCGACTTGATCCACTTGATCGCGGCCTTCATCGCCTCGCCGTCGTTGGAGGCGACCTTGACGGTGCCGTCGTCCTCGATGTTGACCTTGGCGCCGGTCTTCTCGACGATCTCGCGGATCACCTTGCCGCCGGTGCCGATCACTTCGCGGATCTTGTCGGTGGCGATCTTGAAGGTCTCGATGCGCGGCGCGTATTCGCCGAGCTCGGCGCGGGCATTGGTCAGCGCCTTGGCCATCTCACCCAGGATGTGGATGCGGCCGTCCTTCGCCTGCGCGAGCGCGACCTTCATGATCTCCTCGGTGATGCCGGCGATCTTGATGTCCATCTGCAGCGAGGTGATGCCCGCCTCGGTGCCGGCCACCTTGAAGTCCATGTCGCCGAGATGATCCTCGTCGCCGAGAATGTCGGAGAGCACCGCATAGCGCGCGCCTTCGAGGATCAGGCCCATGGCGATGCCAGCCGTCGGCCGCTTCAAGGGAACGCCCGCGTCCATCAGTGCCAGCGAGGAGCCGCACACCGTCGCCATCGACGACGAGCCGTTCGACTCGGTGACTTCCGAGACAACGCGGATGGTGTAGGGGAATTCGTGATGCGGCGGCAGCACCGGATGGATCGCGCGCCACGCCAGCTTGCCGTGGCCGATCTCGCGGCGCTTGGTGCCGCCGAGGCGTCCGGTTTCGCCGACCGAATAGGGCGGGAAGTTG
>DATMSE010000090.1:0-4751 GCA_035565575.1 Xanthobacteraceae bacterium
AGCGCAACAGCATTTCGATCGAGGGCGAATGGTTGGCGAACACGACGATGCAGAAAACCCTGGCCGCGAATACCGCGCCGAATTCGGAATCCAATCCATGAGCCGCGAACGCCTCTATCTGTTCGACACCACGCTGCGCGATGGCGCGCAGACCAACGGCGTCGATTTCTCGCTGCACGACAAGCAGCTGATCGCCGGATTGCTCGATGAGCTCGGCATCGATTACGTCGAAGGCGGTTATCCCGGCGCCAATCCCTCCGATACCGAATTCTTTTCCGAGAAGCCGAAATTTCATCACGCGCGCTTCACCGCGTTCGGCATGACGCGGCGGGCGGGGCGCTCCGTTTCCAACGATCCCGGAGTTGCGGCACTGCTTGAGGCGCGCGCGGATGCGATCTGCTTCGTGGCGAAATCGTCGGCCTATCAGGTGCGGGTCGCGCTGGAGACGACGAAGGAGGAGAACCTCGCCTCGATCCGCGACAGCGTCACCGCGGCGAAGAACGCCGGTCGCGAAGTGATGCTGGATTGCGAGCACTTCTTCGACGGCTACACCGAGGATCCCGAATTCGCGCTGGCCTGTGCGAGGACGGCTTACGAGTCCGGCGCACGCTGGGTGGTCTTGTGCGACACCAACGGCGGTACCATGCCGGATCGCATCACGGAGGTGGTGCGCGCGGTGGTCAAGCACATTCCCGGCGATCACCTCGGCATCCATGCGCATAACGACACCGAGCAGGCGGTGGCGAATTCGCTGGCGGCAGTGCGTGCCGGTGTGCGGCAGATTCAGGGCACGCTCAATGGTCTCGGCGAGCGCTGCGGCAACGCCAACCTCTGTTCGATCATCCCGACTTTGAAGCTGAAGCCGGCGTTTTCCGACGCATTCGAGATCGGCGTCACCGATGAGAAGCTGGCGACGCTGACGCGCGTGTCGCGCGCGCTGGACGAAATCCTCAATCGCGCGCCGAACCGCCACGCCCCCTATGTCGGCGCCAGCGCTTTCGTCACCAAGACCGGAATTCATGCGTCCGCGATTCTGAAGGATCCGGCCACCTATGAACACATTGCGCCAGAGATGGTGGGCAATCATCGTCAGGTGCTGGTGTCGGATCAGGCCGGCCGTTCCAACGTTCTCGCAGAACTCGAGAAGGCGGGAATTCCGTTCGACAAGAACGATCCGAAGCTGAGCCGCCTGATCGACGAGATGAAATCACGCGAGGCTGCCGGCTACGCTTACGAATCCGCCAACGCGTCGTTCGATCTGTTGGCGCGGCGCACGCTGGGCAAGGTGCCGGAATATTTTCGTGTCGAGCAGTTCGACGTCAATGTCGAGCAGCGCTACAACGCCATGGGCCGTCGCGTCACCGTGGCGATGGCCGTGGTGAAGGTGGAGGTCGACGGCGAAACCACGATCTCGGCCGCTGAAGGCAACGGACCGGTCAACGCACTCGATGTCGCGCTGCGCAAGGACATCGGCAAGTATCAGAAGTATATCGAAGGCCTGAAACTCGCCGACTATCGCGTGCGTATCCTCAACGGCGGCACCGAAGCGATCACGCGGGTGCTGATCGAAAGCGAGGACGAAAACGGCGACCGCTGGACTACCATCGGTGTCTCGTCCAATATTATCGATGCTTCCTTTCAGGCGCTGATGGATTCCGTCGTCTACAAGCTGGTGAAGTCGGACGCTCCGGTCTAGCGAGAGGCATGACGGATCAGGCTCAGTGGCATCGTGCAGGAGCGGAGGCCCGAAGAGGTAAGCGGCAATGATCGATCATGTCTCGCTCGCGGTCAGCGACCTTGCGCGTGCCGTCGCATTCTACGAGCGCGCCTTTGCGCCGCTCGGTTTGACGAAACTTGTGACGCGCGAACGAATGGTCGGCTTCGGCAAGACCTATCCTGAAGTCTGGATCAATCTGCGCGAGGGCATGGCACGGCTAGCGGCCGACAGCGGCGCGCATATCGCACTGCGTGCCAAAACCGCGGCAGAGGTCGATGCTTTCCACGCGGAAGCGATCGCGGCTGGAGCCGTATCGGAAAGCGCGCCGTCGCTGCGTCCGCACGACCGCGTGCGTTATTACGCAGCGTTTGTCATCGACGCCGACGGCAACCGGATCGAGGCGGTGACATTTCCGCAGGAATAGCGGCGTCTAAAGCCGCTGCGCGACGCTCGGCGCCAGGTGCTTGTCTGCTTCCGGCACCCTGGCCGCCGCGGCGCGCAGTCTCGGCAGGATATCCTCGACCCGTTCGGCCTTGAGGATGTCGACCGACAGCGTCGGACGGATGAAGGCCGTGGAGCGCATATGCGAAAGAAGCGAGAGCAGCGGCTCCCAGAAGCCGTCGATATTGGCGAGCAGGATCGGTTTGCTGTGGCGGCCGAGCTGTTGCCAGGTCAATTGCTCAACCAGCTCTTCCAGCGTTCCGATACCGCCGGGCAGCGCCACGAAGGCGTCGGAGCGCTCGAACATCAGCCGTTTGCGCTCGTGCATGTCGTGGGTAATGATCATTTCCTGCGCGCGGGTCATGGCGTTTTCGCGCGCGGTGAGGAAGTCTGGAATGATGCCGGTGACCCGGCCGCCGTGATCGAGGGTCGAATTGGCGACTGCGCCCATCAATCCGATGGAGCCGCCGCCATAGACCAGCCCGACGCCGTTCTCGGCGAGCGCCTTTCCGAACGCCTGGGCTGCTTCGACGAAGTGGGGATTGGTGCCGGGGCCTGAGCCGCAATAGACGCAGACGGTTTTGATATCAGTCATACGAGTCATGTGGCATCGGCAGGTGACAGCGTCAAGACGAGGTCGCGCCTCAGGCGGGGCTGCACAGCGGGCCGCCCTTCAAAACCGCGTCAGGAGGAAAAGATTTCGCCGCCGAGGGTGCGGTCGATGGTCAAACCCTCTATATGACATCCCATTCGCGGATCGGCCGCCGGCCGCCACCCCAACAGCTTGTCTTTCATCCAGGTAGATTGAATGGCCCGAACCGATGTCCAGCCTCATGCTGAACCGCCAGCGGCGGTCGGGGAGCCGGGTGCTCGGGCCTCGTTAACCCGGACGCTGGTGAATCTGTGGCCGCACATCTGGCCAGGCGATCGCGTCGATCTCAAGTGGCGCGTGGTGTGGTCGCTGGTGCTGCTGCTGTTGGCCAAGCTGGCCACGCTGTCCGTGCCCTTCACCTTCAAATGGGCCACCGATGCGTTGACCGGCGCGGATACCGCGCCGGTGCAGCCGTCGAACTGGCTGCTGTGGCTGGTGGCCTCGCCATTGCTGATGACGGCGACCTACGGCCTCGGCCGAATCCTGATGGCGCTGTTGACCCAATGGCGCGACGGCATCTTCGCCAAGGTGGCGATGTACGCGGTTCGCCGGCTGGCCTATCGGACCTTCGTGCACATGCACGAACTGTCGCTGCGCTTCCATCTCGAGCGCCGGACCGGCGGACTGACGCGGGTGCTGGAGCGCGGGCGGCTCGGCATCGAGGTCATCGTCCGCATGGTGATCCTGCAACTGGTGCCGACCATCGTCGAGGTGACGCTGCTGACCGCGGTGCTGCTGTGGCAGTTCGATTGGCGTTACGTGCTGGCGACGCTGATCACCGTCGTCATCTACATGTGGTTCACCTATCTCGCGACGGAGTGGCGCATCGACATCCGGCGGCGGATGAACGAATCCGATACCGAGGCGAACACCAAGGCGATCGACTCTCTGCTTAACTACGAGACGGTGAAGTATTTCGGCGCCGAGGAACGCGAGGCTGCGCGTTACGATCGTTCGATGGAGCGCTATGAGCGCGCCAGCGTGAAGACCTACACCTCCCTGGCGGTTCTCAACATCGGGCAGAATGTGATCTTCACCATCGGGCTGACGGCGACCATGCTGATGTGCGCCATCGGCGTGCGCAACGGCACCAACACCGTCGGCGATTTCGTGATGATCAATGCGATGATGATCCAGCTTTATCAGCCGCTGAATTTCATGGGCATGGTGTATCGCGAGATCAAGCAGGCGGTGATCGATATCGAGAAGATGTTCGCGATGCTGGCGCGCAGCCCCGAGGTGAAGGATGAGCCGGGCGCCAAGGCGCTGCAGGTCACCGCGGGGCGGGTGCAGTTCGACAACGTGCATTTCGCCTATGATCCGGAGCGCAAGATCCTGCAGGGGCTGAGCTTCGAGGTGCCCGCCGGCAAGACGATTGCGATCGTTGGCCCGTCCGGTGCCGGCAAGTCGACCATCTCGCGGCTGCTGTTTCGGTTGTACGAGGTGTCCGGCGGTCGCATCCTGATCGACGGGCAGGATATTCGCGACGTGACGCAGCGCTCGCTGCGTGCCGCCATCGGCATGGTGCCGCAGGATACCGTGCTGTTCAACGACACCATCCGCTACAACATCCGTTATGGCCGCTGGGAAGCGACCGACGCCGAAGTGGAAGAGGCGGCGCGGCTGGCGCAGATCGATGCGTTCATTCGGCGCTCGCCGCAAGGCTATGAGACCGAGGTCGGCGAGCGCGGCCTGAAATTGTCAGGCGGCGAGAAACAGCGCGTCGCGATCGCACGTACCATTCTCAAGGCACCGCCGATCCTGGTGCTGGATGAAGCCACCTCGGCGCTCGACAGTCACACCGAGCGCGAAATCCAGGACGCGCTGGAGGGCGTATCGCGCGACCGCACGACGCTGGTGATCGCGCACCGTCTCTCCACCATTGTCGGCGCGGATGACATTATCGTGCTGGATCGCGGCCAGATCGTCGAACGCGGCACC
>DATMSE010000091.1:0-12517 GCA_035565575.1 Xanthobacteraceae bacterium
AATATCGATACGCCGTCCCTGGCCGGGCGGCAGCGACGCGCGCGGCGGTGGTTGCGCGGCGCGATCCCGCGCCTCCTCGGAAGGGGTCTGCTTGCGGAGATCGGTCCGCACGGACGCCGTTCCCGATGCCGGGGCTGGACCGGATGCAACTGCGCCAGCAATGGCCATGACAGCAGTCCTCGTTACGTTTTCGCCAACATCGGCAATGCACCGGATAACTTAGCCAGGAAGCGGGGCGGGCGTCGCGCTGGTTTCGAGCCTGTGGTGAACGGCTCGCGTTCGTCTTCATTAAAAAGCGTCAGATCGCTTCGCCATCGAAGCCCCGGCTGAGGCCGCGCATTGCGGAATTCATTCCTTGGTTCCGCATGCCGTACGCCGGTTGATCGCGCTGGCGGGAGAGGAGAGCCTTGCGCGGGAACACCTTTCATTTGCCGGAAAAGTGCTTAGAACGGTTCAATTGTTGCCGTCCGGATCGCCGGGCGGCAAGGACCAGAACCGCGAGTTTTTCATGAACGCCCCTACCGCATTTCCCGACCAGACCAAGCCCGTCCCGCCCTACAAGCACACGCCGCTGTTTCCGCTCGGCAAGGACGAAACACCCTACAAGAAGGTGTCGAGCGAGGGCGTGCGGGTCGAGAAGGTGCTCGGCAAGGACATGCTGGTGGTGTCGCGCGAGGCGCTCAAGGCGCTGAGCGAAGCCGCGTTCGGCGAGATCAATCACTACCTTCGGCCCGGCCATCTTAAGCAGCTCCGCAACATCCTCGATGACAAGGAAGCCAGCGACAACGACAAGTTTGTCGCCTTCGATTTCCTGAAGAATGCCAACATCGCTGCCGGCGGCGTGCTGCCGATGTGCCAGGACACCGGCACGGCGATCATCATGGGCAAGAAGGGCTGCAACGTCATCACCGACGGCGACGACGAGGCGGCCTTGTCCGAAGGCGCGCGCGACGCGTATCTGCGCCGCAACCTGCGCTATTCACAGGTCGCGCCGCTGTCGATGTACGAGGAGAAGAACACCGCCAACAACATGCCGGCGCAGTGCGAGATCTACGCCGAGGGCGATGATGCCTACAAGTTCATGTTCATGGCGAAGGGTGGCGGCTCCGCCAACAAGAGCTTCCTGTTTCAGGCGACGCCCTCGGTGCTGACCAAGGATCGCCTGCTGGCCTTCCTGAAAGAGAAGATCATGACGCTCGGCACCGCCGCGTGTCCGCCGTATCACCTCGCGATCGTCATCGGCGGCACGTCGGCCGAACTGTGCATGAAAACGGTGAAGCTGGCATCCGCGCGTTATCTCGACGCATTGCCGACTCACGGCAGCGAGAACGGCAACGCGTTCCGCGATCTCGAGATGGAGCAGGAAGTTCTCAAGATGACGCAAAGCTCCGGCGTCGGCGCACAGTTCGGGGGCAAGTATTTCTGCCACGACGTGCGCGTGATCCGCATGCCGCGCCATGGCGCATCATTGCCGATCGGATTGGGCGTGTCGTGCTCGGCGGATCGTCAGGTGCTCGGCAAGATCACCAGGGATGGCGTCTTCCTCGAAGAGCTGGAGCACAATCCGGCGCAGTACCTGCCGCCGGTGGAAGGCAAGCTCGGCGGCGAGGTGGTGAAGATCGATCTCAACCAGCCGATGAAGGATATTCTCGCGACGCTGTCGAAATATCCGACCAAGACGAGGCTGTCGCTCACCGGCACCATGATCGTCGCGCGCGACGCCGCGCACGCCAAGCTGCGCGAGCGGCTGGAGAAGGGCGAGCCGCTGCCGGATTACTTCAAAAACCATCCGGTGTACTACGCCGGCCCTGCGAAGACGCCGGAAGGCTATGCGTCAGGCGCGTTCGGTCCGACCACCGCGGGGCGCATGGATTCCTTCGTCGATCAATTCCAGGCGGCCGGCGGCTCGATGGTGATGGTCGCCAAGGGCAACCGCTCGGCGCAAGTGCGCGAAGCCTGCAAGAAGCACGGCGGTTTCTATCTCGGCTCGATCGGCGGCGCGGCGGCGAACCTCGCCGAGCACTGCATCAAGAAGGTCGAGGTGGTCGAGTATCCCGAACTCGGGATGGAAGCGATCTGGCGCATCGAGGTGGTCGATTTCCCGGCCTTCATCATCATGGACGACAAGGGGAACGACTTCTTCAAGGAGCTCAATCTGGGCTGACGCCTTAACCGGACGGTAACCTTCGTCCACCGATTCGCGACGCGCCCGTGAGGGCGCGTTCGCCGGACTCGATTCTGTGCGAAGCCGCAAGGTATCGGGCAAAAAAGAAAATCGATGACGGCGCGGCTCGTCCTGCTTCAATGGTTCCACTGAAGCAGGACGATTCGGAAGTGCGCATGACTCTCGACGCCGTCAGACTGAATGCGATGTTGATTGCGCTGTTGGCGACCGCGAGCATGATCAACGGAATAATCGTTTACAGCTATCTGTAACAGCACAGGTCTCGCCGCGCGCGGTAGGGTGTCCCGCAGATAATCTGTGGCCCTCCAATAGAACCGGTGCGGATCGCAGGGATCATTCTGCCATTCTCATTGGCAGAAGCAAATTGCCGGGCTGAAACCCGGCAATGATGCGTTAGATGAGTATCGCGTGCGCGGCGATCAGGCGCGCGTGCCGCTGAAGGGAAAGCTACCCATCGGGCCGATGCCCATTTCACCCGTCATGGCGTCGCCGTTCACCGAGCCGGTGAATGTCAACGTCAGCGGCATCGGATTGGTGATGGAGATTTTCCAGGCGACGTCATTGCCGTTGACGGTGCCGTCGAAAATCTCGCCGGAATTGCCGTCGGCGGCTTGCGTGCCGGTCAATGTGCCGCCGGCGCTCTTCAGCGACAGGGTGGCGCTCCGCTCGCCCATCGGCGTGCTCATGGTGATGTTCCAGTTTCCGTCGACCGACATTCTGTTCTCCAATGCATCGCGCTTCGGGTTGGGGCGCGCGAGGTGATATCTCTATATCGCATTCCGGGAGGGAGGCGAATTGCCGGCGCGCGCTGTGCGCCGCGGCGGGACGTCTCAGCGGGCCGGTTCACCGGCGGTCTGTCCCGCAGCGCGCAGCTTGCGTGTGATGATGATGCGGAACGCGACGTACTGGATCACGAAGGCCGCCACCTTGGCGCCGATGGATACCACCGAGACATAGAAAGCCCACAGCTTGAGGTCGCCGGTCATCGCCGCCGCGATGGTGCCGAGCCCCAGCACGAACATCAGCACGGCCCAGGCGTAACCCGCCAGCGTCACCAGATGCGGAATGGTGTTGCGGACCATGTCCGGCGAATAGCGCAGCAGCCAGTTCTTGCGCAGCATGATCAGGCCGATGGCGAAGTGACCGATGGCGGGCTTGGCCAGCACGAAGCGAGGATCGTTGGTCAGCAGCGTCGCGCCGCCCAGCACCACCACCAGCGCCAGACTGGCATAGGTCATGAAGTCCAGCGTCTTGCCCTTGATGCGCGCGTAGATCACCTGCGTGATGGCGGCCCCGACCGCGACCAGCGTCGCCGCGATCACGTTGTCGGTGACGATATAGATCGCCAGAAAGAGGATGGTGGAGAGAAAGTCGGTGCCTAGTCTCGCGAGGACATTTTTCATCGGCTCACCGAAGCTGACGAGGGTTCAAGAGGCTTGCTGCGCCAACAGAGCGCGGCGGTGTGCGGAATACCGGTTCGTGAAGTAGATCGCGCAGTTGCGCGCCGCAAAGGCAATGCCGACTCCGACCCAGAGCGGAAGCGACGGCCAGTAGAGCATCAGAATGTCGGCGGCGAGCATCAGCACGAAAGCCCCGGTCCATGCCCAACTCAGAATGTAATTGGTGGTCATGAAAGCCGGCGCATGCGCGACGTCGGCAGACACCACTTCGCGGGCATATTGCAGCGTGAACGGCGTTCGCAGCGCGATCGAGCAGAGGGCGATGGCCAGCACGCCGAGATCGATCGTCAGCCGCAGCTCGTGGTCGCCCATGTGGCGGCCGGAGACAGCGAGATAAAGCCCGAGTGTGACGAACATCGCCGCAGCGCCGGCAGCCAGGGCTTTGATCGACCGGCCGCGGAAGAGATCGTATCCGATCGTGCCGACCGCCACAGCGCCAGCCGCGAGCAGGCTGACGACGGGAGTGGTCACCAGCATCAAGCCTGCGAGAACACCAAAGGGAGCGAGGACCAGAAACAGCATCATCGGCTTCCTCCGACAGTAATCTTGACAATGTCAAGTTCATAGAGGTGCTCAGGGTCAACGTCAAGCGAAATCTTTACAGTGTCAAAATCAGGCTGGGGCGGTTGAACGCCTCCGGCATTGCGTTACGTGGCCGACACCCAGTTCCCGTGGAACCCGTCGGGCACGCGATGGCCGAGCTTGACCAGCGCGACGGGCCCGCTGGAGACGTCCTGCGCGTTGAAGACGGCGAGATCACTGCGGTTCTCCCGGGCGCGCCACACCACCGCCAGCAGCCAGCCGTCACCCTCGGCGGCTTCCCGCTCTCGCTCCACGAAGACCGGTTCGGAAATGCTGTCGCCGATCGGCAGCAGATATTGCCCCTTCCGTTGTCCGTGGCCGTCCACATGGACGATGCCATGCAGCGCAACCGATGTGGGGAGTTCGGGATTGGCGCAGGCGTACCAGCCGTGTCGCGTGGCAAGGCCGGCCCGCCGGTCATCGATGCGGGGAAACTCCCCGGTGACCTCGTCGAGGTAGGCGCGAGCGAACTGATCGGTGTCGGCGGCGAGATCGAAGGTCCAGCGGCACAACCGTGCGCGGGATTTTGCCGGATCGGTCTTGCGTCCGTCGGGATACGGAAACAGCGGCGCTTCCTCATATTGCATCACGTCGGCGATGATACGGCTGCTGCCGTCGTCCCAGGCATTGAGGACATGGAAGACGTAGCAGGCGTCAGCGCGGAACCAGCGAATGTCGGAGGTGCGGCCGTTGCGCGGCATCACGCCGACATAACCGCCCTTGGCCGGCTCCCATGCATAGGCCGGCTGGCCCTTCATGGCACGTTCCATGCTGCCGGTCAGCGGCAGGATCGGAAACAGCACGTGGTTGGCGGTGACGATGAAGTCGTGCACCATGCTGGCATAGGGCGTTTCGAAATGTTCGAAACGGGTCACGCGACCGCCGCGATCGACCACGCCATAGGAGAGCGCGGAACTGAACGGGCCTTTGGCGTTGTAGCCGAAGAACATCATCTCGCCGGTGATCGGGTCGACCTTGGGGTGTGCGGTGAAAGGGCCGGCGATCCGGCTATCATAGTTGCAGTAGCCGCGGGTCGCGAGCGTTGCGGGCTCGATCTCGGTCGGCAAATGGCCTTCCTCGAGCGCGAGCAGGCGTCCGCCGTGATAGATGATGTTGGTGTTGGCGACGCCACTGTCGTTGCAACTGGTCGGCGGCGCATCGCGCAGCTTGATCGGGCCGAAGCCGGCAAAGATCGCGCGGCCGGCGTCGTGCTCCGCCAGCCACTTCGGCGTCCGCACCCAGCGATTGCGGTAGGAGGCGCGGCCGTTCTCGATATGGAAGGCGTGCAGCATGCCGTCGCCGACGAACCAGTGGGCGCCCGGGACATCGAATTGCGGGTTGGGGCCGTTGCGATAGAGCGTGCCGTTCAATTCGCGCGGCAGTTCGCCCTCTACGGTGAGAAACGGCGCGTCGCATTCCATCGGGATCGGCGAACGGTTGTCGAGCGCGGCGGCATGATCGGCATGAGACACGGGCTTTTCCCCTCGCAGGTTATCTTTACATCGTAAAGATACGGTAAGAGGCTCGCGGGATATCGTCAAGCTAAATCTTTACACTGTAAAAATAGCGCTCTATAACGCGGCATGACCAGCAAGCCCGCAATCCCCCGTTTGAAGTCCGCCGCCGCGCGGGCGTCGCGGCAAGCGACATCCCGGGCTGCCAAAGCCGCGTCAGCCAGGCCGAAGGGGAAGGCGATTTCTCCCGCGAAGACGCCGAAGGGAGCCAGGGCCGCATCGTCCTATCATCACGGTGATTTGCACGATGCCCTGCTCAAGGCCGCGGAAGCCATTCTCGAGCGCGAGGGTTTGCCCGGGCTGACCCTCCGCGCGGTGGCGCGCGAGGCAGGAGTGTCGCATGCAGCGCCCGCGCATCACTTTCGCGATCTCACCGGCCTCGTCAGCGAGCTTGCTGCCATCGGTTATCGGCGGTTCGGCGCGGCTATGAACGCGGCGGCCGCGCCGGGGCGTTCGCGCGCCGAGGTGGGGCTGGCACGTGCGCATGCTTATCTCGACTTCGCGCGGGCTCATCCGGCCATGTATCAACTGATGTTTCGTGCTGAACGGCTCGACATGAGCAATCCGGTTCTGCATGAGGCCGCGAATGCGTCGTTCGCCGGATTGGTGCAGGCGGTGGGCGAGGGACGCGGCGAAACAATCGCAAACGCGACCCTCACTTTGGAACAGGCCGCCGACGCCGCGCGGGCCTGGTCGCTGATGCACGGATTTTCGACGCTGCTTTTGGACGGACGCCTATCGGATATCCTTGAGCGGCTCCCCGCGGGCAGTACGGTGGATCAGTTGCTGGACGTGATGCTTCGTACTGGAGGGACGCCGCTCGGCTCGCGCGTGTCCTGAAAGAGGCTGTTCCTAACGCGCCAGTGCCGTGGCGCGGCCGCTCTTGCCGATGACGGAAGCCTTCTCCTTCGCACAATCAAAGGTTTTCGCCAGCCGGTCGGCGGCCTCGCGCGCGATATCATTGGCGTTGGGGTTGGCCGCGACGTCAATATAGGCGACGTGACAAACCGCGCCGGGCGGTAAACGTGTCACCACCAGCATTTGCGCGGAGTGGGGACGGCCGTTCTTGTCGAGGTTCTCGTTGTCAGCGAGATGCCAGCGCTGAATGGTGGCAAACGGCTTGCCGCCATCGCGCCGCCACTCGAGAGTGTCGCCGGTGAAATTGAACGGTCCGAAGCTCTGACTGGCCGCGGGTTCCTTTTCCGCCTGCTGCGCGGTGCGGCCGATCGAGACGGTTCGGCGCAGATCGTCCTCTTGAACAAGCACGATCCAGCCGTCGATGCCCTTGCAGATGGTCGCATTGCTGCGACAATCCTTTTCCGCCGTAGAGGTGTAGGTACTGCTGAACGTCTGGGCAACGGCAACCGATGTCAGCGGCAGGTTTGCGGTTGCCGTCAGAAAAACAAGCCGCAAAACATGGCGGCAGGCCGCAATAACCGGGAGCTTCCTCATGCAGATGTGACGGCAGCAAACTGGGGAAGGTTCAATGTCATTCGGCGAAAGACCTGACATTTTCATCGAAACTGCGATAGAAGAACGATTCATGGCAACCCCGCCACTATAGAATCGTTATTTCCCCACATGCCCGTTGTTTCTTCCCGCAAGCCCTATCGCGTTGGCCGCTCCAAGACCGGTCTCGGTCTTTTCGCCACCAAGCCGATCAAGAAGGGGACGAAGATCATCCGTTACTTCGGTCCTATGCTGGACTGCCGCAAGGAGGAAGATGACGCGATCGAGAACAAGTATCTGTTCCAGATCAACAGCCGCTGGACGATCGATGGCTCTGTTCGCAAGAACATCGCGCGCTATATCAATCATTCCTGCAGGCCGAACGCGGAGTCCGACGTCAGTTCCCGCAATCGCACGGTCTACATCCGGGCCATCAAGAACATCGAGCCCGGCGAAGAGATCAATTACGATTACGGCACGGAATACTTCAAAGAATATCTGAAGCCGATTGGCTGCAAGTGTGATTCCTGCGAACGCAAGCGTGCGAAGCAGCGCGCCGGGGCCCGGGCGGGGGCGCTCAAGGCAAAGCCCGCCAAGACGCGCAAGACAAAGACGTCCAGAACAGCCAAACCGGGCAAGGCCAAGCCAGCCAAAGCGAAGCCAGCCAAAGCGAAGCCAGCCAAAGCAAAGCCAGCCAAGGGCAAAACCGGAACCGCGAAATCTGCTGTCTCGCCTGCGGCGCGCCGCAAGGCAGCAGGCAAATCCCATGCGGTCCGCGCCCCGAAGGTGAGGCGCCTTGCCGGTGGTGCGGTCAAGTCGCGCGGTTCAGCAAAAGCCAACGGCGGAAAGCGGTCGCGGGCCGCCTAGGCTTTCGAACGGATGATTTGCGCGAAAGCTATCGCGCTTCGCCGGGCCACTCGTATCCGCGTACAGGGAGGCGATACGCCCAAATCCATGACCTCCCAGGTAATGGATTGACGTATGAGCCGCTGCTAGGCTCCTCCCATGAACAGTCAGCTTTCCACAATACGGACCAGTACTGCCAAGCCGATCCATATCGGCGAGCATCTTCGCCAATGGCGACAGCGGCGCCATCTCAGCCAGCTCGATCTTGCCGGCGAGGCCGAGATCTCTGCGCGCCATCTCAGTTTCGTCGAAACCGGGCGCGCTGCGCCGTCGCGGGACATGGTGTTGCGGCTGGCGGAGCGACTGGACGTGCCATTCCGCGAACGCAACGTATTGCTGGTTGCCGCGGGTTTTGCGCCGGCGTTTCCGCAACGTGATCTCGACGATCCGGCACTTGCCTCGGCCCGGCAGGCCATCGACCAGGTGCTTCGCGCGCACGAGCCCAATCCGGCATTGGCCATTGATCGCCACTGGAATCTGGTGACGGCCAATCGGATGGTCAGAACGCTACTTGGCGGTGTCGCGCCACCGCTGCTCGCGCCACCGATGAATGTGTTGCGGCTGTCTTTTCATCCTGAGGGGCTGGCGCCGCACACGGTGAACCTGTCGGAATGGTGCGCGCATCTGCTCGAGCGTCTGCATCGTCAGTGCGAAACGACGGCCGATCCCGAGTTGCTGAAGCTGTATCAGGAATTGAAGGCGTTTCCGATTCCGGCACGACAGCGGCCGATCCAGAGCGGTGCCGTGGCGATTCCGTTCCAGCTGCGGCACGAAGGCGTGGTGCTGAGCTTCATCTCGACGACGATGGTGTTCGGCACGCCGGTCGACATCACGCTGTCGGAACTGGCGATCGAGAGCTTCTTTCCCGCCGATGAGGCGACCGCCGCCGCGCTCAAGGACATGGCGGCTGATCGGAATTAACGGCTTGCAGCGGTGTGGGGTGGCTGATTAGCTCATGGTTATCGGAGCAAGGAGGCTCACATGAGTGCGATCAAGCCGTTGACCATCGATATCGTATCGGATGTCGTCTGCCCATGGTGCTATATCGGCAAGCATCGCATCGAGAACGCGCTGGCGCTGGCGCACGATGTTCCGGTGGAGGTGCACTGGCGCCCGTTCTTCCTCAATCCATGGGTGCCGCGTGAAGGCATCAGCCGCGAGGAGTATCTGACCGCGAAGTTCGGTTCAGTCGAAGCCTATGGCAGGATTGCAGCTCGCGTCGTTGAAGCCGCTGGCGCCGAGGGGCTGGTGTATCGACCGGACCTGGTACAGCGCCAACCGAACACGCTCGACTGCCATCGGTTGATCTACTGGGCCGCGCGCGACCCGTCTGGTGACAGGTCCGCCGCCGTCAAGCAGCGCTTGATGGAATTGTACTTCCGCGATGGTGGCGATCTCACCGACAGCGAGGTGCTCGTCCAGGCGGCGGCGGATTGCGGTATGGATCCTGACACCGTGCGCCGCCGGCTGGCGACCGAGGAGGATGTCGACGTCGTCACCTCTCAGGCGCAGGAGGCCTCCGACAAAGGGATCTCCGGCGTGCCGACCTATGTTTTCGCCGGAAAATATGCGGTATCCGGTGCGCAGCCCCCGGAGCAGTTGGCGCGTGCGATCCGGCAGGTCTCCGCGGAAGTGAATGCGACAGCCGCCGAGTAGCGGCGATCAATCAAACGTTCATCCTTGATGACAGGCGTCAGCCGCTTACCCGGGCTTGCCACGCATGATGCGCAGCAGGCGACGCGCAGACCTGTGCAAGCCAGCATGCGTTACCAGGGCGGCGTGGGTGAGGGCGACCGCCGGATCGCGGCGGTAGAGCGGCAGCAGGACGTCACCGATCCTGAAACGCCCAGGCCAGATCGGCTCGATCATGGTGTGGCCGGCATCTGCGGTGGAATCCGCACTGGCAATTTGCGGATCGGCGCACAGGTGCCGTGTCAGATCGAGCGTGAGTTGCACGCCTGGGGAGAATTTCGCAAAGCTCTCGTCGATACCGAGCTTGAAGTAGAACGCGCGGTCCTGGTGGCGAAGGACAATGGCCGCCGCGATGGGCCTCGCGCCGGCCGAGAGCGAGATGATTTCGCACTCGCCGGTTTCGGCCAGCTTGGGGGCCGCAACGCGAATGAAACGGGCATCCCCCGGGCTATTGAGCAACGCGGTGCCACGTCGGCCTTTCCAGCCGCTGGCTTCCAGCGTCAGGAAAATCTCCAGCATTCGCCGGACATCATCGGGTCTCCGCGCAACAGCAAAGCTCACCGCACCCTGTTCAGCAAGCCGGCGGCGTTGCCGCCGGAGGTCTTTCAGTTTCTTCGGGCCCAGCGTGTCGCGCAGGAGCTTATCGGCATCCTGCCTCGCATCGAGAGAGGCGCGTGCATGGGCGTGCAGAATGCGAGGCGAGAGCGCATCCCGAGCCATCGCCTCGGTAAATGCGGCGAAGGCTTTGCCCTCGAGTGCCACGTTGCGCAGGATCAGGGCGCGCGCGCCCGCATCGCGCGCCGCGTTCAGGAGCCTTGCCGCGCCAACGGTCGCGGTGTCACGATCGAGCAGAGGCGAGCCGAGGGTTCCGTAGGGATCGGCGCTCACGAGCGCTGGCAGCGGCAGGTGAAAAGCCCGCCAGCACGAGATCACCGGCAGAAGGCCATTCAGCGATGCTGCAGCAGGAGATCGAGCGGAGGCGTCCCATGAGGCCAGTGCGTCTGCGCCGGTGCGCCCCACCGCAAAGGCGTCCACCGCCATCTGCCAGTCGGCGAGATGATAGCCGTTCGGCTCGATAGCACGCGCGGCGAGATCCCGCCACGCCTGCCGCGAAATCGCGGCAAGCGGCGTCGGCCGGCGCGCGGATGCCGCGAGGGCGGGCGATGCCGTCGTCGCGCTATCAGCCGCTCGGCGATGTCCGGTCGCGATGGGTCCAACCTCAACCAAACCGATGTTCCGATGCTCGCTGGCGGCACTGCGATGCTGGTTGCGCCAGCCGGTAAACTTTAGCGCAGACACTTCAATTTAGCATTGGGGGCTCGGCATAAATCGCCAAGTAAGATTAACCGCTTGTTCACCATGCTCGCCTGCACACCGGGTGTGCCGCAGAGCTCAAGACGGTTTCGCCGAGACGCGCAGGATCGATGGGTGCGACGCGGAGTCGCGCGTCCGAGCACGTGGAACTCTGTTCTAAACTCATCGCGAGTTGAACCGCGCCGCTTTTGCGGGCGACCGATACAAACCGGAAGCGTCGAAGCCTGCCGGAGTTTGCCAATAAGGGTGATGCGATGTTTCGCCGGAGTGTCCTCAGCATCGTCGCCGCGGCTGGCCTGCTGTGGGGAACAAGCGCAGCCTTTGCGGAAAGTCGTATGGCGCTGGTGATCGGCCAGTCCGCCTATCGGGCGGTGTCGCCGCTGCCGAATCCGGCCAACGACGCGAAGGCGATGGCGCAGCTTCTGAGCGATGCGGGCTTCGAGGTAACCTCCGCATCCGATCTGTCGCAGAACGCCTTGCGTCAAACCGTGAGCGACTTCGCGGCGCAGATGGCCACCAAGGGCAAGGACACGGTGGCGCTCGTGTTCTATGCGGGGCACGGCATGCAGATCGACGGTGAGAACTTTCTAATTCCCATCGACATCGATCCGAAGCGCGAAGCCGACATTCCGCTGCAAGCCGTCCGCCTCAATGATGTTCTCAATACGCTGACATCGGTGCCGAGCCGCATGCGTCTCGTGTTGCTGGATGCCTGCCGTAACAACCCATTTCCCGAGATTGGCAAGACCGCGGGCCGGGGCCTTGCGATCGTCGATGCCAAATTCGGTGCCCCGGGAACCTTCCTGTCCTTTTCCACGTCGCCCGGCGCAGAAGCCGAGGACGGCAGTGGCGCCAACAGTCCTTATACAACAGCGCTGCTGACCGTCGCCAAGGAGCCGGGCCTGTCGATTGAGGACGCCTTCAAGCGCGTCCGCGTCGCGGTGAACAAGGCAACCGACGGCCGTCAGACGCCTTGGGAGAGCTCGTCGCTCACCGACGATTTCAGGTTTTTCGGCGCGGCTGCGGCGGATGCATCTGCTAAGCCCATGGATGCCAAACTGACCGATACCAAGGCGACCGAGACCAAGCCGACCGAGATGAAGGCGGCGTCCGTGAAGCAAGCGTCCGATCAATGGACGCAACGACTGAAGGACAAATCGCCCGAGGCAGCGCATGAGATCATCGTTGCCGACGGCTCGGTGGAGGCCTATGAGGCCTTTGTGTCGCTGTATTCCGATCCGGTGTATGCACCGCGCGCCCGCACCTGGCTCGAGCGGTATCTGCGCATGATCGCCTGGAACAAGGCGGTGCTCGAGAACACCGCGGCCGGCTACCGGGCCTTTCTGGCAGCTTATCCCGACAGCGATCTGACGCCGACCGCCCGCAAGCTGGAGGAGCGGCTGCGCAACCGGCCC